>CAYRZL010000023.1:2929-29224 GCA_964428795.1 uncultured Lachnospiraceae bacterium | reverse complement strand
TTTCCATTTCGGATATACCACCAGCCATTGGCATTTTTCTCTACACTGTTGCAGGCGAAATCCACCTTTCCATTCACAATACGCCACCAGCCATTAGCATTTTTTGCCACTCCCGTATAGCTAAAATCTACCTTTCCATTTCGGATATACCACCAGCCATTGGCATTTTTCTCTACACTGTTGCAGGTGAAATCTACTTTTCCATCGACGATACGCCACCAGCCTTTATCATTCCGTGCCACAGTATCTGTAATAGTCACTTTACTGTTCTTTACATACCACCATGCGGTTTCATCATCCACGGTTCCATAGATTACGTCCGTTCTCTTTCGTGTAATCTGACCCTTTTCCACGTACCACCAGTCACCGCCGCTTTCTAAAAAACCGGAATAGGTGACAGCCACCTTCCCGCCTTTTACATACCACCAGCCGTCCTCGTTCTGGGTCAGTCCGGTATAATACGGATCATAAACACCGTTTTCCATATAATACCAATTCCCATTCGGAAATTGCGCAATACCTGTGAAAGATATATCCACTTTATCATCCACAAAATATGCATATGTATTCGCACCGTCCAACTGTGTGTAATACACTCCGTTCAACGACTTAACAGATAATATCTCCACAAAAATGCTATTACATTCCCCATAAAATGCAGCAGGTGTATATGCGAATGCACAGATCACACAGGAGGTACCGTCCAGAATCCCCTCTCCAATCTCAGATACACTCTCCGGTATAACAAGACGTCTTAAGTTTTTGCACCCGGAAAAAGCATAGTCTCCCAGTATCACGGATTCCGGTATATTGATATCCTTCAAAGAAGTACAATCGGCAAACGCCTCCGCCTCAATCCGTATCAATGCAGCCGGAAGAACCACGCGCTCTATGCCTGTGCAGCCCGCAAATGCCGCTTCTCCCAGTACCTTCAGATTATCCGAAAACCGCACTGTATTTTCAATCCAATCGGATACAAAATTTGCCAGATATATCTGTCCCTGCACCGTCGGATGCAGCCCGTCGCTGCCCAGATCATCTGTAGACAATACATTTTCCGCACCAGTCATATAAGCCGCACCGTATGTCACGCACTGCTTATAGGCTTTTTCAACCATATCTATAGATTCCCAGAGAAGAGAATTTGTACACAAACCGCACATACCGATCTGAACTTCAGCATTCGGAAAAAGCTGGTATGCTCTCTCACAAAATTGTTTCACGGCGGATTCTATAACCTCCGATTCATAATAATGATCATTATATCCGCCCATCACAACGATCTGGGTTACTTCCTCAGCCTCCGCCGTCGTCATTGACATATACTGCTGTTCCAGGGATTCCAGAAACGTAACTTCGCCGGACGGACTTCTTCGTATAAATCCCGCACCGCTGTTCGCAATCCTTACATATGTATCAAGTCCCGCTTTTTCTGCAACATATTCGATCCAGTTATTTTCATCTCCATTATCAAGTCCATATCCTACCCCATAACTGTCACCGATAAAAATATAATTTTCCTGCCGATCCACGACATCTATACATGTCAAACGGGTACAATGATAAAACGCTCTGTCACCAACCTCAACTATAGAATCCGGCAGATATACCGCCGTCAGCTCACTGTGATATGCAAAAGCCTCCTCTCCGATCACCGTTACCGGTCTGTCCTCAATCTTTTCAGGAACGATAACTGTTTGCGTTCCGGTTCCATTATATTCTAATATAGTAACCGTTCCATCTATTTCTGAAATATCATATGTAAATAATTCTGTCTGAATATCTTCTGCTGCAAATAGATCGCTCTTCGGTATTACCAACGCACATACAATAATGAGCGGAAGCAAGACTGGAAAGAATACCGCAAAAAATCTTTTCATATGACTCCTCCTATTATGCATTTTACTTTTTTTTAATAAAAGATTTCTTTAAAATGTAATCGGTGGGATACTGAAATGCTTTCAGAGACAGCACCATCACCAATACCAGAGAAATAACGACAAAACTCAATTTCCCCGGAATTCCAAAGGAAAACAGCAAATTCCAAAAGCCTGTATAACTTACCAGCACCACTATGATTTTATGCCAGAAAAAAACCTGAAGTGTCCTGGAGCCGCAATAAGTGATATATCCTGCATTTACATTCGGAACAATAGCCATTACAGCTAATCCCATTACAGTAGAAATCCCATAGCACAACAGACGCACCAGGGCTCCGCCATGCTCCAGGGTCCATTCGTCATATCCCTTTACTGCAGTAAAGGAGGAACGCAGATAATAAACTCCGTCAATCCGGGTCAGACATATATAAACCGCTGCGGCCAACACGATAACTGCCGCAGCTTTGATCCATTTTTTCTTCAGAAATTCTGCCAGAGTGTCCGGTTCCAGATAATAGCCCGCAACATAAAATGGAAAAAACGTGATTATTCTGCCCAGGCAGAGAAAATGCGTCACATTTGAATCATACCCCGCGAAACATGCCAGAGCGATCGTAAAAACAAGGATAAAGCCCGGATTGAAGTTCCGGAGCAGATACATAAATACCATATATGCAGCCAACGCAAACAGATACCACGGAATCTTTCTCTCATAAAAAAGGGAAAACGTCAATGAACCCCTCCCAACTGCATTATACAGCTCCGCCACAAATTTATAAACAAAGCCCAACAGGATAAATCCCATAACTCTATCCTTATTCAGTTTTACTGTATCGCTGTATTTTTTTTGAAATAAGCCGGACAAAAAAATAAACAGCGGCATATGAAATGAATAAATAAATATAAAAGTACTTTTCATGATGGACGAATCATCAAGAAAATATTCTGTCAGATGTCCCAGAACGACCAGAAATATAAGTATAAACTTTGCATTGTCATACAGATAGATCCTGTGTCCGGAATCCCGCATATTGTTTCCAGTATCAACCCGAGTCATAAGCGCTCCTTTCTCCTCTGACCGGCTTTTGTATCCGGCTGATCAAAAGTTCTGCCTCCCATGCGATTAAAACGCTGCCTCCCATTAAAACAAAATACTGCCACAAAAAATGAATGTTTAAAGGCTCTAACCACGTACAAATCATACAAAGCAAAATATGCGACAGATACAAATTCAGGGATATCTTTCCGAAAAAACGAAATATCCGATTCAACACGCCGCAATGAATGACCTTTAACACAAGCGTGATCAGAAATATCATGGACAGCCCGCCGAAAAAGTACCACCACCGTCTCCATACGCCATGAAGAACATTTATATGCAGTACTGCAAATGTAATGACAGCTATCCCGATCATGATAAGATATAAATGCCCCCCCATCTGGCGTTTTTCATAGACAAGCTTCCCAAACAGGCATCCGGTAATAAAAATCGGAAATCTTGTAATCCCTATCTCTATTTTCTCATAAACATCCGGACAGCTATAGGCTAATGTCAAAGTCAGTATCACGACTACTGCCATGAGCAAAATGTATCGGATGATCATCTGTTTTCCGTCTTTCTGAAACAGAAATTCAAAAATATACGGATACAGAAAGTAACAAACCAGAATGAAGGACACAAACCAGATCTGGCTTCCTCCCGTTGCCCAGAAATCCATCAAAGATATTTTTCTGAAAAAGACATCCGGTTTATGATTTAAGATTATAAAGTGCAAAAACCAATACCAGCCGTCAATGATCAGTACCGGCAGAAACAGGCGCCGCAATCTTTTCTTTATGAACGTTAAAATATCTCTCTTTTTTACAAACGAAAAGTACAGACAGATCCCGGAGCAGAATAGAAATATCTCACATCCCATTGCCCCATAGCTCATGGCTTCGTTAAAAGGAGCAAGAAAGGCAGCATGATCCGCATAATTCAGTCCCGCGATCGCAATCGCATGAAACAGCATGATCCAAAGTATGCTGATACCATATATTTCATTTTTATAATCACTTATGTCATACAGCTCAAATTTTAATCTTTTTCCCTCACGCATCGCACCACCGTTATTTATTCAGATTTCCTGCTTACCCATTGTTTTACAGCATCGTATATCCTCTGACTGTTGTTAAAATCGTCAAATGCGAAAAAGTCATCTGCACGTTTCCGGTATTCCGGCAAAATCTCGCACTTGTTTTCCATACATTCGCAGATCAGACGGACCGCATCCTCATACTCCGTACATACCGGTCCGAATCCCATCGTCTCGAATTTCATACCGCCTTCCTCAAAACGCATAGGCACTTCCTTTGGCTGATAGTATATGATTGGCTTTCTCATATATCCAAAATCGTAATGGATACCGGAATAGTCCGTAATCATCAGACTGGATTCCGTCAGTATCTTCTCATAGCTCATATCGCCGCTTGCCGGAATGATATCCACATATTCGTTCTGATCATAATCGTCAATCTGCGTACTCATAGACGGATGAAGCAGAAAGATAATTTTATATCCGCACTTTTCTGCAGTCTGAATCAGACGCTCGTCATTGATCAGACTGTTGTATATTCTGTAATAAGCGGTTTCTTTAAAACTATTTACATAACTGCGGGTTGAATTTCTGGATGCAGAACCTACCAGATTTCTTCTCCAGGTTGGAGTGATCAGTATCTGTTTCTGATCGTTGTTTTTCAATCCGTCAAAACGCGCCATACCCGTTAATGCCACTTCTTCCGGCTTATATCCGTATATCGGCTGCAAAATATGATTTACTTCATACTTTGAGCTGGTTGTATAAAACATGGTATTATCAAACAGACGGTTCTGATAATCCGCATTTTTCTGTATGGTAACGCCGTGTGCGATACAAACCAGATTTGGATTAAACAGATCACGCATAAATTCCGTCTGCTTCGGATCATATCCGAAAAACTCTATGATATCCGGATGTGTGGCTATGATGGTTTCTGCAAACAACGCATACAATTTACATTGTCTGGAATTAAATACCAGGATACGGTCTCCAAACTCCGCCTTCAACCGAGGATACTCCGGCGCATCCTCATTGATGACATAATAGCACTCGATACCGTCATCCACGCTGCTTGCATATCGGAATGCATACTCTCCATTATCTCCCGCCTTGTACAGCTTATCAAAAAACAGCCAGATTCGTCTGTTTGCAAATTTCTTTTTCCGGCGGAAATACGCTTTGCGCAGATATTTCACTTCCTTAATGTAATATCTCTTTTTCTCTTGGTCTGTCTGCGTATCCCTGATACATGCTATTGCTTCCTTCACATACAGCTTTTCTCTTTGCCTCAGCATTTTTTCATCTGTTCTGCTGACACAGAGCTTCTCATCCTTATATTCCAGAATATAATTATGATCCAACATCCAATATGTATGCGGACAGGTGTTGTTCAGCTTGGAAGGAGCACGATAGAAAAACAGCGGCATCTGCAATTTTTCCCCGCCTAATTCTAACCAGAATGTGATCTCTCCCTGATTCTTCTTTAATTCCTCCACCGGAAACTCCATCAAAAATGTATAGCTTTTTTCAATGGACTCCCCAAATACTTTGTCCAATGCATACACACCGGTTGGAACAGCGTCGTATCTGACACCGCTGCATTCCGCATAAATGGCTCCCGGATCATATTCGTGGAGCAAATGCGTAAAATACCGCATATCAATACACAGTTTTCCGTCCCAGATGTTAAATGCCATCACCTTCAAATCCTGATGCGCACTCAGATCATATACACAGCCACACTGCCTGAAATACAGTTTTTCCTCATCAATATAGAAGGATCGATCCAGCTTTTTCTCATCGCAATCGTATTTTAACTCCAAAAACAGATTGCGGATACTGAATGGAGGCGCATACTGCTCCGGTTGAATATTATCCATGATGATATCATCATCTATATACTGCAAAATTTCTTTTGTAAGCGCAAAAAACGCCTCCGTCTCCTCCTTATCCAAAAGGAATTTATTTCTCAAATTCAGGTTTGCATAATATTTAAAATAAATCTGAAAATATATGGATTTTTTCATCCACAGCGTAATTTTGCAATCTGTATCCTGTTTATAAGACTCTATCAAAGGTAAATATATATTTTTCAGTGAATTTAAATAAAATTCTTTATTTTTACATCCATAAAAGCGATCGGACCGCCTGCTCAGATGCTTGGAATAATAGCAATAGAGACCTCTCATAAAAACGATCTCAGACTGTCGTTTAAATACATGCAGCAGAAAAGCCGTACCTGTCTCCTCCTCGCAAATATTTTCAAATTCCAACCCCTGAAGCAACTCACGTTTTATAAAATAAGCGCACAAAAAGATACGGATCGTAGTTACTGTTGCCAGATCCGTCATCTCAATTCTGGCATTTTGCGGCTCATCATATACCATATCACAGGATTTCTGCTTATAATCTACGGACAGCAGCGGTTCTTCCGGATACAGCTCTCTTGCTCTGTAAAATTCCTCTAATACACTCTTCTCATAGATCACATATCCGTTCGTAAAACAGACATATGGTGTATCCAACAATTCCAACGCTTTGTTATAACACTCTGCCGTTGACATTTCCTGTGTGATTTTTTGATAAACAGCCCCTGTTTTCTCAGCCAGCTCCACCGCGTGTTCATATGCAGCGGTTTCTGAAATTCTCTTCTCCCTCTCAGCTTCCGTTTCATCCGGATTTTCTATAGGTTCATCACTTCTGTCAAAGATGATCCACTTAACCCTTTCATGTCCCCAAAAAAGTTTTTCTTCATATTCAGCCCAATTACGCATCCCCGAACGTCCGTCTATGATTGTGACAAACGTTATTTCACAGCCTTTATTTACTGCCGAAACATGCTCCATCTGATTCTACCATCCTATGTTCATAATCATTTAAACTTCTGTATCTTACTCATTTACCAGTAAAATTCTTCCTTTACTGTTCTCCCTGTTTTTCAATGCCTCCACCAGCTTATCCGGCTGAGACAACGGAATCCGGCAGCTGAAAATTTCCGGATCGAACTTTAGCTGACCATTTGCAAAATGATGGGCTGTCAGTGTCCACTCATCACCTGGGAACGGTGCCCCACCTGACATCCAGGAACCTGTCAGCCGGAATTCTTTCCGGTTCATCAACTCCCACAGCTTTGGTGTAAACTCCACATTTTGTGTAGGAGTACCCACCATACACACGCTCGCCTTGTTTGCGGCAAGTTCAAATGCCAGCTTTATCGTATCTGCAGAACCGGCGGTCTCATATACATAATCATAACCGATACCGTCCGTAAGCTCCATCGCCCGCTGCATAAAATCTTCATCCAGTGTGCTGATCACCGCATCCGCTCCAAGACGTCTGGATATCTCAAGACGCTCTTTTTTTCGTCCGAAGACAACGATCCGTTTTGCTCCGAGGATTTTTGCCCACTGAAGCACAAACACACCCATGGTACCGCCTCCCAAAACCGCCACGTTACCGCCCCCATTAAATTTACTCAGCCGGATGCCATGCAATGCAACGGTAGAAGGCTCAAACAGCGCCCCCTGTTCATAAGGTATGCTCTCATCTATTTTAACCGCATTTTTTTCCGGTATAACCACATAATCAGCAAACGCTCCCTGGATTCTGGAACCGATAAATGTATAATGCTTGCACTGTGAATAATTGCCCAGCTGACAATCTCTGCATTCAAGACAGGGGACAAGCGGAACACCAGCCACATGATCTCCCTTCTTCAGAGAGGTCACGCCTTCTCCGACTTCCGTAACATACCCTGAAAACTCATGTCCCAGAACGATGGGATAATAATGTGCACCGCCCGCTGTGATACGCGGAATATCCGAACCGCAGACGCCGCAGGCACATACCTTTACTTTCACACAATTTTCTTTGATATGGGGGGTCTCAAACTCCTCATATCGCATATCGTAATCTCCGTATAATACTGCTGCTTTCATAAATGCCCCCAAATTTAATTTACAAAAATTCCGCTGATCATATAATTATATTTTACAGCATAATTATAGTCTTCCACCAAAGTAACAACGCTGTCCTTTGCAAGCGCACGCGCCTTCATCTGCAGTACCCCGTCGCGCACTTTGATATACTGAAGCGGCATATACTGTTTCAGCATACTCATTGGCACATCAACAGCATCGATATTCTCGAATAATTTTTTGCGTGCCGCATCCACATTCGGTCTGGACATATAATATCTGCTGCGATCAGAAAAGCTATACTCTCTTGCAATTTTTTTCTCATGTTCAGAACCAAAATAGTATTTGATCCAGTTCTTCGGATCCCCTACCATCTCTGCCTCCAGAATATCACGGAAATGGGAGCGTTTGCTCTCATCCGTAATCAGTTCATCCTCAATCATAGACAGGGCGAACAGCGCTTCACGCAACGCAAAGGTCAATGCGGGACCTACTTTGATGATTGCGATTCCATCCTCTACCATTTCACGCAGCTTGACAGGCGCCTGATAATCTGTTGAATGTCCTTCAAATACGATATCCGGATACTTCTTTAATGTATTGCATAATTCTTTTGCATCCGCACGGTTATAGTGATGGATCGTCTCATCCCCAAACTCCACACCGGGCTGCACAACCACGGCAATGATATGCTCCCATGCGTCATTCAGACCAAGCTCGGAAAATTTCTTTTTATAAGCCAGAAGCGTATGTTCAAAATCTTCCGGCTTTGTTACCGCACAGCTCTCCTCTTCCTCCTGAATACCTCCCGGAATCGGAACCTCGCTTCCGATTACAAATACCGGATGCACCAGATTCGGATCCTCCTTCAGCATCTCCTGATAGGTCTCCTCGCAGGCTTTGTACAAAACAGCTCCTCGCTCTGCCACCACCTCATCAGACATACGCTCCGTTCTGGAATCATCCCCCAGCCGCATACTGGTATCCAGATGAATTTTTTTATAACCGGCGCGCACACACTGGGTTACGAGCACCTTTGCATTCTCCATAGCCTCTTTTGCCGGAAGATCTGCCCAGGGCAAAGGTCCCATATGATCTCCGCCGATAATGATCTTATCACGGAAAATACCAAGCTTATCCGCAATGCTGTTCACATAATCGGTAAAATCCATGGGCGTCATATTCATATATCCGCCATTCTGGTTAACCTGATTGGAAGTAGCTTCGATCAATGGCGTATCACCAAACCGCAATGACTGCTCTAACACTGCCTCAATTACTATTTTGTTTGCGCAGCAAAATGACGGTATGCCGCAATGTATGCCTTTCTGTCTCTTTGTTACCATTTCCTTTAACGGGTTCTGCATTTTCTTTCCTCCTTTGGAATCTTCCTATTCTAATCGCTATTTTTATCCTTATTTTCAGGCACATCTGCTGACCACCGGATCAACCCGTGACCCATCTGCTTATGTGCCGGCGGATATTTCATATAATCCCCATACTGCATCGTAAGAAATACGTCCGGTTTATTCATAAGCATCGCCGGAACGCCTTCAAACATAATGTCTTTGTATGGTAATAAATGCTTAATTTTTACATAGGTATAAGTGGGAACAAAGCTTGCCACCGTTGTCTCCGGCGTCAACTCTCTGTTATTATACCTGGTAACGACATCCAGATACTTCTGCTGCGTCTTTTTCAGTGAAAGGCTTTTATATATACTCCTGTTTATCTTACCCCTTACCCTCTTCAGCCCATCTGAAAATGTTCTCGGTCCATGCTCATAGACCGGTTCCGCCACCTGCCTGTTTACAATAAAATTGTGCTGCTTCACCGCTTTTCTCACTTCTTCTACAAAGGCATCACATTCTCTCTCATCCTCAGGCAGTACGTCAAACGGAAACAGATCCAGACAAATGCCTTTATGGAAATGACGGTTCTCATTGTAAATCGTAATATACTCCGTGTGATTCACGCGAATCTTACTGAACAGATACGGTATTTGCGGATCCGATTGTCTTGTCTGCAGGAAAAACAGATCTTTATCCAGATATTTTCCGGCTTCTCTCAAAAAGATATCATAGTCCCTGCGCAGCATACCGATGTCAATATCATCATCCCATGGAATGAAACCGTCATGTCGCATATATCCCAGCATACTTCCGCCGCAGAGGAAATATCCCACTCCAATTTTCCGGCAGACACGATCAAACTCTTTCAAAAGCAGCAGATCTACCTTCTGGATCTTATGAATCCGCTCTTCCACCTCCGGCGTCATGACCGTAGTCCATGGCTCATAATGCTTCGGACTGGGGATCATCAGACTGCCGAATTTCCGGTCAACCAGCGGATACAGCTCATCTTTTGTGATAAATCTGCTCCTGTAACCTACCACACATCCCACTTCGACGGAATTGGGATCCCCGTGATATTTTTTTGCAGCCTGAACAAGACGTTCATATCTTTTAGGGGTGGCAAATCTTTGGTAAATCTTTTTCTCCGTTTCCCCCATCAGCTCCTCCGGGTCGTCCTTTGCAAGATAAATCTTATTCAGGAATTTATTTTTCCACTTTGCTTTGCGTATATAAAACTTTCTGGCATCCGCCTCCTCCGGTACATCGTCAAAAGGCATGACATATATTTCATATATCAGCTTTCTGTCCGTCTCCGGCAATGCAATCACCTTGCTGATACTCAAAGTACTTGACAAAACGCCCAGGCTGTCTTTATTATGCACAATACCGTAGCTTTCAGCCTTCTCCGGCAAAAGATTCAGTAATTTTTCATATTCATCCCGACGCATTCCCAATCGCCAGGGTTCTTCCTCCGTACCCAGTATCATATCTTCGTAATGAACGCTCCCTACCAGCAGTCTGCCATACATAAAGTATTCCAGATGAGAATCCTTGCACAACCTGTCAAAGGCTTTCAGAACCTCCATTTTTTCCCGGGCAATCTGCTCCGCTGCATTGAAAAAATAAGTATCATAAAGCTTTAAAAACAATTCCATATCCCTCTGATATGTGATCTTCAGATTCAGATACTGCGCCGGAACGACTTTCATAGGAATCTGATGTGCCAGGGCGATAGCTCCGGCAGAAGTCATGGCATTTAATTCTTCAAAGGTAGCGTCCTTATAAATATGATAAATGTCACCAAAACGAAAGGCCTCCGGAGACGCACCTGCCACAACATTGTCACGCTGAAGAACCTGTTTTAAAAATCCGTTCTCATCCTGCTCATAGACCGTATCATAATTTTTGCTGACAAGTGTCGCCCCGCCATATTCCTTCACAGCGGCAACGATCTCTTTCATGCCTGCCTCATCAATATAGGGATGTGTGGCATCATGAATCATAACAACATCCTGATCGTCCGCATATTCGCTAAGCTTGTCCAGTCCAAACAGGACAGACTCCGAGCGGCAGCTTCCGCCATGCACAATATCATAAGGAATATTATGCATAAATATGTTACACCAATCCTTTACATATTCCAGCCAATCCTCATGTGAAACAATGACCAGCCGATCCAAATCCTGCAGCGTATCAATTTTTCGGACAATATAGGCGAATAAAGGTATATCATCTATCAATGTATATTGTTTTGGTCTGGAAGCGCCAAATCTGGATCCTGTCCCTCCCATCATCAAAAGTAATGCATTCATACTTTCTCTTCCCTCTCTGGTTACTATGCCATAAATTTTTTGTAAGTCGGCAGCACTTCATCCACAGATCCAAGCATTTTTATCTTCCCACTGTCAAACCACATAATTTTGTCGCACAGATCTTTTAAAGTGCTCAGACTGTGTGAAACCATCAACACTGTCCTATCCTTATTCATGATCAATTCTTTCATCTTTTTCAGACTTTTCTTTTTGAAGTGCTCGTCGCCTACGCTTAAGACCTCATCAATGAGAATAATCTGTGTTTCCAGCGTAGCGGTAATGGAAAAAGCGAGCTTGGAATACATACCGCTGGAATAAGTCCGTACAGGTTTATCTATAAAATCACCCAATTCAGAAAATTCAATGATCTCATCCATTTTTGCCCGGATATCCTTTTCACTGAATCCCAGAAGCAAACCACATAATATGATATTTTCTCTTCCCGTCAATGTTTTCTGGAAACCGACGCCGATAGACAAAAGCGATACGGTATTCCCTTTCAGGTCAATACTGCCGCTGTCCGGAGCAAATATTCCGGCGATAGAATTTAATAATGTGGATTTTCCGCTTCCGTTTCTTCCTACAATTCCCCAGATCTCCCCTTTCGGCACCTGAAAAGAAACATCTTTCACTGCATGAAAAGCCTCGTTTTTGTTTTTCTTGCCGGCAAACAACATCTTTTTTATAGAATAAGATTTCAGCTCTTTATAACTGATATTCAGGTTTTTTACTTCGATCGCTATATTATTATTCATATCCTAAATCACCTTTACGTAACTATTCTCATGCTTTTGAATCAAAATAACTCCTATGGCAGACAAAACAATTCCCACTGCAATCCACAGGAGCATAAATATCCATTCCGGATTCGTCTTATATAAAAGCACCCGTCTTGTGGAACTGATCAAAAGAGCTATCGGATTATATCGGTTTAAAAACGTGCCGATCTTTCCTGCCCTCGTCTCCAGATTATAGAAAATACCTGTTCCGTAAAATACCAGACGAAGAATAATATTCAGCACATTTGCCAGATCTTCCACGAAAACGCCAAAATGAAGCACGATATTACTCAGTCCGAAAGTGATCAGAATATAACCTATCATGATCGGAATCATCCAGACAATTCTCCATGATACTTCCACCTGATAACAGATCATCATAACTACAACGATGGCAAATCCGATGAGCATCTTAAATCCGCTGACAAGCATCTTCTGAATGACCAGCACATACTTTGGCACATAGATCTTTGAAACAATGGGCTTCTTGTTTTTCACCATTTTGACACTGTCCTTCATCATACGGTCAAAGAAATCCCACATGGTTATACCGATAAATACATAAACTCCAAAATACTGCTCCTTCGCACCAAACAAATATCCAAAAATAACCACATACACTGCCATGAAGCACAGCGGCTCCAGAATCCACCACACCCAGTTCAGGTATGAATTTGCAACCTCAGCTTTCAGGTCTGATTTTGCCGCATAAAACATATAATGCACATATTTTTTCAAATCCAAAAAGAATTTTTTCATAAAATTTCTCCTAAATCACATTCTACCCATATATTTTCATAAAATGAACCTGGCGTTTATCTTCCGGCGGAAATTCCATATAATTCCCGTAAAGCGCAGTCAGATAATAGTCATAGCACGCAGGTGCCATAACTTTGCATCCCTCAAATATTACCTCTGTCTGCGGTTCGTAATCTTCCCGGACCATTTTTTCCTGAGGACCATATCCAAACGCCACACCGCCCACATAACGACTGCTTTCAAAAGGATATGTCCTGGCTATGTTCTCCATATATCGAACGGTACGCCATTTCCCAAAAAGAAGAATGGCAAATGGCTTTAATATCGGTTTAACAATGATTTTTAATCTGCTCTTCCCGGTTCCGGTTTTCGCTTTCATAAAACGCAGACGCCTCCTGGCTGCCAGCATTTTCCGGTAAATCCGCTCTGTTTCCCTGTCATCCTCCGGCAAACCGTCGATCGGGAAAATGTCGATCCACAGATTACGGTCATATTCATCTGCAACCCAGTCTTTATCCACTCTGGTTGACAAGTCAAACATCTTGCAAAAAGGATCCAGAAGATTGCTAAGTGCAGAGGAATGAAATTCATAAGCCGGTCTTAAGGGCTGTTCCCTTACAATATCCTGAAATCTCTCATAATCCGGTCTCGGCATCAGCACATCGACATCGTCGTCCCACGGAATAAATCCCTGATGCCGGATCGCTCCCAACAGAGTCCCCCCTGCAAGGTAATATCTCAAATCATGCTCCTCGCATATATTCACAAAAAGCTTCAGCATCTTTAATTCTCGCTCATGTATTTCTTCCAGTGACAAAAGATGCTCATCCGTTTTCTGTTGTCCCATCCTGTCTATTCTTCCTTCTTTTCCTGCAAATTATTTTCAAACAATCCTCTTACTGTAACCGAAATTCAATTATACTATGACGCTCTCTCTTGTCAACCGGCGGAATTTCCATATAATTTCCAAAAAATTTTGTCAGATACACATGGGCATCCCCCACAATATAAAACTGCCTTCCCTCAAACTCTGCCTTTTTCGCCGGAAAAAACACGTCTCTTTCATAAATTTCTCCAAAGAAATGTTTTCTTCCAGCGGGAACCGTAATGTATTTCGACGTATCATTTTTACACTTTCCCGCCCATTTTTCTATACTCAGGCACCACCTTGTTATACTGCGAAAGGAAAGCATCTTTCCGATAGCAGCTTTCAGCTTTATCATCTGAACCGCTTTCTTTGATGACTCTGGCATATATGCTAAAAGACGGTCTTTCTTATTATAAATTCTGACACAGGATACGCACAACAGCAGTCCATTTACGATCATTCCCTGCAAGCGCCGCAACAGGGAATTATTGTAAGTATTTTCCACACAAAATATATCGATGAATATGCCTGCCTGCTGCATGTCCGGCTCAAATATTTCCACATATCTGGTACCCTTTTTCCGGATCTTCATAAAATTCAGATCATATTTCGGATTGGTTTTCACGCTCTGCACCCAGTATTTGTCTCCAAACTCTTTTTCAAACAATTTCTGAAACCTGTCATAATCCCTGCGGGGCATACAGACGTCTAAATCCTCATCCCATGGGATAAATCCTTTGTGACGCACAGCTCCCAATGCGGTTCCTCCGACCATGGCATACTGCAGACCATATTTTTGACATACATAATGAAAATCTTCCATTTGTTCCAGTAAAACTTTTTGAATTGCCTGAATATCATCCTGCGTCAACATATACAGAGAATCATTTTCCAAAGCTGTCTGCCGGAATAAATCATTTGTTTCTAGCACGATGTCACCTCAATAAACTCTAAAAAGGGTATACTATCCCACATTTTTTTACTTTATCATATTTATCCTGTTTTAGCAACCAGACAGTTCTTTTTCATGACAGTTCTTTTCCCAAAAAGTAACAGTTCAGCCCACGCCATTCGCAAAGCCGCGCCTACGGTGCTTTCGCACTGCTTCGCAGCTAACTTTGCTCATAATCCGGCCTCTCCGCTCATAGCATATCGCACATTCTCGCTGGAATAAACATTCCTCAAGTCATTTCATGACTTGAGGAACGCTCTCTTCTCGCACTATTTATCGTTATTTCTCATATAATCTAAAATTCTTTCCGCTGTATGTCCATCACAGAATTCGAAATATTTCTCCCTGAATGTTCGAAGGGAGGCATAATCATATTCTTTTGAATCTGTAATCCATGCCGCTAATTCCTCTGCAGTTCGGACAACAGGAAACGGATTAATTTCAGAAAAATCGCGGACTACATTAGCATCTTTCAACTTCTTTTCATAATCAAATCCAGTAAAAAAGATCGGTTTTTCCAGAAGAACCGCTTCAAACAAGGTATCTCTATAATCTCCAACGATAATATCCGCTGTTACCAATAACTCCCGTATACGAATTTTCCCATTAACCAAAAAACTAAATCCTGAAATTTCCAGTCGATTCGGACAATTTGTAAGGAGATCATGCCATATGTATATTGATAATACTCTGCTTCGTTATTAACACATGCGGCAGAAACCATATTCTCACTGTCATAGATATAACGGATGTAGTTTTTCACTCCGCCAAGCAGAAAATCATTGAAAATGCTGGAATAATCATAAATCAGCAAATCAATCCTGTTAATAATTTCATAAATATCATTACGATTATCCCAAAACAGAAAATATGGTCTATCACCATAATTCTCCTTCGCAGTCAGGAAACCTGTTTCCTTTTCCATCAAAGGATGCATTTTAAAAATCAGCAAAATATGATTGAGCTCACAGCATCTATACAGTGATTCCAGATCCGGTATTGCTTCAGCAAAGGTATTGCCCCGCTGCTCCCTGAAAGTAGGGACATAAACTGCAAGTTTTGTTTCTGAGCCAAGCCCCTTTTCCATCAGAATATCATGATTAAATGTCTCGATCGGTTTATATCTTTGTTGATATATACACCGAGCATATCCAGCATGCAACATATTGCGCTTTGGAACACCCATATAACTCAAAAGAATCTTCTCCTGCAAAGGATTCACACAACAAACAATCTGATTATTCTGATACGAAGCGTTACATTTAATATACTTTGAAGCCAACTCCAGTCTAAGATCATCATCATCCTCAATCCGTGCGCGTTCACATGTTTTAAAACCATTTCCATGCCAAAGATTCAATAATTTTGTATCAGAACCAAAAGGGATCAAAGCTCGTACCTGCTCATTGACAGCCACTCCTGTTTTTTCAATCGCATATGCTGCCGCTGGACTATTCAGCAAAAAACCATGAAAACCAAGCTCTCTTACAGTGTTGATCGTCTCCTCTGTTCTGCAGATCCAGTATGCTCTGATATCTGTCCGATAATAATTGATATACACAAACAAATATTTGGGATTTCCCCGAAAATCCTGACCTGAATTTCCGGCATTAAATGCCCAAATATGATCCTTGTCATATCCTTCCAGCCAATTTCTGACCTCGTCCAATTCTTCGTCTTCAATATTCTTTCTACCACCCCCTCCCTGAGTTTCAATAGATTCTTCCTCAAATGTATTCGTTTTCTAAGATTCACGTTTTAATATTTTTCGAAAACCTTTATATACTTCGCCTATTTTAAACATATTTACAAACTCCTTAACAGATATTCAAAAAATTCTTTTATTGCGTCCTGGAATTAAATTTTTTGATCAAACAGCAACGAAATATTACCATTTTTAGTAGAAGTTGTCAATGGCAACTACGCTCGCGTGGACTTTAACCACAGACTGATGGCATGCCCGTCATACAATAAAACAACTCTGGAACAAATATTCCAGCGTCATTTTTTACTGCCATCCGATTCATTATCATCCCGAGTTTGACAGTGTTTTGGCTAAAATATTCCGGTCGCAACATGTAGGCATATGCAGCTTTTCATCATAGTACTGGGAAAGTTCCGACTTTTCCCTCTGTCTGCTTTTTCAATTATCTTTTTTCTCTTATCTCAATATACTTTTAAAGCACTGTAGCGAAGCCTCCACCGTATCATCCATATCAAAATAACGATACTGACCCAAACGGCCCCCGAAAATCATATTTTTCTCTTTCGCAGCCAACGCAGAATATCTATGATACAACGCCTGATTTTTTTCGTTATTCAACGGATAATACGGTTCACCCTCCCGTTTCCAAACTTCTGGATATTCTCTCGTAATCACTGTCTGCGGCTGTCTGCCAAATTCAAAATGCTTATGCTCAATAATTCGCGTGTACGGAATTTCAAACTCCGTATAATTCACAACTGCATTTCCCTGATAATTTTCCATATCCAACAGCTCTGTCTCGAATCTCAGTGAACGATACTCAAGCTCACCAAAACAATAATCAAAATATCCGTCTATTGTTCCCGTATAGATGATTGTTTGCGCCAAACTGCTATATTTCTCCCGCTGCGTCAGATAATCCGTTTCCAGTTTTACTTCGATACCCTCCAGCATACGCTGAATCATCTTTGTATACCCGCCAACGGGAATCCCCTGATAAATATCGTCAAAATAATTATTATCGTAAGTAAAGCGAACCGGTAAACGCTTTATGATAAACGCAGGCAGCTCCGTCGCCCGTCTTCCCCACTGCTTCTCGGTATATCCCTTTACCAGCTTTTCGTACACGTCTGTGCCCACCAGATTGATCGCCTGTTCTTCCAGATTTCCCGGCTTTTCTACATAACGCTCTGCTCTCTGCCGGTCAATCATTTCCCTTGCCTCTTCCGGCGATGAGACCCCCCACAGGGCATGGAAGGTATTCATGTTAAAGGGCATATTGTAGATCTCTCCCTTATAATTTGCAATAGGCGAATTTGTGAACCTGTTAAAGTCTGCAAAACGATTCACATACTCCCATACTTTTCTCTGAGACGTATGAAAAATGTGCGCGCCATATTTGTGTACCTGTATGTCTGCAATTTCTTCCGTATAAATATTCCCGCCCACATGATCTCTTTTATCGATCACCAGGCATCTTTTACCGGCCTCCTTCGCCTGCTGTGCAAAAACAGCTCCATACAAGCCGGCGCCCACAATCAGATAGTCGTATTGCTTCATACCTTTAAAAACTTCCTTCATATTTTTTATTTCTGAATTTCGCTTTCAAAAAAGCCGCTCCTTTTTTTCTCCAGTTTACTTTCTCTATGTACAGGTAAGGAATCTCTTTAACGGGCTTGTCCTGTTTTAAAAGCCAAACATTCAACAATAACTCGCTGACTCTACCATAAAGCCGCCATTGAAATGCACTGTATTCCTGTCCTTCCATACGGCGCTCCAATTCAAACAAAATGTCAAACAACCATTCACAATAGGCATCCGACAAATCCTTTCGCATTATATACATATTAAACATATAGCCGGAAGTCTGCTTCATTACAGAATCAAAAGCTTCCAGATAATCAGGACATTTTTCCTGTATAACTTTTCTTGTAATATCCAGATGCTCCGCATAATGTGTATGAGCATAGTGAGAATAAAGTGTCTCAATATAATAATGACGTTTCTTTGGCATAATAATATCATGCTCAGACAGCAGTTTTTTTACTTCCCGTTCTGTCAATACACTCTCCATAGGAGTATGCTTTTTCTGATATATCTTATTTCTGACAGTAAAATATCTCCTGTAGTGCACCAGACCAAGATAATCACAATCCAGATTTTTCCATGCCCAGTAAAGTCCTGTCAACTCACAAAAACTGCGATTTTTTTCGGATATATTCTCACCTGTATTATCCGGTGTATATGGCAGCGCTTCCCTGCCCTCCCTCCCTACATGAAGAGGGAGATACACAGAATCATTTGGCATATCATATGATTTGTGTGTTGCAATGATAATTTTAATATTCATTGTTTGCTCTCAACCTCACATTTTTTTGTCCACTATTTAACATATAAAGATACTGCTTCATTAATTTCCTGTAAGATCCATCTTCCTGAAATTATCACATATTCAGTAATACTTTACTGTTACCTTACATTCTGCTGTAAATTGCCCATCCTCTGAAATAACCGTAATTCTTTTTTTCAAACTTATTTTCTCTCGTCAGTCTCATCTTTATCATATATGAAAGACATATTTTTTTTATTGTACTTCAATCTCATAAACTAAGTCAACAGCTTTATACTTAAGCAGCTGCAATTCAGAAAATAGTGTCCCCAAAACCATGAACCGGCTTCAGGGACACCCTATTGATATCGCTATACATCATTTAGTTATATATGCTCAAACACCCGCACCAGCTTTTCCTCCATCTCATCCACATGCTCCTTTTCGATCACAAGGGGCGGCACAAACCGGAGTACATCACTGCCTGCTGTAATAACAAGCAGCCCCTCCTCCAGTGCCTTTGCAGCTACTGTTCCCACCGGTTTTGTCAGCACAAGCCCCTGTATCAGTCCCATGCCGCGATGCGCAGTCACAAAATCATATTTTTCCGCAATTTTATCCAGTTTCTCACTCATATAAGCAGCAATTTCTTTCACATGAGCCAGAAGGTTTTCTTTCTCCATCAGATCCAATACTGTACTCACAGCAGTTCCCACGAAAGGATTTCCCCCATAGGTGGTTCCGTGATCCCCCGGCGCCAGTGATTTTTCTGCCACGCGCTCCGTCATCAGAAATGCCCCTACCGGCACGCCACAGCCAAGGGCCTTCGCCGAAGTCATGATATCCGGTTTGATGCCATAATGCTGCCATGCAAACATCTCTCCGGTACGTCCCATACCGCACTGAACCTCATCCAGGATCAATAAAATATCGTTTTCATCACAGAGCGCACGCACACCTGCCAGAAATTCAGGATCAGCCGGATAGATACCGCCCTCTCCCTGTACCGTCTCCATAATAACCGCACAGGTTCTGTCTGTCACCTGCGCTTTTACACTCTCAAGATCATTAAAGTCCGCAAAACGGATGCCCGGAATCAAAGGCTCAAAGGGCTCCTGATAATGCTTCGTTCCGGTTACGGATAATGCGCCCAGACTACGTCCATGGAAGGAATGATTCATGGCAATGATCTCATGTCCTGCGTGTCCGTCTCTGGTGTAGGCATATTTCTTCGCAGCCTTTATCGCTCCCTCGATCGCCTCCGTACCGCTGTTAGTAAAGAATACCCGGTCCATACAAGCTGCTGCCAGCAATTTCTTTGCGGCTTCCATGATAGGAACGTTGTAGTACAGATTTGACGTGTGCAGCAGATTTTTATCAATCTGGGCTTTCAGGGCATCATTGTACTCTTTCTTTCCGTATCCGAAAGCGCACACTGCAATGCCTGCCGCAAAATCCAGATATTTCTTTCCGTCCGTATCATAAAGGTATACACCCTCGCCCTTCTCAAACACGACCTGATAACGATTGTATGTATGAAGCAGCGCCTCTTCGGCGCCATTGATATAATCCTGTTTATTCATGATAAAATTTCCTCTCTTTGTCTCCGATGATGGCTGTTCCGATTCCCTTATTTGTGAAAATCTCAAGCAGCAGACAATGTGCGATACGTCCGTCCAGAATATGCACTCTGGATACTCCGTTTTCGATGGCATCGATACAGTTGCTCAGCTTCGGCAGCATACCGCCGCCGATATTTCCGCTTCCGATCAGTTTTTTGGCCGCACTGACGGTCAGCTCTGAAAGCAGGCTGCTGCGGTCATCCGGGTTACGGTATACGCCTTCAATATCCGTCAGAAACGCCAGTTTTTCCGCATTTACCGCACGGGCAATGGCACATGCCGCATCATCCGCATTGATATTGTATGTGTGGAACTCATCATCCAGACCGATAGGACATACGATCGGAAGAAAATCCTTTTCCAGCAGATCATAAAGAATCTTCGGGTCCACCGCTTTCACTTCGCCTACAAAACCGATATCCTGTCCGTCGGAATATTTCTTTTTCACCTTCAATAAACCGCCGTCTTTCCCGCTGATGCTCACTGCACGAACACCAAGCTCCTGCACCATGGACACCAGAGATTTTCCGACTTTTCCAAGTACCATCTCCGCAATTTCCATGGTAGCCTCATCTGTTTTTCGAAGTCCATTGATAAACTCTGGTTCCATGCCGGACTTTGCCACCCATTTGCTGATCTCCTTGCCGCCGCCATGCACAATGATCGGCTTGAATCCTACCAGCTTCAACAAAGTCACATCCTGAATAACCTGATGCTTTAATTTCTCATCTACCATCGCACTTCCGCCATATTTCACAACGATGATCTTGCGGTTAAAATGCTGGATATAAGGCAGGGCTTCAATGAGAACCTGCGCCTTTTTCATACTTTCTGCCATTTCTATTTCGTTCATTTCATCCTCCACGGACACTCTGCATCCTTTCCGTCAGCAGTCTGTGTCTCTCTTACTTCTGTCTTACTTGTTTTCAGCGGTAAAATCAGGAACGATAATCTGCATTTATCTTCACATAATCGTAGGTCAGATCACAACCCCATGCTGTAGCCTGCTCCTCACCCATTTTCATATCTGCGATCACAGTCACTGCAGGCTCGGACAAAATCTTTGTGGCTTCCTCTTCATCATACTGTAAAGCCACACCATCACCGATCACCTGCACCTTTCCTGCCGCACTTTCAAAAAACAGATCCACATGATCCGGATCAAACTGCACACCGGAATAACCAAGGGCACAGATAAACCTTCCGCAGTTGGCATCATGTCCATAAATTGCCGCTTTACAAAGGCTGGAGCCCACCACGGATTTGCTGAGTTTCTTCGCCTGCTCTTTATCTGCCGCATGGATGACCTTCACCTCAAACAATGCAGTAGCTCCCTCTCCGTCTCCTGCCATCATCTTTGCAATCTCGGTATTTACCATGTTCAGCGCTTTGCAGAATGTCTCATAATCTGCATTTTTTTCCGTAATCTCCGGATTTTCTGCCAGACCGTTTGCCAGCAAAAGAACCGTATCATTTGTAGACGTATCCCCATCCACAGTGATCATATTGTAGGTATCCTTCACATCCTCACTGAGTGCTTCCTGCAAAAGCTCTTTTGAGATTGCAAGATCCGTAGTTAAAAATCCAAGCATGGTACACATATTCGGATGTATCATACCAGACCCTTTGCACATACCGCCCAGGGTAACGGTCTTTCCTCCCACTTCAAACGTCACTGCCACTTCCTTCTGGTGAGTATCTGTGGTCATGATCGCCTGTGATGCAAGAGATGCCGCCTCTCTTGAATGATCCAGCTTCGGCACCAGAGCCTCCACGCCCGCTTTCAGGCGATCTATCGGAAGCTGCATACCGATCACTCCCGTGGACGCAACAAGCACCGCATCCGACGGAATATCCAGAAGCTTTGCCGCATGCTCTGCTGTCTCTCTGCAATATCCCATGCCTTCCTCGCCGGTACATGCATTTGCAATGCCGGAATTTACCACGACCGCCTGGGCAAAATCACTGCAATATACCACCTGCTGATCCCATTTTACCGGGGCAGCTTTTACCAGATTTGTTGTAAAAGTACCTGCTGCCTTACATGGAACCTCAGAGTACACCATAGCCATATCCATGCGGCCCTTGTATTTGATCTCAGCAGCAGCCGCTGCCGCCTGAAATCCTTTTGCTGCGGTTACACCGCCCTCTATCTTTCTGATCATTTTTCTGTTCCTCTTTTCTTTTATATATGTTGATCAATCTCCTTTTACAAGTACATCATGCACATCGTAACGGTTCTACTGAACAAATCTGGTAATATTTTCCTCGTTGAGGATAAACTCATAGTAGTTTACATCCTCCCTGAACCGCCAGCCCACACGCCTCCAGAACTCATTTCCGCCCTGATTTTTCTTAAATGCAATCAGGCAGACCTTATTGATCCCTTCCGCCTGCAATGCCCTCATACAAGCCAATGCCAGTTTTGTACCGATTCCCTGCTTTCTATGATCCTCTCTCACACACACATGATAAAAATACCCGGTGCGTCCGTCATGTCCGCAGAGAATCGCTCCCACAATCGCTCCCCTTTGTTCCGCCACCATACTGGTCGTCGGATTCCTTTTTAAGAACCGCTCCGTACCCTCGTAAGAATCGTCGATAGAACGCAGACCAAAGCCTTTGATCGTCTGCCATAATTTGTATACTTCATCATAATCTGCTATGGTCATGGGGCGTATCTGCATTGTACTCTAAATCCTTTCTCAAACATGCCTTTAAAAACCGCTTTCTCTTTGATCTACGGGAACATCGGTACCAGCTCAAGCCCTTCCGATTCCTTATATCCAAACAGGAGATTCATATTCTGTACCGCCTGTCCTGCTGCGCCTTTTACCAGGTTATCGATAGCTCCCAGCATGATCACCCGTCCGGTTCTCTCATCGATGACAAAATTGATATCGACATAATTGCTGCCTTCCACCCATTTTGTCTCCGGCAGCACACCATCCTCCAGTACACGGATAAATTTTTCATCTTTATAATACTTATCATACGCTGCCCTGATATTCTCTTTTGTGGGAAGGCTGCCATCCGGCTTACGAATCAGTTTCGCATACTCAGTAGCTAAAATACCACGGTTCATGGGAACCAGATGAGGTGTAAAGTTTAAAACCACTTCTCTGCCTGCTGCGTATCCAAGCTGTTCCTCTATCTCTGGCGTGTGTCTGTGGCTTGCCACACCGTAAGCCTTCATATTTTCATTTACTTCACAGAACAGATTTGCAACCTTGGCACCGCGCCCCGCTCCGGAGGTTCCTGACTTTGCATCGATCACAAGCGTATCTACATCAATCAGCCCCTCTTTTACAAGGGGATATGCAGTCAAAATGGAGCATGTGGTATAACAGCCCGGATTTGCAATCAATCTTGCATTCTTCACCTTATTTCTGTTGATCTCACACAGACCATAAACCGCCTCATCAATAAACTGCGGACTTTTATGCTCGATTTTATACCATTCTTCGTAAGTCTTTACATCCTTAATCCGAAAATCTGCACTCAGGTCTACGATTTTTGTCTGACTCAAAATCTCTTCCGTAAGAACGGAAGCCAGAAATCCCTGAGGCGTTGCGGTAAAAATCACATCTACCTGCCTTGCCAGCTCAGCAATGTTGTCATCCAGACAGGCAGCATCCACTAACTGAAACATGTTCTGATATACAGAAGCGTACTTCTGATCAATGTAACTGCGGGAGCCATACCATGCGATCTCCACCTCTTTGTGATTCAAAAGGAGACGTACCAGCTCCGCACCCGCATATCCGGTCGCTCCGATAATTCCTGCTTTTATCATAACCTCTTCCTCTTTCTTTTTTATATGTATGTATAAGCTGCTCCGTTTTTCTATGCATTTATACATTATGCTTGCATAATTATTCATACTTCTGAAATTTTATACATAACAAAAAATATGCTTCTGAAAGCACTTTTCATAATATAGCACATTCTTTTATATAAATAAAGTGTTTTCTCATATTTTTTTATTTCTGTTACCTTTGCACAACATCATGAATTTTTATAAATAATTTATGTATATTTTTTCACTTGCTTTCTCATGTAATTTCATGTATTATACTTTCTGTGCATATCAAATGATGCATTCATTGCCATATAAAACGAATAACAGTTCAAGTAACTTTAAAAAGAAAGGATAAAAAACATGAAAGAAAAAGTAATTCTTGCTTACTCTGGCGGACTTGACACCACAGCCATCATCCCATGGCTGAAAGAAAATTATGATTATGAGGTTATCTGCTGCTGTATCGACTGTGGACAGGGCGAAGAGCTGGATGGTCTTGAGGAACGTGCTAAATACTCAGGTGCATCTAAATTATATATCGAGGATATTACCGATGAATTCTGCGATGACTATATTATGCCTTGTGTACAGGCAGGCGCTGTTTATGAAAACAAATATCTCCTTGGTACCTCTATGGCCCGCCCGGGTATTGCGAAAACACTGGTAGAGGTTGCCCGCAAGGAAGGCGCTTCTGCGATCTGCCACGGTGCAACCGGTAAGGGAAATGACCAGATTCGTTTTGAGCTTGGTATCAAGGCATTGGCTCCTGATCTTAAAATTATCGCTGCATGGCGTGATGATAAATGGACGATGCAGTCCCGTGAGGATGAGATTGAATATTGTAAAGCACATGGCATTGACCTTCCATTTTCCGCAGATCAGTCCTACAGTCGTGACCGTAACCTGTGGCACATCAGCCATGAAGGTCTTGAGCTGGAAGATCCTTCAAACGAGCCGAACTATGATCATCTTCTTGTTTTGGGCGTATCTCCTGAAAAAGCACCGGATGAAGGCGAATATGTAACCATGACATTTGAAGCAGGTGTTCCGAAATCTGTAAACGGTGTTGAAATGAAAGTTTCTGACATCATCCGCGAGCTGAATCGTCTGGGAGGCAAACACGGAATCGGTATCGTGGATATCGTAGAGAACCGTGTCGTTGGTATGAAATCCCGTGGTGTATATGAGACGCCGGGCGGAACGATTCTGATGGAGGCACACGACCAGTTGGAGGAGCTTGTTTTGGATCGGGCTACGATGGAAGTAAAGAAAGATATGGGCAATAAGATGGCTCAGATCGTATATGAAGGAAAATGGTTCACACCGCTGCGTGAGGCAGTTCAGGCATTTGTGGAATCCACCCAGAAATATGTGACCGGTGAAGTTAAATTCAAACTTTACAAAGGCAATATCATCAAAGCCGGCACTACTTCTCCATACAGCCTGTACAGCGAGTCGCTGGCTTCCTTCACCACCGGAGATCTTTACGATCACCACGATGCGGAGGGATTCATTACACTGTTCGGTCTGCCGCTGAAGGTTCGTGCCATGAAAATGGCTGAAGCCGAGAAAAATTCATAAGAACGATCAGAAACATCATTCAAGAAAGCCGAATTGCGACAGTTCTGCAATTCGGCTTTCTTGCTCATTGTATGGCAATAAAATAGCCCTGTTTTGCTATTTGAAGCAAAACAGAACTATTCTCTCTTTCGATTTGATTACGGAACGGGGCACATGGGAAAATCCGGAATATTTTGACTTCTGCACAGGTGGATCCTTGCTGTATTTAAATTTTTCCTTTTGTGCAAAGCATCTATATGCTCCCAATCCCATTTTTTTACCTGTTCATCGATCTCTTTTATTTTACAGACAGTCTTTTGGTACATCTCTTCATTCGTATATATCTTAGAGTCAAAACCTGCTTCTTCATCAACTTT
>CAYRZL010000023.1:0-2829 GCA_964428795.1 uncultured Lachnospiraceae bacterium | reverse complement strand
ACATCTCTTCATTCGTATATATCTTAGAGTCAAAACCTGCTTCTTCATCAACTTTATCCCAGACCTCACTCCCCTCTTCCACATCCCAAACACTACAAAATGTCTGTTGAAGAGAACGGAGTGCATAGGTTACTACCAGATAAATTTCATTATTCTTCTTATGATGTCCATCAATCATATAGCAGGTCAATGCAGATAGCAGACATTTCACCAAACGAACAGAACAGATAGGATATCTAATTCTCTCATTCTCCTGATAAAGCTCTATTCTGTCATTGGCTCTATTCTGCAATAAAAACTTTAAAATGAAATACTGATCAAAATCCAGACAGACACCGCTTCCATTTGTTCTGCCCACGCGAATACTTTCCCGCCTTCCGCCATCACCTCTGCTATGCGAAATACAATTATAGGTATGAACAATTTTCATCTTCTGTACAGTACACATATACTTCTACATCCTCACCTCATCAATGATAGAGTCTGCAATTTCTATTGCCTTTTGTACAGCAGGATCTCCCTGCATAGCAAAAATACCCCTGTCAAGCAATAATCCATACTCTTCAGTTATTCCATTTAAAATAACATCTTCGATGTCCTCATTCAAAAAATATTTCTTCTGTTCATTCCAATACGCTTTCATTTGATTGAAGAAACTCTGTTTTAATTCTATAATTTCTTCCATATCTGATTTCTTTTCATCCAAATTACCAGCATCAGAAAACGTGATGCCGCCAAGCCTTTGCTCAATCAGATATCCTCCGTACAAAAACGGAAAATAATTATCTTCTATATACTTATAATTTTCCTCACCGTCATGAATCAATGGAATGAATGCATATTTAAGCCGCCAACATGAAAGCTTTCTGCCAACAATGATGCCGACCCCATATCCATTGCACGAAGCACAGATATCACCGCATCCCTCTTTGTCATCAAAC
This sequence comes from uncultured Lachnospiraceae bacterium, assembly GCA_964428795.1. Classification (GTDB taxonomy): domain Bacteria; phylum Bacillota; class Clostridia; order Lachnospirales; family Lachnospiraceae; genus CAYRZL01. Next base: position 1,888 of record CAYRZL010000023.1, on the reverse strand, counting down.
CATCTTTTATTTTATCAATAATCAAAGAAACCGGATAACCTTTCAAGTGAAGCAGATAGCCGCCTGCATCACTTTTTCCTTCTTCACTCTGCTCAACCGGTTTACAATATCAACACCATAATCACCGGAGCCCAGAATACGAAGCCCCCGCTGAGATGCATATGCTTTTACAGCCAAAGATGGGCGCACCTCGTTCTTTTCAAACATATCAAAGATTTTTTTATATATTCCCTGTAATGTGCCACCGTGGACGATCATATCATCCACTAACATTATCGATTCATATGTGTGATTTTTTATATCCTCTTCATAATATTCCAGAGCACGGCTCGATATAATAACAGGTGCTTTGCCACCTCTTCTATTTACCATCTCCTGATATTTCTTTTCTATCCAGATCCTGTTTTCTGCGATCACCAGGGGCAAAAGCGCATCAAAAAGATTTGAGAATTTTCTTGCCAGTAGAATAATCAAATCCGCATCCGCAAGGAAAATAGACTCAACATAACTGAGAAGCTGATAATATTCTCTCTCTGAAATTCTTTTTAGTAAAATACTTTTCTTTTGTAGCAATTTTTCATTCATATACATTTTCAACTTTCCGCATTATTTGCTATTCCTTTTGCCGATTCCTTTTTTCTTATCTTCCAGCTTTACAAAAACGCCGTTAGATGTTTGAAAATAATACCATTTACTCTCCCCGTCTTTTCTCTCATCCATGTCCAGATAAGTACAAAGCACAATTCTTTGACCAGAACGATAATCACATGTATAGGAAAACTGACATGTCATAAACATATACCTGAACTCCGGCATCGAATGCTGACGATAGGAATATGTATATTCCAGATTATCTTTCTGATCATCATCAACCAGAGCATTTAATCTTTTCTTATAAGTATATAAAACCGAACCGTTTTTACATTTTCTGTAGAAATCGGTAAAGAAGTAATCCGTTGTTTTACATTCATCCCGCTTTTCTTTCTTTTTTTCGCCCTTCTTTTTTTCGCCTTTCTTTTTTTTGCCCTTCTTTTTTTCGCCCTTCTTTGACCGATCATTCAAAAAAACAGCAGGATCAAAAAAGAATTCCTTATATGATTTACCAAAAGACAAATGTATCTCATCCAGAGAAAAGCTGCCGATAAAACCATTATCATTTGTCTGAAAAGAAATTTCTAATATAAAATCATATGTCCATCCGCTTTTCTGTAGTCTCTTTACTTCCTCCCTTTCCTGAAATACAATGGAAGTGAGATAGTCGGCTTCAATTTCTCTCGCCCTCAGACTGATATTCTGAATCGTAAAAACCGGAAGATGATAACGATCCTCCAGCTCATGCAGACGCTGAGACTGTACAAGCGCCAATATTCCACATATAATACCCGGAATCGCAGCAATGATAGCTGCCACGATCGTAATCATACCCGTATACCATATGCTGCCATCAAAATGATGTGAGTCGCGCATCCCATTTACAACGCTTTCAAAAAAGGCATAACGTACATCGCCCCATTTCATCAGTCCAAAACAGGCTGCAAACAAACCAATCGGAATCAGACAAATAAAAATAACTTTCCGCGTGCTTATCTTTTTATTTTTTTTCTTTTTTGTTCTTTTGCACATAAAAGAAAATCCTCTGTTCCGGCTCTTTTGGTGCAAATATAGTTACCAAAAGGTCACCATCTATAGACCTTCTGTATTTTACCATATATTCTTCACATTAGTCAACAACCATTCTCTAATTTTTTAGTTACAATTTTATTACATTTTTTTATTTTACACTTTCTAACAACATATGCAATGTTTTTTACTTTAATTTCTTCGAAATAAGTAAATCTTACTTTGTAGCACCACATTCATTGCACACATCATAGCCTGGCGAATCCTC
>CAYRZL010000022.1:0-32581 GCA_964428795.1 uncultured Lachnospiraceae bacterium | reverse complement strand
GCTTCGATATGCCGACCGGCGACTCGGATTTCAGCGAGATTTCCGATGATGACGGTGAAGTTCCGTTCTAAGGAGGCAGCATGAACAAACAGAGTTACATAACTATTCAGAGATGGATGGTAAGTGATTTGCACTTAAAAGGTAATTTGCTGTTGGTATATGCAATCATCTATGGTTTCTCGCAGGACGGCACGTGTGAGTTCTGTGGAAGTATAAATTATCTGGCGGAGTGGCTGAATGCCACTCGCCAGACGGTGATGAATACACTCGCCGAGCTATGTGACCGGAGATTGTTGGTAAAAAGCAAGCAGATTATCAACGGTGTTCAGATTGCACGGTACAAAGCGGTTATTCCGACTGCGGTTCCAGAACAGCTGAAGAAAAAGCCGAAAGTTGAAATTGATTATCAGTCGATAGTCGATGATTACAACCGCACATGCACCGCATTGCCAAAGTGTGTCAAGCTGACAGAAAACCGAAAGAAAGCCATTGAAGCGAGGCTAAAAGATTTCGGAGAGGAAGATTTGCATCAGGTTTTCTGTAAGGCACAGGCAAGCCATTTTTTGACCGGAAAGAATGATCGAAACTGGAACGCAACGCTGGACTGGTTACTCAATCCGCAGAATGCGGCGAAGGTTCTGGAGGGGAACTACGATAACAAGGGAGGAAACAATGCAGCTAGTTATGAAAACGGCAGATTTAATGAATTTGCCATCTGATATTGCTAAGATGTCTGAGGACGAGTATCAGGAATGGTTGTGTGATGTATCTAATAGGCAGAAAGCAAAGGCTGACCCTGACCCGAAGAAAAAGACTCTTTGGGAGAAATACGGTATTGACTGCCCGTTCTGCGGAAACAAAGGTAGCCTGTTGAGGTGGAACAGAGAAGCACAGCAGAGAGAGGCATATAACTGCGATTGTCTCAATACTGTCAACAGTTTACTCCGGCTTGACCGGTCAGGTGTCGTGAAAAACTGGCAGGACAAAACCTTTGAATCATATCATGATACAGAACCTTGGCAGCAGCTGATGAAATCCAGAATTCGCAGATATGTCGATGACGATGTACGTGGATGGTTGCTAGTAACCGGACAGTCCGGCTGCGGAAAGACACATCTATGCACCGCATCATTCGTCACACTGGCGAAGATGGGATATTCATGCCGATATACACGATGGTTAGATATCATGGGAAAACTTGATGCTGCTTATTACAACAAGGATGAATATAATCGGCTTCTGAGACCGTTGCAGCAGTGCTCAGTTCTATATCTTGATGATCTTTTCAAGAAAAGACATGGAGAACAGCCAACACAAAAAGAGTTTGATCATACATATCGCTTGTTAGATGCCAGATATCAGAATCCTGATGCATTAACGATTATTAGCACAGAATGGACTCTGGAGAAAATCATTGACTTTGATGAAGCTCTTGGAGGGAGAATCCGTGAACGATGTGGAAAGCATATCGTCCAGATCAAGCGAGAAGAAGGACGCAATTACCGGCTTGGAGGTTGACTATGAAAGTAATAGCAATTGATCCCGGAAACGTCCAGAGCGCATTGTGCATCATTGATACTGAAACCCTGAAACCGGTGAGATATATCAAAGCAGATAATGCGGAAATAAAGAATGTTTTGTTGACGAGAGCAGGAGAAAACCATTTTGTAGCGATTGAAATGATCGCCAGCTATGGAATGCCAGTTGGCAAAGATGTTTTTGATACAGCGGTCTGGATTGGACGATTTGCGGAAATTGCAAAATCGAAAACAGGAAAGGATCCGACACTAGTTTACCGAATTGAGGAAAAGAATCACATTTGCCACAGCAGCAAAGCGAATGATTCAACAATCCGCAGGGCGCTAATCGATAGATTTGCAAAACATGATCTAAAAAATGGAAAAGGGACTAAGAAGAATCCAGATTGGTTCTACGGATTCAAAGCAGATATATGGGCGGCATATGCTGTGGGGCTGACATATATCGAAACACATTTGAAAAAAACAGGAGGAAAAAATAATGGCAAAATTTAATATTTCAGTCGAATTGGATTACTTTGAAGAAGATGGTTCGCTGGATGATGAACTGAAGAGTCAAATTGTATCTAAAATTGTTTCTGAGGTCGGAGAACGTATTACACAGAGTCTTGAAACAGAAGCTAACCGCCTGCTCAACGCAAAGATGGAAGCTTTAGAAGAAGAGATTTCTCAAAAACTGAATGACCTTATGCAAGAGTTTTTCAATACTCCCAAAAATATTACAGACTCATGGGGAGATGTTGTAGAGAGCGGAGTTACCGTAACTCAGAAACTTAAAAAGGCTTGTGATGAGTTTATGTATCAGCCAGTAGATGAAAACGGCAAAGCAACAAAATCTAGTTGGGCTAAATATAAGACAAGAGTTGACTATATTGTCCACAAATCTGTTGACTGGGAAATGGAACATGCGATTAAAGATGCTGTAAACACAGCGACCAAGAAAATTAAAGAACAGGTCAGAGAACTTGCTACAAAGCAATTGGGAGAGAAATTGGCAGAAGTTGTTGGATTGGCAGAAGTTGTTGGCAATTGAGGAGGAAGCATTATGAATGAAATGGATAAGCTCGGTATTCTGGGAAAGAAGCTGGACGGTATCTGTGACAAGAACGATCTGATTTATAAATTCAGCTATAATCGTTATCCGATCACGCTGACTATCCGGCCGGCAGGCGGTATGGATAATCAGATGTCGATGCTGGAAAGCAACGAAGCAGACGAAGGTAATTATACCAGTCCTGATGCATACATCATGTTTGCGTTTAAGGATGGAGAACTGATTTATCGTACATCGAAGACCTTTACAATCCCGGATTCGCTATTTGCAAAGGTGAAGAATCTGTTCAAAAAGATGCACACGCTGTACTGCCAGTACGTACACCGTATGGATGTCGAGAACAAGATCAAGTTGCCGGATATCATCGTTCCAGAAGATGATGAGTCGGATGAATCAGAGTACACAAGCCGTTGATATACTCGTGAATCCACGAGAACTGAACTAGAATTGATTTTGTTTGCGTCAGGTATAGTTATATACCTGACACAAACAGAGCGCTTACAGCGCGTCTAAGGAGGATAATTATGGAACAGAAATTACAGTACATCCCCACGAATAGTATTTGGACGCATCCAAACAATCCGCGAAAAGATTTAGGAGATTTGTCCGAGCTTACGGACAGCATAAGAGCAAATGGTGTGATGCAGAATCTCACCGTGGTGAAACGATACGGTGAAATAAGCGGACTATGGAACGGGGGTTACACAGTAGTCATTGGGCATCGGCGTTTGGCTGCTGCTAAAATGGCAGGCTTGGAAGCAGTACCATGTGTGATATCGGACATGAATCTGCAACAGCAGGTAGCAACAATGCTGCTCGAAAATATGCAGCGCAGTGATCTCACGGTATACGAACAGGCGCAAGGATTTCAGCTGATGCTCAATCTGGGCGAGAGCGTAAAATCCTGTGCTGAGAAAACCGGATTCTCCGAAAGTACGGTTCGCCGCAGGGTGAAGCTGTTGGAACTGGATCAGGAAGAGTTCAAGAAGTCTTGCGAAAGAGGAGCAACATTGCAGGATTATATGGAACTGGACAAGATTCAGGATCCCGAGCTGAAAAATCAGGTATTGGAAGCTGTTGGCACGAACAATTTCAAAGCAAAATTATCCAGCGCATTGGAAACTGAAAAGGCACGTGCATGGATTGAAGAATGCTTGAAGGCCATCACCTCATTTGCTAAAGAAGCTACGGTAGATGAAGGGGAATCCCTCTATCAAAAGTACAAGTACGTTAAAAGTTACAACCAGTGGAATAAATCCAAGGTGCTACTGACTGTTCCGGAGGATGCAGGAAAGGTCCAGTACTATTACCATGTTTGCCGTGATGGTAAGGAAGTTGACCTGTATAAGGAACGTGGAGTTATTACAGCTGATGAAGAAGAAGCTGCCGCAGCTGAGTGTGAACGCAAGGCTGAGGAAGAAAGACGTGCATCTATTTTTGATGAAATGAAACGGGCATATGAATTAAGAAAAGAATTTGTCTTAGGAGTATCCAATGCTACCGCAAAACAGCATCTTGGCGAAATCGTTGCTTTGACCGCACTCACCATGATTGAATCATTCGCTTCCATTTCTGATGAGTTCTTTGAATTTATGGACATTCCGATTCAGAACGATTCGGTATCGGAAGACGAACAGTATCGCATGATGAAAGAGAAAATAAAGTGTGCACCAGAGAAAGCGGCATTGCTCGTTGCATATGCGGCTCAGGGTGATGATTCAAGGGAAGGATACAGCAGTTGGGATGGAAAGCATATTAATAATGACAAGCTGAACGAGCTGTATAATCTATTGTGCTCTTTAGGATATGAAATGTCTGATGAAGAAAAGCAGATGCAGGATGGAACACATTCGCTGTTTAAGAAAGATGGATGTCGGAACGATGACGAAGCATGAGAAAGCCTGTGAAGCCTTGATTCAGCAGGAAATGTTCGACGGCATTGAAGCAAACGGTCTCTTTAAGACGCATCATGACGGAATGGGTGTGATTGAGGAAGAAGTCGATGAAGCACGAACCAGCATGATCGACTGCGAATCAGCGTTCGATGGTTTACGGAGTGGCGTTTTTCATGATGCTGACCAGGAGGCATTAAGTTTTGCTGAGGACATTTATGTTTCTGCCAAGTGCCTGATGATTGAAGCTATGCAGGTGGCTGCAATGGCACAGAAGTACATAAAAACCTTCGGGGGAGAGGAGACCGTCACATGAATAATCTTTTATGGAGAGCAAAGGGGAGCGAAACGAAAAAGTGGGTATATGGCTACCCACTCAGAGGAGTAGATTGCTGTCAAATGTACATTCCTGCCGCCAATCCAGATGAAGACAACCGAACAGTATTTATTGACGAAGAAACGCTTGGTATCTGGACAGGGGAGCAGGACGAAAACGAGAAGAGAATCTTTCATGGAGATATCGGCGTACTGACAGTATTCGATCATAATGGATATGACTATCAGTACAATGTGGAAGTAATCTTTGATGATGCATGTGGTCTTTGTTTCAACGAGATTCCTTCAAGAAATAATGGCGGCTGGTGGAGTTACGGTTGCAACGACTTTGATCTTGAATCGCAATTTCAAGTTATCGGAAACCGTTGGGATAATCCGGAACTGCTGGAAGGAGCTAAAGATGGGAATTGAGTTACAACCGTGCCCGTTTTGCGGGTGTCGCGCTTGGATTTATGAATTTCAGAATTCTGTGTTTTGGGTGCAGTGTAATATGTGCGGATGCGGCACACAGCACTTTTGATCAAAAGATTTTGTGGTAAATCTATGGAACTGGAGGGCGACTGAGACATGAATGCAGTAATCAAATATCCCGGTGCAAAGTGGTCTATCGCACAATGGATTATCAGCCATTTTCCAAAACATCGTGGATGGACGAAAAACGAGAGGGAGATTGAGTCCTCTCGAAATTACTGAGATGATTTGATTTTTATAATGTGCATTGCGGTTTTTTGTGTGGTATTACGGGAGTAAGTAGCCGCCATACGGCGGCAGGAGCTACATGATATGCTCCTCGGCACAGTTGTCTAAGACACGAATACCCATGTCGCCACGTGATGCGACTGGAAATTCGGCAATGCTGGTAGCGTCAAATTTTGCACATAAGCGCAGCTGCGGATTGATGCGTAAATCCTCGGTTGTATTGGCTTTCATTGATGTTGACACAAGATCACCCCGGAAATAGTATGCCGCACGAAAAGCGTAATATCCAAGAACGGTTAAAGACTGGAAACCAATTGATGCATTTCTCGCTTTGATTTAACGCTGTGTGTCTGCTGGAGAATAGCTTGTTTTTCTGATTCTGTCATTGATTCAAATTTTTTCATAGCAGCTTCATTTTGGGCTAAAGCCATGCCGAAGTCGAGGGGCAGTTCAATATTTGACATATCAATCACCTCAGAGACAGTATGTACGAAAAGGGAGGTAACTATGAAACGTAAACGATTTATTAAGTTGTTGATGCCATACGGCTACAGCAAAGGCGAGGTAGAAAATGTTTGAGACATACATAGCGAAACGGGAAACCGTTGAAAATATAGTTTCGGCGGTTATAAAGGATGGAGTGACCGAAGCATTCAGCACATTAGAAGAAGTAGCTGCCTTTCAAAATGCATGGGAGAAACTATCAACTGAAAATCGGGAAATCTTAAGGATTATGTGTGACCCAAGAAAGAGCCGGATGCAGCGTGTCCGAAAAGCGGAACAGACATTGCACATAACACAGTCTATGCCGTATAAGCTTAAACGGAAGGCATTAGATAAGCTGGGAACCATGTTATTTGAATAAATTTATACAGCAGTAATGTGTTATAATGGTTTCGGTTAGGACAGTGTCATCCAAATCTTTTACCTCCAGAAAAGATGCACCGCTCGTTCCATCGGGCGGTCATTTGCTATCATAGCTCAATTGGTAGAGCAGCTGATTTGTAATCAGCAGGTCGAGAGTTCGAATCTCTCCGGTAGCTCCAGTACTTAATTTCAAGATCCTTTCGATTGACAGCCGGGAATAGACCGGCAACCTGTCGCACCCCGCAAGGGGTGCGTGGATTGAAAACAGTTATGTCATCCCCTAATTTCTAAATTATCCGGCAGACCCGTGGCAAGTGCTGCGGGTTTTGCTGTTTCAACTGAGGAGGTCTTACATCATGACATGGTCAGAGTTAGATGAACTGTACCAGATGAAGTGCGAATTTCAGAAGGGCACTGAATTGGTTAAAAGATTACGGCTGCGTGCAGAACCAGGCGCACAGAAAATGACTGGTATGCCGCATGGTAGTGGCAAGTCCGATGCGGTAGGAGATACAGCAGCGGCCATTGCGGATGCGGAAGAAGAATTAGAAGACATGAAAACCAAAATCCAGCAGAGAGAAGCAGCCGTCAGAGAGTGGATTAAGACTGTTAAAGGAATTGAAACACGAACTGCTTTGCGGCTGCGATTTATCAGAGGAATGAGCTGGAAATCCGTGGCTCGTTCGATGGACCAATATTATACCGAGGACAGAGTACGTGTAATGTGCTACCGTATATTTTTGGAGGGCATTTGATGCCCTCTGTTTTATGCCTGTGACGTTCGTTTCTGTTCGTTTCTGTTCGTTTCTGTTCGATGTTGTTCGGAAGTGTACGGGACTGTTCGTTGATATTCGGTATACCGGTATGATAATATATACTCGTAAAATCTTAACAAAAGCCAAGGCGGTTCCTTGATTCCTCAAGAGATCGCCATTTTTATTGAGAGGAGGTTTCTGCCGGCACGTTTCTCCTTTGCGTGCTGGTGTATATAGCCGTGCGTTCGCCCACGCGCGGTTTTGTCTTGCGACAAAAGGAGGATACAACTTGGAAATCATCATCAAGAGAATAGAAGAAATCCATGAGTATGAGAATAACCCACGGAACAACGACAACGCGGTTCAGTATGTCGCCGAATCTATCAAAGAGTTTGGATTTAAGGTGCCGATCCTGATTGACCAAGATGGAACGATTATTGCCGGACATACTCGCGTTAAGGCTGCTCATCAGCTAGAAATGGAGGAAATCCCTTGTATCGTTGCTGATGATCTGACAGACAATCAAATAAAAGCGTTCCGCATGATTGACAATAAGACCGGTGAAATGGCAGAATGGGACTTTGATAAATTGGAGCAGGAATTAGATGGTCTGGATTTTGAGTGGAAGGACTTTGGCTTTCCTGATATAGCAGACGATGACCTGTATGACGATGCTCTTGATTTGGAAGAAACCTATCAAGAGCCAGAAGTGGCCAAGCTGCAATGCCCTAAGTGCGGACATATCGATTCGAGAGCGAGGTTCAGGAAAGCATGAAGATATTCCTGAGTTCGCTTGAGAATAATACAGCGCGGATATCCCGAATCGGACCGCTGCATTACAACCTTATCAGTTATTACTACGGGAGAGGTCATGAGAAGCGGGTAGCTGAGATTATCCAAAACAGTAAATTGATTTTGATTGACAGTGGCGCACACACTTTCCAAAAGGGACTGCATGTAAACTGGGACAAGTACACCGAAGAATATGCCCAATGGATTCGTGAGCATGATTGCGATAAGATCATAGGTTATTTTGAGATGGATGTAGACAACGTGATTGGTTATCCGCGTGTGCTAGAGCTGCGCCGGATACTGGAGCAGGTAACGCACAAGATCATTCCTGTATGGCATAAGAACCGCGGAATCCGGGATTTCAAGGAGATGTGCCAACAGTACAGAGGAAAGATCGTGGCAATCACGGGATTCAAAAATGAGGATGTCCGAGATGACCAGTATATTCAATTTCTAAAATATGCCTGGTCATATGGTTGCCGAGTTCACTGCCTGGGCATGACACGAAAGAAGATTCTGGACAAAGTACCATTTGATTTCGTCGATAGCTCGACATGGACGCAGAGTGTTTTATACGGTCGGATTGATGGTCGAAAGCTGCGGAATGCGAAGACAGTAGACGAACGGCGTGCGATGCGCCAGCGTCAATGGGAAGCGTCATACCTGTCTGGAAAGCAAATGCAGGAGCATTATGAGCAGAAGTGGTTGATTCCAACAAAACGAATGAAACAATCCCTGATAAGGGCGGAGGGAACCAATGAATGAGATTTTATTTTTCGCAAGCCTGATTGCGGTGTTTGCCGCAGTAGTCATGGTAGCCAAGGTGCTTGGAAAGGAAGGAATATTTGCGTGGATAGCTGTGGCAACGATACTCGCCAACATACTGGTGCCGAAACAGATTACATTATTCGGACTAAATGTGACTATGGGGAATATCATGTTTGCTAGTACCTATTTATGCACAGACGTTCTATCAGAGATATACAGCATGAAGGAGAGTAAAAAGGCAGTGCATATTGGATTACTTTGTGCACTGCTATATGTAGCCGTATCGCAGATCACGATCCTGTTCAGTCCGAACGAGCTGGATATAATCAGTGGATCGATGGAAAACCTATTTGCCATGTCTGCACGGGTAACTCTGGCCAGCGTGACAATGTTTTATTTTGCCAATCTCGCAGATGTGTACTTATTTGAAGCTCTGAGGAAGAAATATCCAAACGCACTGTGGCTGAGAAACAATGTATCGACCATTGTGTGTAACTGCTCAGAGAATTTTCTATTTACCATAGCTGCATTAATTGGTGTTTATTCTATGAGTGACTGTATTTCCATTGCCATAGCAACCTGCGTGATCGAAATGCTGATTGCTGTGTGTGATACGCCGTTTTTGTATTGGGCGCGAAAAATCTGTAGGAGGTAAAAGAAGGTGAGCACGTTTGGCGAAAGGTAAATATGAGCGTTGGCTGGAACCAGACGGGCTGATTCTACTGGAAGGATGGGCGCGGAATGGTCTGACGAAAGAACAAATCGCACATAACATTGGAATCAATGTGAAAACACTGTATGACTGGGAACATAAATATCCTCCGATTTGTAATGCCCTAAAAAAAGGGAAAGAAGTCGTTGTTCTTGAGGTCGAAAATGCTTTGCTTAAGCGAGCATTGGGGTATTCATACGTTGAAACACGCCGGGAGGTTGATGCTGACGGCAAAAAGAAGGTTGTGCGTACAGAGAAGCAGGTGTTACCGGATACGACAGCACAAATTTTCTATCTGAAAAACCGATGCCCGGAGCGCTGGCGTGACCGGCAGAACATTGAACTGTCCAGATCTATTGACGATTCTACAAAGGAAATGGAGGCTTATTTTGAACAGCAGAAAAAAGCGAGCGCTGGACCTCCTGTGGAATGAGCCGTATCGAATTGGACATTGGGTGGGATTTCGAGATCTGACCGAGCTGCATAATGGGTGGCTACGGTCTTTTTTATACGCTGACGATGACCAGACACTTCTTGCGCACCGTGGTTCCTATAAGACTACAGATTTGTCCCTGTTTCTGGCTCTGTATCCCATCATTTTTCCGAAGGAGAATGTGCTGTTTTTCCGCAAGACAGATACGGATGTGATAGAGGTTATCACTCAGGCAGAGCGCATCATGGCTTCGGGCTGCGTACAGCAGCTTGTCCGGGACTTATATGGGGTGCCTCTGGAATTTACCAAGCAAACCGACAGCGAGTACAGCACCAATCTGTTTACCGCTGCTCGTGGAACGTCACAGGTTATGGGGCTTGGCATTGGCACCTCCATTACTGGCAAGCACGCCGATGTGGTCGTGACTGACGATATTGTTAATATCAAAGACCGGGTGAGCCGTGCAGAACGGGAGCGGACAAAGCTACAATACATGGAACTGCAAAACATCAGGAACCGCGAAGGACGCTTTATCAATACCGGAACGCCCTGGCATAAGGAAGACGCAATCTCTATTATGCCGAATATCAGGCGATATGACTGCTATTCCACTAGCCTGATTCAACGCGGTCAACTGGAATCACTCCGGCAGTCTATGAGTGATAGCCTGTTTGCAGCCAACTATGAGTTAAAGCATATCGCCGATGCCGATGCAATGTTCAAAGAGCCGAAATTTATAGCGGATGAGGCGTTGCTCTATGGAGGCATCGGACATATTGATGCTGCCTACAATGGCTCGGATGGTACAGCTTTCACGGTGATCCGCAAGCTGTCAGAGCATGAATATGTGGGCTTTGGCCGACGTTGGAATAGGCACGTTGATGATTGCATCCCTGAGATTGTAGTCTATCATCAGCGGTTCCGGGTTGGAACCATTCACTGTGAAGAAAATGCGGATAAGGGATATCTGAAAAAGGAAATCGCCAACATGGGACTCCCTGTCAGTGGATATCACGAAAGCATGAACAAGTATGTGAAGATTTCCACATATCTCCGAAAGCACTGGAAGGAAATTCGCTGGCTTGAGGAAACGGACCCGGATTATATCAATGAGATTTTGGATTATACGGAGAACGCAGCGCACGATGATAGCCCGGACAGCGCGGCCAGTCTGCTCCGGTATATGGATAAGGGCAAAGTCAAACTCAAAACCTTCAAAGGAGGGATTTAATTGGGCAAACGGAAAAGACCCTACAAGCTGCCGGTACCGCTGTTGTGCGACCCGACCAGAGTGGAAAACGGGATCAGTATGGAGCTGGTGGAGGAATACATCCGTAAACATGAGGCGTTTATGCCTCGATATACCTATCTGGAAAATCTTTATCAGGGCTTTCATGACGTGTACAAGCAGCCGGAGAAACCGAGCTGGAAACCAGACAACCGATTGGCAGTGAACTTTCCCCGGTACATCACAGATACCTTTCTGGGCTATGCCTATGGCATCCCTATCAAGAAGACCCATCCAGAGGATACGATTGCTGAGGCAATCAATGATTTTGAGCGGGATAATGAGATTACCGATCATGAATATGAATTGGCGAAGAAAGCCTGTATCTACGGTCATGCCTGGGAGTACATCTATCAGGATGAGGAAACCCGCACAAAGCTGACTATCTGCTCTCCCAAAGAGCTGTTTACCGTCTATGATGATACTGTGAAGAACCGGGCACTGTTCTCTGTCCGGTATGGTATTCGCGAGGACAGTTATACCCGTTATGGGGAAGTCATGACGCGGGAGGAAATCAGACGATTCAACGGAAGTGATATCGTGGATACGGTTCCGAATCCCTATGGGCGCATCCCCGTCATTGAGTGGCGGCTGAATGAAGAGCGCATGGGTCTTTATGAGGAAATCACCGGAATGGTGGAAACCTATAATCACACGCTGGGAGAAAAGGCCAATGACGTAGATGCTTTTGCAGAAGCATATCTGGTGATTTTGGGCGCTGAATTGGATGAAGATGGTGTTTACAGGATTCGGGACAATCGGCTCATCAATCTATATGGTACGGATGATGCTCACGAAGTCATTGCTCAGTTTCTCCAGAAGCCGACAGCGGACGGTACGCAGGAGAATCTGCTGAACCGTCTGGAGAAGCTGATCTATGAAACTTCCATGGTGGCCAATATCTCTGATGAGAGCTTCGGCAGCGCAACGGCGGGCGTGGCGCTGGCCTATAAGCTGCTGCCTATGAGCAATCAGGCGGCAGGCTTTGACAGGAAGGTAGAAAAGAGCCTGCGTAAGCGGTACAAGATATTTTGTTCTCTTTCCACAAATGTGCCGGATCAGGATGCATGGCAGGATGTAGACATCCGCTTTTCCCGGAATCTGCCCCGGAACCTCCAGGAGGAGGCGCAGACAGCGGCACAGTTGGCGGGCATTGTCTCCCGGAAAACACAGCTCTCAGTGCTCTCTATTATCCCAGACCCGAAAACCGAGCTTGATCGGATAGAACAGGAGGAGCAGGAACAGGCCGAGACGGTCGTTGACCGCCGGATGTTCCCTTCCCCAAAAAGCGGTGAGCAGGCATGACCAGCACCGAGTATTGGCGGCAGCGAGAGGAAGCTCAGCGTAAGAAAAATATCACGGATGAAGCGGAGTACCAGAAGGAAATCAGCAGAATCTACGCTGGTATGCTGGACAATATCCAGAAGGAGATTGACGCCTTTTACGGCAAATACGCTGCCAAAGAGGACATTACTATGGCTGAGGCAAAGCACCGGGTTTCTAAGCTGGACATCGATGCATATTCCCGCAAGGCAAAGAAGTATGTAGAGAACCGGGATTTCAGTGAGCAGGCCAATGAAGAAATGCGGCTATACAACCTGACAATGAAGGTGAACCGGCTGGAGTTGCTCAAAGCTAATATTGGACTGGAATTTGTCAGTGGTTTTGACGAGCTGCAAAGATACTTCGACCAGACGTTGACGGCCAAAACGATGGAGGAATTTCAGCGGCAGGCTGGCATTCTGGGTAAGACGATTCAGAATAACCAGAAGTATGCTCATGCCATTGTCAACGCATCCTTCCACAATGCAACTTTCTCAGACCGTATCTGGATGCATCAGGACTTGCTGAAAAAGGAGTTGGAAAAGCAGCTTGCTATTGGGCTGATTCAGGGCAAAAACTCCACTGTGCTGGCAAGAGCCGTCCGGGAGAAGTTTAATGTATCTTGCTCAGATGCGGAACGGCTGATGACCACTGAGCTGAGGCGAGTGCAGGTTGAAGCTCAAAAACAGTCTTATGAGCGTAACGGCAATGAGGAATATACCTTCATGGCTACCAATCCGAAAGGTCCGTGTGAGGTCTGCAAAGCGCTGAACGGCAAAGTTTTTAAGGTCATAGACATGAAGATTGGGGTCAATGCTCCACCCATTCATCCCCGTTGCCACTGTACCACAGCACCGCACTGGGATGAGGACGAATTTCAGAAGTGGCTGGAAGAAGAAAACCGAAAGATGCATGAGCGCATGGAGAAGGGTATCAGCTGGGAGGATGAGAAAAAGAATTAGAGCCTTTTATCTAAGGAATAAGCAAACAAATAACCAAACAAATAACCAAACAAAACCAAATACAGTTTGATGAACCATGTTTCCTTGATTTTGCGAAAACGTGGTTTTTTCATGCCCATTTTAAGAAAAGAGGGATGCAATTTGATTGTGATAACGACTAACGACACTGAGATTACTGTTACTGGCCACGCTGGTGCAGGCCCTCCCGGGCAGGATATTGTCTGCGCGGCGGTGTCCACGCTGGTGCAGACGCTGGCGGGAGCATTAGAGCAGCTCACACCAGATGCGGCAGACTGCATATTGAAGTCGGGCAGTGCAGAGATTCGGCTTCATCGTTCGTCTGTCAAAGCAAGGCTGCTGATGGATGCTTTTTGCATTGGTGCAGCGGCCATTGCAGAGGGATACCCCAACTATGTAAAAATCGTTTAGGAGGACAGACATGAAAAGCAAATGGAAAAAGTGGAACCTTCAGCTCTTTGCTGAGGAACCGGAGCAAGGCACTGAGGGCGGTACTGAAGATGCGCAGGAACCGGAGGATGACGGTGACCCCGGTGCAGGCAGCGAACCGCCTGCTGATCAGGGCGAAAAGCTCTATACCAAGAAGGAACTGGATGATGCAATCAGAGAGGCACAGGAAGAAGCAGAGAAACTGGCCAAGATGAACGCTGTGCAGCGGCAGAAGTATGAGTTGGAAAAGGCCCAGCGCGAAAAGCAGGAGTTGAAAGATAAGGTCGCAAGGCTTGAGAAGGAAGCTATGCGCTCTGAGCTGTCCAAGACCGCTGCCAGAATCATGAAGGAGCAGCACAATGTAGTTGCTACACAGGACATGCTGGACTTCGTAGTAGGCGAGGATGCAGAGCAGACTAATCAGCGCATTGCAAAGCTGATCGGCATCATTCAGGAGGACCGCAGACAGATTGAGGAGGCCCGCGCCACTGGCAGAACCCCCAAGTCTTTCCATAACAACGGCAATACCATGTCCGAAATTGACAAGCGCATTGCCAAATACCAGTAAAGGAGTAATCGACCATGAGTAACAAAAGAATCAATCTCCAGATGTTTGCAGATGGCGACAACAACGAGCTGCCTGCCCGCAGCTATCAGCTGGAATTTAAGCGACTGTTGCAGGCGGTGTTTAAGAAGCAGTCTTACTTCGCTGATTTCTTCGGCGGCGGAATCGAGGCACTGGACGGTGTTCAGGAAAATGAGACCGCTTTCTATGTCAAGACCAGCGATATCCCTGTGGTGGTGGGGGCTGGCTATGATAAAACCGCAACCGTGGCCTTTGGCAGCGGTACGGGTAATTCCAGTCGGTTCGGTGAGCGTACTGAAGTGATCTATTCCAATACCCCTGCAAAGTACACCTGGGGCTGGGTCTTTCATGAGGGTATTGACCGCCATACTGTGAACAATGACTTTGATGCTGCCATTGCTGACCGTCTGGAGCTTCAGGCCCGGGCCAAGACATCCAAATTCAACGTCCAGCACGGCAAGTTCATTTCTGAGTCTGCGGGACATGCGGAGACTCTGGCAGACTACACCGCCGACAGTGTTCTGACCCTGTTTGATGCGCTGTCCGCCTATTTCAACAACATCGAAGCAGTGGGGACGAAGAAAGCAAAGGTCAATTCCAACCTGTACAATGCCATTGTCAATCATCCCCTGATGACCACCTCCAAGAACTCTGCGGCCAGCGTTGCAGACAATGAGGTGACCCGGTTCAAAGGCTTTGCTATTGAGGAGATTCCCGACGGTCTGTTCCAGACTGGCGAGTGCTGTTATGCCTATATTGAGGGCGTTGGCAAGGCGTTTACCGGCATCAACACTGCCCGGACCATTGAGTCTGAGGATTTCGACGGCGTATCCCTTCAGGGTGCAGGCAAGGCAGGCGAATTTATTCTGCCAGACAACAAAAAGGCTGTGTGCAAGGTCACAGTCACCGGTGCGTAAAGGAGTATTGTGATGAGTTATAAAGCTATTAAGTTTTTCCATGATCTTCAAGACACAGTTAAGACCAAGGGCAACGAAATCTGCCATGCTTACAATGTTGGAGATAAGTATCCGCGTGAGGGTTATAAGCCCTCTGCGGAGCGCATCGCGGAATTGGCCGGCAGCAATAACAAGAGAGGTATTCCGCTGATTCAGTTGGTGGAGGAAACTTCTGCGCCGATTACAGCGGCTACCGAAACGAACGAGGAAACGACAGCCGAGGTGCAGGAATCGGAATCATCTCAGGAAGACGAGCAGACACAGGAAAAGCCAAAGAAAAAGCGTACAACCAAGGCAGCTGCTGAGTAAAGAGGTGCTACGCAATGCTTGAAAATATTAAAAGGCTTTTGGGCATTGATGATGCTGCTCTTGATGACAAGCTGAACATAATTCTTCAATCTGTTCAAGCCCGGCTAAAAGTTCTGCTGGGCGGGGTTGACGCCATCCCGGATTCTCTTATGTATATTGTGACGGAGGTATCCATCATCCGTTTTAACCGAATCGGCTCAGAGGGAATGAATTCTCATTCTGTTGAGGGCGAAAGTATCTCTTACTCTGACAATGATTTTGCCGGTTTCATGGATGAGATAGAAGCTTGGTTGGATGAGCAAAAGGGAACAAAGCGCGGAAGGGTGCGATTTATTTGAGATATGATATACCAATCTATTTCCAGCGTATCCAACCCGGCGAATATGACAAATCGACAGGCAACTATGCAGACGATACCGTGGCGGAGACGCTGCGGTATGCGTCTGTCATGGATACCCGCACTGAAACGATGAACCTTGTGTATGGAGAAATCCAGCAGGACAGTCTTACAGTGCATATCCAGAATCATTATCCGGACGTGTTTGACCGCATCCGAATCGGTGACAAGGCGTACCGTGTGGACTACCGACGCCGCTTGCGGGTGAAGGAATCCTTTGTTCTGTCGGAGGTGCAGTGATGCCGACGATCAAGTTTGAGGGCATTTATGAACTCGATAAGAAGTTGAAAAAATGCCTGAATATGGATGCCGTAAAGCAGATCATACAGAAGAATGGCGATCAGATGAACAGGCGTATGAAGAAGAACACGGAAACGGCGTTCGTGAAGGGGTATTCGACGGGCGACACTGCTGGAAGTATCAACACAACTATTTCAGACAGTGGCATGACCGCTACTACTGAACCGACTATGGAGTATGATCCATATGTGGAATTTGGCACACGCTTCATGGAAGCGGAGCCGTTTGTTAAACCCGCATTTGAAGAACAGAAAGAGCAGTTCAAGAAGGACTTGGACAAACTCGTGAAATGAGGTGTTGAAATGGATCCACAACAGGAGATTTTTTCAACGCTGCTGACGCAGGTCAAAGAGAAGGGATATGACGTATACGACGGTTGCTTACCACCGGACGGAACGCCGTATCCTTTTGTGTATCTCGCGGACAGCCGTATGACCGACAATCCTAATAAATCTGCGACATTCGGTACCGTTAATCAGACGATCCATATATGGCACAACAGCCCGCGGCAGCGCGGAACTGTATCTGCCATGTTGGCGGAGATTAAGAACTTGAGCAGAAGAATCCATTATACGGAAAACTTTGCATGGAATTTGCGCAATGTCGAACAGCGCATTTTGACTGATACAACAACCAATACACCGCTCCTACACGGCATGTTGGAGCTGGAATTTTCCTTAGGAGGGAGCAGAACGTGAAAAAGAGATTTGATTTACAGCTTTTTGCCGAAGCGGTGCAGGGCAAAAAGATGGTGTATCTGTACCGCATTCTTGAAGAGGCGGCTACCGCAGACGGCGCGCTGCTTGCGTTCACAACTGAGAACGGCAGAACGAAGTCTAAAGACGCCGACTCCACCGCAACCAAGGATGGTTCTATTCGCACTCCTGGCGTGGCCGAGAGTGAAATTACCGCGACGTCTATCCTTTCCAAGGGTGACACGATGGTTGACAAGTTGGAAGCCGCGATGGATAACGACAAGATTATTGAGATTTGGGAAGTAAATCTTATGGAACCGGCGGAATCGGGGGACAACAAATTTAAGGGAAAATACTTCCAGGGATATTTGACTGACTTTGAGAAAACTTCCGAGGCAGAGGATTATGTAGAGATTTCTCTTACGTTTGGACTCAATGGAGACGGTAAAGACGGCGACGTAACCGTTACATCCGCCCAGCAGGAAATTGCCGACTATGCATTTACGGATACTGTAAAGACCGGGGCTTAATTGCTTCGGTCTTAAGTTTTATTCAGGAGGAAAGAAACATGTTTGAACTGACAATCAATGAACAGGTATACCAGTTTAATTTCGGTATAGGATTTGTGAAAGAAATCAACAAGATGGTTTCTGTGCCCATTGAAGGAATGCAGGGCGTGAAGCGTGACACCGGCCTCCGTTATAAGGTGGCTTGCTTTATCGATGGAGATGTGGAAGCACTGATAGACATTCTGGACATTGCTAACAAGGGGCGCGATCTGCGCATTACCCATGCTGCGCTTGAAGGATATATCGAGGATGAGAGCACTGATATCGACCAGCTCTTTGACAAGGTGATGGATTTTTTAAGGAAAGCGAACTGTACCAAGAAGGTAGTAGAAAGCATCCTGAAAGCGGTGCCGAGTGCGGCGCAGGATGCGGAGAAAGTGAACAATCAGAGCTGAACACAGACGAATGGTATCAGGGAGCGGCATTAAACTGTTTTCGATACCTTGGTTATAAGTCTTTTGCCGAAGTAGATCAACTCACTTTTCCGGAGTATCGGCTGCTGATGAAAGCAGCACAACTGCGGGAAGTCGATATGGATTACCGAAATCATCTACAGGCGTATCTAAATCTGATTGTTAAGGCGAAGAAGAAGGTCGGCAAAAACAAGATGAAGCCGGTTTATACAACCTTCCGCAAATTCTATGATTACGACGCGGCACTTGAAAAGGTCTTGCGCAAAAGAAAAATCCGCTTTGCCGGTATCGGAAAACTGCTGAGAAAGGAGAGACGATAGCGTGTCAGAAAGTTACAGTGTTAAGGCGGTACTGTCTGCCAAGGATACGAATTTTACTTCTTCATTCAAAAACGCATCGTCCCTCCTTGGCAATTTTAAGAATACAGTCACCAGCGGTCTCGGCTTTGGCATCTTGACAGGCATCGGACAGAAAGCATTTGAGACAATTTCTAATGGAGTTACTGGGCTGATCGGTGACCTGAATGAATCTTCTGCAGCATGGAAAACATTCCAGGGGAATATGGAGATGAATGGACACGCTGCGGATGAGATCGCATCTATAAAGAAAGAACTACAGGATTTCGCTACGCAGACAATTTATAGCGCATCCGACATGGCGAGTACGTTTGCTCAATTGGATGCCGTTGGTACAAAGAACACCACAAACTTGGTAAAAGGTTTCGGTGGTCTGGCGGCTGCCGCAGAAAGCCCGACGCAAGCAATGAAAACATTGTCCCAGCAGGCAACACAGATGGCAGCTAAACCGATGGTGCAATGGCAGGACTTCAAACTCATGGTTGAGCAGACACCGGCAGGTATTGCAGCTGTTGCCAAAGAGATGGGAATGTCCACTCAGGAAATGATTGCAGCGGTGCAGGATGGTAAGGTTGCGACAGAGGATTTCTTTGATGCCATTGCAAAGGTCGGCACAAATGAGGCATTTGCCAAGTTAGCGACGCAGTACAAAACGGTCGGACAAGCTATGGACGGCTTGACAGAAACTGCCAGCAATAAGCTTGCGCCAGCGTTTGATGTCGTGTCAACTGTTGGCATCAATGCAATTAGCAGCCTTGTGGATAAAATGGATGCCATTGATGGAGAGGCACTGGCTGGAAAGGTAACATCATTTGTCACAACAGCGGGAAAATACTGGGATATCTTTACAGCAGATGCAGATCAAGTTGCGGGGGCATTTGGTGATGCAATTTCCGCTATCAGTTCTTCACTGGGAAATCTCAATGGTGCATTTGGATCGACAGAGAGTATTCAGTCTTTCTCGGATGCACTTGGAATTGCCACAGGAGCATTGACGACATTCGCCGGATTTATGGAAGACCATGCTGATGTCATTGCTAAAGTAATTACCATACTTCCAAAATTGTATATTGCGTATAAGGGCTTTCAGATTATCAGAACTCTCACGCCTTTCGTAAGTTCCTTTTCTGGAGCAATATTGAAGCTCGCATCCGGTGGAGTTAGCGGAATTGCATCGAAGTTGTTTGGTGTTGCTGCGGGTGAAACGGCTGCCGGAAAAGCCGGAAAGACAAGTTCGAAACAAATGCTTACAGCCGCAAAATCATTCATGATGATGGGAGCGGCTGTGCTGATGATAAGCGCGGGCTTTGCACTGCTGGCATATTCGGCTGTTTCGGTCGCCAACGCTGGACCGGCTGCTATTGCAGTTATGTTTGGGCTAATTGGAGCTGTAGCGGCATTGGGTGCGGGCATGACTGTAATGTTCAATTCCATCAAAGCTGGTCCGAAAAAGTTGAACTCTATTGCTATTGCAATGTTGGCAATGGGTGCGGCCGTTGTGCTGGTTGCTGCTGGATTTGCACTGCTGTCCAATGCGGCGATCAATCTGGCAACCGCTGGGCCTCTGGCAATCGCATGTATGGTTGGCATGGTTGCTGCTATTGCTCTGTTAGCAGCAGGTGCGGCTACTCTTGCCCCCGCGCTAACTGCTGGGGCTGTTGGCTTTATCGCATTTGGTGCAGCTATTGTGCTGGTTGGTGTCGGGGCATTGGCTGCCGCTGCTGCACTGTCCATTATGGCAGGTGTACTTCCAATATTGGCACAGTACGGTTTGTCTGGTGCAGCTGCTATCACGGCGCTTGGCGCGGCAATAATCGTGTTTGCGGCGGGAGCTGCTCTTGCGGGCGCAGGTGCAGTACTGCTTGGTGCAGGGCTTGTTGTTGTCGGCGCGGGTGCACTTGTTGCCGCGGTTGGTGTTCTGGCTCTTGGAGCTGCGGTGTTGGTTCTTTCTGGCGGAATTCTCATAGCAGCTGCCGGAATAACCATAATAGGTGCAGTACTGCCGCTTGTAGGTTCAGGCGCGGCATCGGCTGCTACTGGAATCACGGGATTTTCTGTAGCTTCGCTTGCTTTATGTGTTGCGCTGCTCGCCGGAACAGCTGCTTTGACGGCCTTTGGGGCGGCTGCGCTTATATCTACTGTCGGGGTAGCTGCATTTGGAGCAGCCATGGTAATAAGTACTGCCGGCGTGCTCTTAATGGCGGCTGCGCTTTCGGGTATGAATGCGTCTATGAAATCTATTTCAAAGAATGCAAAATCAGCAGAGAAATCCCTTACATCTATGGAATCCTCGATTGATGTCGTTCAATCGGGACTGAACGGACTGGGAAGCATTGCTCAGAGTGCGATGAAAAGCCTGATCAGTGCTTTTGATAGCGGAACCGATAAAGCAAAAAGTTCTGGTAAGAAGATCGGAGACAATGTGCAGAACGGCGTACAAGATGGCATGAACAAGCTACCTACGATTGCAAACCAGTCTATGAATAAATTTAATTCCGCTATCAATTCTGGCAGCTCAAATGCTGTATCCACGTCACGCAAGATGTCCAGTTCTATTGTATCTGCACTTAACTCCGCTTCCGGCGGTGCATACAGCGCAGGCAAAAATGTCGGTATTGGTCTTGCAAACGGAATGTATTCTTGCCTCAGCAGAGTGAGGAGTGTTGCTACACAGTTGGCAGCTGCAGCCGAGGCAGCTATTCGAGCAGAAGCCAAAATACATAGCCCGTCGAAGGTGTCAGATAAACTCGGCTGGTTCTGGGGGCTCGCATTTGGCAATGGTATCGAGAGATCGTATGGAGACGTATGGAAAGCTTCTGAGAACCTTGTCGCCATCCCGGCGCTTGTAGTAGCAGCAGATGATCCGGATATTACTCTCCCATCTTATGGGCGAAATATGGCTCTCAGCGAGGAATATTCCTATAACAATAATGCTACCTATACGATCATCGTGCCTGTCGATCTGGATGGGCGAGAGGTGGCACGGGTGACCGCCCCGTACACCGAACAAGAATTGAGCAAGAGACAGACCCACAGCAACCGCAAGAAAGGACGTGTTTGAGTGTACGATTTTGTAGATACAACCGAATATCAAGCCCCTGGTTCTATGCTGCCTGCTGAAGCAATGCGATTTAATGGGTCTTGGCTGGAAAATGAGATTCCCGGATACCGCACGTTGTATGTCAGCGGTCGGGAATCCATTCTTGCTGAAATTACGGATCAGGAAGTCAACACCCGAGATGGCAACATTTATCAGCGGCGCAGATATAAGCCGCGGACGCTCTTCGTAGGTTATCAGCTGATAGCTGAGGACAGTGAGGTGTTCAGAAGGTCGTATAACAAACTTAACGCTTTGATGTGCACTGAAGAAGCTCAAATCGTTTTTGCGGACGAATGGGATAAATATTTTGTCGGTACAATCATAAGCGTTGGAGAAGTACCGCCTGGCAGAAACAGTGTAACAGCAGAAATTGAGATTTACTGTGCTGATCCGTTCAAATACTCATTGGAAGAGCAGGTAGTAGTAGCATCTAAAACTGATACGAGCGCAGTTTTTGCGTTTAATTATAAAGGATCATATCGGACGTTTCCGGTGTTGGAAGCGAAAATGAACGGCGATAACGGCTTTGTCAGTTATTTAAAAAAAGACAATCGTATCCTAATCGGAAATGAAGATGAGTTAGATGGAGAAACGAGACTATTTTCTGAATCTACAGTTAAAGATGATTTTTCAAATGGTCCTTTGTCTGACTGGTTATTAAACAATGGTGGATATTTTAATTTCAATGCAGGTTACATCGAAACAGGCACCATTGAACAAACAACGACAGCGAAGGGTAATGGTATTGGTGTTACAGATTATGGTTCCGGCAGTGTGTGGCATGGTCCATCTATTACTAAAATTGTTCCGGAGGATTCCAGTGGAGCATATTGTACCGGTACATTTAGTTTGCGTTGGAATCATTTCTTTGCTGCACCAAATCTTACGGACAGATGTGTGTTTCAAATTGTTCTCACAGGATACGATGATTCGGGGAAAAAGATCAATATTGCCGGAATAACTCTGTATAGGTTTTCTACAGGTGCAAATAATTGTGAAGCAGTGTTATTTTCTAATAATAAAACATTGAAAAAAATAACGTTTAGCCGCGGAACAGATAATCCAATTAGTGGTACAGATGTATTCCAAACGGACATACGTCGAGCATTAGGAGATTTGATTACATTCGGTCTACCAAATGGGAATTACGGCTTTTATGTTCCGGAAATTGCTGGTATAGCTGTGCGAGAAATTAGTATTTTTTTTGGCGTTTATGGCGATGGAACACCAGGAATAAACCAGATGATTTCTACGGAACTTGTGGTAATGAATGTACCGCGGCTTATAGATCAGCCGAATCTATTTTCAAAAGATGATGAAATTACAGCGGATTGTAGAACAGGCGAAATTTTAGTGAATGGAAATGCTGCACTGGGATATGGCGACACTGCAAATAGTTGGGAAAAGTTTTATCTGTCTCCGGGAGAAAACTATATTGAATGCGTATGTTCACCGTGGGCTGCTGAATTACCGGATTATAAAATGAGGTATCGTGAGGTGTTTATGTGACAGTTTACTTCGCGGATCGCAGGATGAATATTCTGGGTATGGCCAGTACAGGCTTGCCTAGAGGATTTATTATTGAAAATGATAATAAGAAAGACGATGTAGAAGCGGGTATCGCCACATTGGAATTTTACCTAAGCTATGATGACAGTACTCAACTCGAAGTTGAGCAAATGACTATGCCAGGAAATTATTTATTGCGTAGCTACAATGAAAGTAATGAGTTTTATACGATCATTGATAGTGAATCCGATACAGGTACAAATATAGTGTATGTATATGCGGAGGGTGCGGGGCTTGATTTGTTGAATGAAATTGCTACGGAATATGAAGCAACAGAAGCACATCCTGCAGCATGGTATATCGAAAAGTTTGCTTATGATAGTGGCTTTGAGATTGGGCTGAATGAGATATCCGACCTATCACGGAAATTATCGTGGGATGGCGAATCTACGGTTACGGAACGCCTACTGAGTGTGGCGACGCAGTTTGATGCAGAATTGTCGTTCTCGTTTGATATTGAGGGTATGCGGGTTACACATAAATATATCAATATATTGAAAAAACGTGGCACAGATTTGGGAGTGGAATTTCGTAGAGGGAAAGAAGTGGGACGAATCATCACCAAGCGTTCTGTGGCAAATCTCGCTACGGCGCTAAAGGTGACAGGAGGAACACCGGAAGATGAAGATTGTCCCATCACTCTTAACGGATATCAATATGATGACGGCGACTTTTTCCTTGAGGGTACATATCTGAAATCCCGCGAAGCAGTGAAAGTTTGGAGCCGATATCTGTCGGAATCAGGCGACTATACCGGCCACATTATGCGCACGTTTTCCTATGACACAACTGATCAGGAGGAGCTTTGCAACCGCGCAATCAGTGAGCTCAAGAAAATTTGTAAAATGGAGATTAACTATGAGGTTGAGCTTATTACACTCCCTGACAATGTCCGAGTAGGTGATATGATAAAGATCATAGATGAAGCTGCCGGGCTGTATCTGTCTGCACGTATATTAGTGTTGCAAGTTAGTGCATCAAACAAAACGCAAACGGCTACACTTGGAGATTATCTGATGAATTGAGGTGAAAATGCTACATGGACGAAATAGCGGCGAGAGTTTGCGTACAGCCGGGAGGAAGGGTTCCGGTTATCTGCTTGTCACAATTCGATAGTGGCGCACGGACGATTAGATTTGATTTATATGACAGCGATGACGGACGGTTTCGTATTCCAAGCGGGACGGAGGCCAGAATTGAAGGGAGAAAGAAAGACCGAAACGGATTTTCGTACAATTCCAGCACACATACAGATGTTATCACAGTCAGCGATACATATGTGACTGTTACCGTACAGGAGCAGATGACAGCGGTTGTCGGTCCTGTTGTCTGTGAGCTGGTACTTACAAATGACATTGGTAGGATTGGCTCTGGAAACTTTGTATTTAAAATTGAAGAGTCTCCATTAGACGCGGATACGACCATGGAAAATTCGGGAATTCCATCTGTGATTGTCTCTCAGGACGGCAAGACTTTCTACATCAGAGAGGATGTGAAAGAAACGCTTGTCGCACAGATTGAGAAGAACGCGACAGACATAAATCGGTTGAATGCAATCCTTGGCGTCGATGTCACAAACCTAATACCCCACAGCAGGGCGTTTGATTTGGGTGAAGGCGATTCTGTTTTAACAGGAGAGGAGTATGAAGGGCTTTCTGTACGGTATTTGGATAATACCGAGGCTGAAAGCGGCAATGTGGAATTCATACGAATCACCTTTGATAGTACTCCCACCGAACAGGGCAAACCGTACACATTTTCATTCTTCGCAAAAGGTACTCCGTCGGATGAGAAATTGCGCGTAATTCTTGGTTTTTCTTTCGGTAGTTATGTCACATCTCAAGGTGACACTGGAAGTGGAGCCAATCTTGGCAGTTATTTTGCGTTAAGCGAAGACTGGGTACGACATTGGATGACTGTTACTCCTGACGAGGATGACGAATTGGAATATATCCTGATCCGCGTGTATTATGGCGCGGAGGCATATGTATGTGGGCTGCAACTACAAAATGGCGATACCGCTACGCCGTGGATTGCGGCTGCGGAAGACGGCGAGAATGCCATCACTTTGTTGGACAGCAAAGTCCAGCAGAATGCGGCAGATATTGAGCAACTCTCGCAAGGAATGGCAGATAAAATGAACGCTCTGCCGCTATCAGTGGTGGATGGGAAACTGTGCATCACATATATAATGGAGGAATAGTCATGACAGAGGTTACAGTTCCTATGCTACTTGATAGCACAGGACAAGAAATGGTGTCTGCGCTGAAAGGTGTAATAGATGCAGTTAACAATACAGAGGCAACTCAACAGGCAGTAGCGGCGGTACAGACGGAGGGCGAATCTGCTGTTCAGGCGGTGGAGTTAGCACGGGATATAGCGTTGGAGAATATCGGTACTGGTATCGACAGTACATTGTCTATTTCGGGACAAGCCGCCGACGCGGCAGCAGTCGGCAATGCCTTGGCAGGCAAAGCGGGCAAAGACGAGATTCCTGATGTTTTGCCGAACCCCAATGCACTGACATTTACCGGCGCGGTCACGGGCAGATATGACGGCAGTAATCCGCTTGAGATTAACATCCCAAATGAGGTTGATTGTGATACGACGCTGACCCAGAGTGGCAAAGCGGCAGACGCAAAAGCAGTCGGAGACGAACTAACCGAAGTAAAGAAAGCGCTTGCTGATCTCTCGTATGAGGAAATCCAGATTACCACATTTACGAACAACGTGGGTACCGCTGAGATAGGAAGCGCCGTAACGGCAGTGACGTTGTCGTGGGCAACAAATAAGACCCCATCATCGTTGACATTAGATGGCACGTCTATTGATACGTCCCTGACCTCGCAGACGTTGACTGGACAGTCTATCACGGCAGACAAGACGTTTACATTATCGGCCACGGATGAGCGCGAAGCGATCATGAGCAAAACAACGTCAATCACATTCCTCAATGGTGTATATTGGGGTGCCAGCACGGCTGTTTCCACATTCGACAGCGCCTTTATTCTTGGGCTGACGAAGGGATTGCAAAGCAGCAGAGCTAAAACATTTACGGTCAATGCGGGAGCAGATCAGTATATCTACTATGCTTGCCCATACCATTACGGCACAGCCAGCTTTAATGCTGGTGGTTTCGATGGTGGTTTTTCGTTGGCCGGAACTGTATCGTTTACGAATGCATCAGGTTATACGGAGAATTACGATGTTTACAAATCCGATAATGCAAATCTTGGAAATACGACGGTCAAGGTAACGTAGGAAGGGGTAATGAGTTAATGGCAGAATATAATGGCAGTGTTGAGCTGATCTCCGGTTTGACGCAGAAGAATGGCGGTACATTCCCGCTGGTAAACGCCCCTGCGGTGCAGGTTGATGATACCGGCAAACGACTGGACGTGAAGTTGCAAGAAATTGATGATGCTTTTGATGCTGGACCCAAAATAGAAGTAGACACATCGCTGTCGGTAGAAGGAGCAGCCGCCGATGCGAAAGCGGTCGGTGACGCATTGAAAGATAAAG
The DNA here is from genome assembly GCA_964428795.1 of uncultured Lachnospiraceae bacterium. GTDB lineage: Bacteria > Bacillota > Clostridia > Lachnospirales > Lachnospiraceae > CAYRZL01. The sequence continues at coordinate 5,943 of CAYRZL010000022.1, read as the reverse complement.
CAGGTACAGATGATATCCCTATTGCTTTGCCAAACCCCAATGTATTGACTTTTTCCGGTGCGGCTACGGGTAGTTATGATGGCAGCGCGCCAGTGACAGTCAACATTCCAGATAAGGTGGATTGTGATGCAACACTGACGATGTCTGGTGAAGCTGCTGATGCGGCGGCGGTTGGAAGTGCCTTGTCTGGAAAGGCAGACACTACATCTGTAGACAGTCGATTTACAGGCATTGAAACTGAGATTGATGGTGTCAACGCCAGAATTGCAAATCTTGATATCAAATCAAACGAGTATGATATTACATATGAGGATAATACGCTGACGCTGTTGGAGAACGATGAGATTAAAACGCAGGTCACGATTGAGGGCGGAGGAGGTGGCGGCAGTAGCGATGCTGTAACCATCACGATCACCCGACTGAATGGCTCTGCGTTCGACTGTCTGTATGGCGGCGCTGCTGTCATTGAGTTCAATTTCTCCGCAGTGGACAGCGCAGGCGACGACACCGGCTATACAACCGGCACATGGTATGTGGGCAGCACAAAGGTTGCAACACAGACCATCGTACAGGGTGATAATACGTTTGATATCGGACCTTACTTATTTGCCGGCAGCAACACGGTCAAGCTGTCAGTTGTAGTGGAAAATTCCATATCCACAAAGAAATGGACGGTTAATGCCACGAATATGTATCTGGATTTTGATGTGGATGATTCGCAGACGATCAGCGGTGACTATTCGCTGCGTCATACACCGTATGGTGATCTGGAAAAGGTAATCCATTTCCTGATTGACGGCGTGACAGAACTGTCTTATACTACTAGTTCGTCCGGCAGACAACAGACGCAGGTTATTCCAGCACAGGCTCACGGTGCGCACAAGATCACTGTTTGGGCAACTGCGACTGTAAATGGTGTGGAAATCTCGACGGATCAGTATGTATTTGACTTGATCTGGCTGGAAACCGGTAACAACACACCGGTCATATCATCCAGCGTTCTGGATTTGGTCGAAACAACGCAGTACACCGCTGTCAATATTCCGTATGTGGTATATACACCTGGTTCCTTGACCTCCGATATCACGCTGTCTGTCGATAGCGAAACGGTTTCGACGCTGACAGTCGGACGCACAAAACAGTATTGGACATACAAATCATCCGAGATCGGTGCACATGTGCTGACAATCACCTGCGGCAGTGTTGTGAAGACAATCAATGTTCAGATCAATGCCCTTGGCTATGATATTTCGCCGGTCACGACTAATCTGCAATTCGATTTTAACCCCACTGAAATGGCGGGCAACAGCGACCTCCAGAGCTTTTCCAGCAACGGGTATGGAATTACCTTCTCAAACAATTTTGACTGGGAAAATGGTGCGTTGCAACTTGACAGTGGCGGTGTTCAAGCGTTCGTTGTCAAGGCGGGTACAACTGCGTCTTTGGATTTCAACTTGTTCGCGGACGATGCGCGCCGAACGGGTAAGAATTTTAAGCTGATCTACAAGACTGCTAATGTCCGTGATTATGATGCGGTTGTTGCGGCGTGCTATGCGGATGGAATTGGCATCCGTGTAAATGCGCAGCAGGCAACGCTTACGTCCGAGCAGACGACGCTTGAAGCACCATATTGCGAAGATACCTACATGGAATTGGAATTTGATATCCAGCCGGACAGCAAGGGCTTCCGCGAGATGACAAACTGGTTGGATGGCAAATTGTCCCGCGTATCTATCTATGCGGAAAATGACAACTTCACGCAGAGCAACGTGGTGCCGTTCACCATTGGTTCTGACGATTGCGATGTATGGGTGTACCGGTTTAAGGCGTATTCTGCGTCTCTAACGGATGATGAGCATCTGGACAATTTCATTGCCGACGCGCCAGATGCAGAGGAGATGATAGCGCGATATGAGCGCAATCAGATCGTCAACACGTCCGGCGATATTGATCCTGATATCCTGGCCGAGGCTTGCCCTGATCTGCGCATTCATATCCTGCGCGTCCCACGTTTTACCACCGGCAAAAAAGACAAGGTCACAGGGGGTACGCTCCAGCAGATTTGGAAAAACGGCGGCGATAAACACAACTGGATCAACGAAGATGTGACGCACTGTGGACAGGGTACTTCGTCTGAGTATTACGGCGATTCCGGACGCAATCTGGACTATGACTGCAATGGTGTATTCGTGTTCGACGATGGCACGCAGTCAGAAAAATACGGTATGACAGATGATTCATACCCTGTAGACTACTTTAACAACAAGGTTAATGTGGCATCGTCGGAAAATGCCAATAATGCGTGTTTGGCCGATGATTACAACACATATCAGCCGTTCCTTTATGACGCAAGAAGGAATGATCCGCGTATCCGCGATACGATGGAATTTCATCCGAATGTTATTTTCGTGCAGGAAACCGACGTAGCCAATGCAGCCGAGTTCACGGACGGCAAGTTGCACTTTTATGCCTGCGGCGATTTCGGCAACAGTAAGAAGACGCCGGAGGTACTGGGAAATGATGCCACCAATCCATATGATTGTGTCATCGAAGTTCTGAACAACACGACTGATCTGGCACGGTTTAAGTCGGCTGATTTCTCAGCAGAACTGTTTGACGGAAATGGGACATTTGAGTTCCGGTTTGGCGACGGTACCGATCTGCAAAAACAATCTTTCATCGATATGGTCACGTGGGTAAATGCTACAGATACTGTACAGGCTACTGGAAATGCGTTAGCAGCATCCGTTACCTATGATGGTGTTACCTACACAGCCGATACCGCCGAATACCGCAAGGCAAAATTCCTGGCTGAGTTTGATGACCATTTCATTTCCGATGCAATGATGTTCCATTATCTGTTTACGGAGCGTCACGAGATGGTTGATAACCGTGCCAAGAATGTATTCTGGGGCACACGTGATGGCATACTGTGGGAGTGCTTGCAGGATTACGACAACGACACAGCAGACGGAAATGATAATGAAGGCGGGTTGACGCTGACCTATGGCCTAGAAGACATTGATACTATCGGTACGAAATCCGTATTCAACGGCGCGGATTCCGTTATCTGGTGCAATATCCGTGACTTTATGTTTGATCGTCTGCAAGCAATGTTCCTCGATCGGGAAAGCGCCGGTGCATGGGACGCGAAGCGGATCATTAAAAAATTTGAGGATTATCAGTCTGTTAAGCCGGAACGTCTGGTCAATGCAGACATGCGGCGTAAATATCTGCGTCCGTATGAGGACAGCGGTACTACATCGTATCTGCCGATGCTGTATGGAGACAAGCAGCATCAGCGCAGACAGTTTGAGACATATCAAGAAAAATATATGTCAAGTAAATACCTCGGCAGTGTTTGCACTTCGGATGCGATTACCCTGCGCGGATACACGCCGACGCAGTGGGCTGGCGTGAAGCCGGAATCAAAAATTGTCATGGTTCCGTATGCTTCTATATACCTTGCTGTTAAGGCAGGCTCGGTGACACAGAAGGTGCGCGCGCAGCGCGGTGTAGCGTATACGTTGGATTTTTCAGCTATTGGCGCACTGAATGATACAGAAATCTATCCGTATTCTGCGTCGATGATACAGGAGATTGGTGACTTGTCCTGCCTATATGTAGGCTACTGTAATTTTGCAGCGGCAACAAAACTGGAAACAATTCTGATTGGTTCGGACGTGGAGGGATATTCCAACACCAACCTGACAGATTTTTCAGTTGGCAACAATGTCATGCTGAAAAAATTGAACTTGCAGAATTGCCCGAACCTTGCAAAGACAATCTCATTGACCGGCTGTGTCGGCCTGACAGAATTTCTTGCCGAGAATTCCGGCATTACCGGCGTAGCATTTGCAAACGGCGGTGTTCTGGAAACGGCGCATCTGCCTGCGCCTGTATCACTCACTTTGCGTAATCTTGAAAAACTGATCGATTTCACCATGCAGAGCTATGAAAATTTGACCACACTGCGCGTCGAAAACTGTGATACGCTTGACACCCTTGCGCTTGTTCAGGCGGCGACAAATCTGAACCGTCTACGTGCATTGGGGATTGATTGGCTGCTGACCAATACCGATATTCTTGACCGATTGCTGGCAATTAAGGGAATGGACGAAAACGAGTACAATACTGAGGTGTCAGTACTATCTGGTGCGGCATATGTCCCTGTCATGAGACAGTCGAAGTTGACCAGTTACAACGAGGCATGGGAAGACTTGGCAATCACCTATGATACAATGATTCAGCAGTATCTTGTGACGTTCATGAATTACGATGGTACGATTTTATATCAGGTCTATGTAGACCGTGGCGAGAGTGCGCCTGATCCTGTTGCAACTGGTCTGATTGATACCCCGACACGTCCGATGACAGAATCAACGGTGTATACCTATTCCGGCTGGGATAGCACGCTGAATATGATTACAGCAGCTAAAACAATTACGGCAACGTATGCGGAAGAAGCCCGTAAGTATACCGTCCAGTGGCGCGGATATCCGAGCAGTACTGTATTGGAAACACAGACGGTTGACTACGGCGCGGAAGCTGTTTATACCAGTGCAACTCCAGAACGTACAGATGAAGAAAGTGCATATGTTTATTATCTGTTCAGCGACTGGAATAAGTCTACTGGTTGCGTCACAGAGGATGTGGTAGTTGATCCGATCTGGATAAGCGGAGCATTGCCAAATGCAGGAACAGACATTGCCGAGATGAACGAAGCGCAGATTTACGGCGTCGCAAAGTCGGGCATGGCAGGCAACTATGTGTCCGTGCAGGATGAAGTTAAAATCCGGCTGGGATATATGCCGGAATTTGATAACGTTGAAAACGTAGTGCTTGCTGAAAATGTAAAATTCGATGGGCAGACATGTATTGAAACTGGTATACAACTTATGCAAGAAGATTCCGACTGGACAATCGTGGTTGACTGCCAGTATGAAGTGACAACAACCGGGCAGTGCATGGTTGGATGCTTTGAAGAAGATGGTTATTGCGGTTTTAAGTTCACGTACAATAGCGGTCCGACCGTACAGTGGGGCACGAACAGCCTGAAATCCAGCCGCACAACGTATCGAGATATTCAAGTGTTGAGGCATCGTGCAGGAGATACATTTGCGACAGCATACACAGCTAATCCATATGCCGCTAATCCGACTGTATCTACGCTGACAAAATCTATTGCAAACCTGACAGATGCAGAATTGTGTTTGGGCGCGTGGAAGAATCCGGGTGGAACAGCCGAGGATTATGCGACTGGTACACTGTGGTACGGTCGCGTTTGGTACGGCGATCTTGGCGACGCAGTTGCACGGAAAATGGTATCGTTCCCGCGTGAAAACTGTGTGTTCCAAGTTGCCGGAACGGAACTGTATCGCCTAAGCAGTGATACGACGAAGAAGACAAGCATTGATTTTATCTGCCGACATCTTTTGGATGGCATTCGTGGTATGAACACTACGAATGTTACGACGGGCGGTTGGGAAGCCAGTGCAATGCGTGAATGGATGAACAGCAGATTATATAATGCGTTCCCCACGCAGTGGAGAGCGATAATAAAGCAAGTAAGAACATCAGCAACTGCTGGTGATACCAGCAGCGATATAGTCATCAGTGATGACTATTTGTTCATTCCAAACATCGTGGAGATGAATGGAACGAGTACAGAACCGTATGTTTACGAAGGTAAACAGGTGCCGTGGTTTACAAGTGATCTGAATCGCAACAAGTTCCGTGGTGAAGGCATGTACTTGCGGGAGGGATTCCAGTATGTTTCTGCGGCGACTCAGCCAGACGCGGAAGCAAGTGGAATGCAAGTCGGTGACTTGTGGCGAAATACCAATGAGAGCAGCAGAGGATATCTATACTTGGGTAACGCAAAATGGTATGCCGCTTACAACTGGTGGCTGCGCGATGCTTCGCTGTCGGGCGCTTCGCTGT
>CAYRZL010000021.1:0-32712 GCA_964428795.1 uncultured Lachnospiraceae bacterium | reverse complement strand
AGTATCCATGTCCTGTGCTGCATTTACAGGCAGTGCGATCGTCATCATACCCAAAGCTGCCGCCAGAAACAATTTGGTTATCCTGCTTTTCATAACAATTATCTCCTTTACATTCTATTCTTATTTTGCTTTTATACGCATCCGCACAAAATATATGTTAGATGCCTGCATTTCCTGATCATTCGTATGAACCGCTATTATCGTATCACCCAATATAGCAATTTGCAATAGTATATATAACATATATTACCATGTTTTTTTATGTACAAACAAGTTAAATTTAGGGAGTAGGAGGAGCCTCATGATGAAAAAGAACGGAAACAATGCAATATCACAGAACATCAAAAAATACCGCCTGCTTAATCATATGACCCAGGAAGAACTGGCAAAAGAGCTTTACCTTGACACTCAGTATTATGCCCAACTGGAACGATTTATTGATGAAATTCTTGTTTACATAAAATAAAAATGCTGTGATACCCTACGATACCACAACATTTACAGCATTTTATAATATTTTCAATACACGCTCATATAAACGCATTCACCAATCCAATTATCACTCCCAGCACAGCCCCAAGATTGATCACTGCCTGCATCTCCTTTTTGATCGTTTGATTTACAAGCGCTTCGATTTCCTCCACCTGAAACGCAATGATCTTATTTTCCGTAAGAGAGGCAATATCAAACAGCTTCACCATCTTTATACTGTATTGTGAAATATATTTTCGGTAACTTCTTCTCAGCAGCTCTTTTATCTGCTCTTTTTCCACCTTTATGTCTGTACACAATTCATCCAAAGGAGTTTCAAATGTCTGCGTGATCTCCTTACGCACAATGGGAATGATCAGTGTTTCCGCCTGTTCCTTTGTATACTGCTGCATATGTTTTCCCACATAATCTGAAATAGAAGAGATCCGCTCCCCGGTTAAAAGCTTCGCTGCCACGGTCCCCCGGACTTTCTCTCTCAGCAATTTCGAACATTCTACCGAGACACGCTCGCCTATATCTGTCCGGTTGATCGTCATGTGCACCTTTCGGCGCATAGTGTCATCCAGATTTTTCTGAAAGTCCTCCATCTCATACTCTGACAGGATACCGTCCAGTAATTCCTGCAAAGAAATACTGCTCTGTCCCCGATAGATCGTATCCATAAAACCCTCTGCCACTGCCTCCGTCATTCCGTCCGACAAAAAAATCTGCTGAATATCCTCCTCAGTAAAAACCTTTTCCGCTACCGTCTCACCGATAGCTCTTGCAAGCTGATCTTTTCGCTTTGGAATTATGCCCGGCGTAAAGGGCAATGTAAAATTTCCGATCTTCACTTCATGTCTTGGACGAAACAGCATCTTTATGGCAATAAAATTTGTAAAATATCCAATGATACCGCCGATCACCGGTCCTGCCAGAAAATGTATGATCTCATTCATTCCCGCGTTTCCTCCTAAACCTACATCCGAAGTTTTAATCCAGCCAGCACCGTATCCGGTCTCAGCTTCATGAGGCTTGCCATCTCTCCTGCCATGGAAAAACCGCACCTGTCACAGATTCCGGCTGTTTTTCCCGGACATTGCGCAAGCCTGGTGCCATCCGTCAGAATAAAATTCGAGATCCAGCAGGACTTTTTAAAATCACGCTGTTTCATGCATTTCAGACCGGACACACTGTTCATAACAGCGTACCCCTCTTTTTTCATGCGAAGAATGCGGCGGATTACACGATCTCTTGTATCCCAGTCCAGCATCATATGCTCCGTGCCCGGATAGGGTGTGTGGAAATTTAGCGAAACCGACTGAATATGCGGATTTGCCGAAGCATATCTGATCACATCCGGTACAGAACGGTAATTCAGCCGATTGATCGCCATATTGACACTGACCGCCGGATGATGACAGGACGCAATATGCTTATCCAATTTTTCAAACGCCCCTTCTCCCCGGATCATGTCATGATATTTCTTATATCCGTCCAGACTGACCCAGATAGTATCCGCCTTCAGATGGCCGAAGGGGATCTGACCGTTTGTGGTTACCGTAGTGGAAAAAAAACCGATCTCTTTTGCAAGCAGGATCAGATCATTCAGGCAGTAAGCACCATCTCTCCACAGGGTAGGCTCTCCGCCCTCAAAATCCACAAATCTTGATCCCTGCTCATAAGCATAATGCAACTCCTCCCGGATCTGTCCGTAAGGCTTCATGATAGTACCGCCATGTCCGTCTGCGCTGCAATGCTTACAGCTCAGATTACAGTAATCGGTCAGGAAAAGCACAGTCTGCAATGGCTTTTTCTTTTTCAGAAATTTATTTTCAAAATACCATACAGGCAGATAGGTAATTTCCTTCATCATCCCTTATCCTCCAAATACAGCCAGTCCCACCGATACCAGAATATACACAAATGCAAATGCGGTCAGCAGATTTCTGGATAAATACCAGCGAAACATAAACCAGTCCAGCTTCATCCCGCATAGCTGTTCCCAGTGTCTCATGGGACCATACCAGCCCCGAAATGCCACCTCCGCCTCGGGATGCACCGTATAATCATACATGGACGAGAATAATTTCACCGCCCACACCAGGGTAACAAACACAAGCAGATACCAGGGACTGGTCTTCCCACAAGCCACAAGCACAACGGTCAGGACATAAGGGAAAAACAGAAAAACCGCCAGCGCTGCCAGCCTTCCTCCCCGGCTTTTGATCAATGCTGCCAGTGTCACCTTTCCTGCACGCACATCCGCCTCATAATCCAGAACGGAATGAACATACAGAATATTTGTGACAAGCAGCCCCATACTCACCGCAGGGGCTGCAAGATCCCAGGAAAATGTGCCGCAGGAAGCATAATACACACCCGCCATCAAAAGAGGCCCGAACATCACTCCAATGTCCGGCTCCCCCATCCCCCGATAGCTGAGTCTCAGCGGATCTCCGGAATAGGATTCTCCCAATAAGATACCGACCAGAACGATGAGAAGAATGATCCATCCCCGAAATCCCAGCACGATCACACCGGGAATCAATGCCAGAATCCCAAACGAAACCGCTGCTGCCAATGTCTGTTTCACGGTAGCTTCCCCGCTTACAATATAAGGACATTTGGCTGTTCTCGCGCGAATCCCCTCTCTTGCAAGACTGTCGCGAAAACCTGTCTCTTTTTTTCGATAGTCAAAATAATCGTCCGCCAGATTCATCCCGAGATGTGCCATACATCCGCCGAAAATTGCCAGAATCCCAAGCCACCAGCAAAACCGGGGCTGCCTGAGTGCGAGACAGTAAGCCACCACCGCAGGCATGACACTTTGCGGCAGTGAAACCGGACGGGCGTTTTGAAACCAGAATGTTATTTTATTCATTTAATCTACGACTTTTTTTGCTGCCGCTTTGATCCTATCTGCCAGCGACTCCTCTGCCTCCGCCTCGATATCAAACTCAGCTCCGTCTGCATTGTCATCAAACTCTTCGTATTCTTCTTCCTTTGTAAAATACTGATACGCCTTGTATGCGATCACACCGATCACCGTCAATGCAAATACTGTTTTCAAAAACTTTTTCATCTTGTCCGTCCTTTCTGTCTTTTTGACACACTTTTTGACATATATTCTTATCCTGCAGCCCGCTTAAGCTTCTGCGCCCGGTGACACACCGCAACGCCGCCCAGTTGGTCTGCATATCCTACTTTTTTCCACCCGGTTTTCTGCATGAGCGCTGCCAGCTCTCTACGGTCAAACGCTCTTTTTCCGGTACCGCTCACCTGGCGAAACTGAGTTCCCTTTCCGGTCAATGCTCCGCTGACAGCAGGAATGACCAGATTATGATAGGCATTATAGGCTGTCTTTGCCCTGTGATCCTCCGGACAAAAACGTTCCAGACAGTACACAAAGCCCCCCGGACGCACCAGCCGGTATATTTCCCGCAATACCGCCTCACAGTCTGCCACACTTCGCAGTCCGAAGGAAATAACCACGCAGTCAAAATATCCGTCGGGGAAATTAAGCCGCTCCGCATTACCCTGCTGAAAGACCAGATTCTGAAGCTCCTGCTTTTCCCTTCGCTTCTGTGCCACCTTCAGCATCTCCCCGGAAAAATCCACTCCGGTAACCACAGCTCCCGGATTGCCCTTTGCCAGAATCAGCGCCATATCCCCGGTTCCGCAACACAGATCCAGAATCCGATGAAATTTCCCGGCTTTTACTTCCCCTGCAATTTTGTATTTCCAAAGGCGATGCATCCCCAGACTGGTGATATCGTTGATCACATCATAGTCATCGCTGATCTCCTGATAGGATTTGTGCACCTTTTCTGTTTTCCGCTGTTTCGCCGACTTGAAAAACATATATTTCCTCCAAGCTATTTCTCATCCGGAAGCTCATCCAGCTCTGCCAGATCAAACACAGGTCCATCCAGACAGATGAACTTACCGCCCAGATTGCAGCGTCCGCATTTACCCACACCGCATTTCATGCGCATTTCCAGGGTTGTGATAACATCCTCTTTCTCAAAGCCCATACGGAGCAAGGCTTCTGATGTGAATTTTATCATAATCGGCGGTCCGCATAATATTACCTTCTTATTCTCCGGCGAGAAAGCAAGCTCCTCCACATATGCCGGAACAAATCCCACATTTCCGTTCCATTCTGCGTTTCCTCTGTCAACCGTAACCTCCACCCGGGTATCCGGTTCATTTGGCCAGTTTTCAAACAGATCCTCCTTGAACACAAGATCCTCCGGAGATCTGGAACCGTACACGATGTCAATATGTCCGTAATCTTCTCTGTGTTCCAGACAATAGCGGATCAGGGAACGAACCGGTGCAAGACCGATGCCTCCTCCGATAAAGATCAGATCCTTTCCCTTTAACGCCTCATAGGGAAAATGATTTCCGTATGGACCCCGGATACCGATCTGCTGTCCCGCCGTCATCTCGTGAAGAGCTTCCGTCAGTACACCCACTTTTTTGATGGACGATTCGATCCAGTCCTCTCCCTTGGCAGTGATGGAGAACATTCCCTCTCCGACACCGATGGCTGAGATCATACCGAGCTGACCGGGCTCAGGATCAAAGGGCTTCCTCCCATCCATGGTCTGGATACGGAAGGTTTTCACATCCGGTGTCTCCTCCGTAATTTTTATGATCTTTGCAACCTGCGGAACCAACGGGTTTCCGTGACAAGTGCAGTCATGATTTATCTCACTCATTGATTTCCACCTCCGCAGCCTTTTCGATAAACGCCGAAATATCCATATGTGCCGGGCATTTCTCTATACATCGTCCGCATCCCACACAAAGGAGCTGTCCATATCTGTCGTGAAAGAAGGATAGCTTGTGCATATAACGGTTGCGGACACGCTCCTTTTTTGTGGGACGTGGATTATGCCCTCCCGCCATTCTGCTGTAATCGGAAAACATACAGGAATCCCAACAGCGGTATTTGGTTCCTTCCGTACCGTGATTATCGGAATCAATATCAAAACAATAGCATGTCGGACATACATAAGTACAAGTGGCGCAGCCAATACAGGCTCTTGTCACTTCATCCCATATCGAATGTTCAAACATCCTGCCCAGTTTTTCGGGCAGATCATCTGTCACAGGTATATTCAGATCACAGGATACCGGCTCTGCTGCCCGCGCTGTCCCTTCAGCCAGCAGGAAATCAAGGGATTTCAGCGCCTGTTCTCCTTTTTCTGTGTATGCCTCCATCACAATGGCGTCTCCTGCGTCATGCATCATCACATCCGCATTGGGCGCATCATTTGGATCAAGCCCCATGGAATCACAAAAGCAGGTGCGGGACACCCTTGTGCATCCCATGGCAAACAGCGTCACATTTTCACGTTTGCGGCTGTAAAAGCTGTCCACGTAGCCTTTCTCCAGAAATACGCGGTCCATACAGTCGATACTTCTCATATCACAGGGACGCACACCAAAGATCACCTGTTTTGGCTTTGAAACGATTTCCTTAATCTCAATGGATTTTCCCATCTTATAATTGTACATTTTCTCTGTGCATGGGAACAAAATATCTTTCGGCGGAAGCGTGGTGTTTTCCCCGGTCAGATTCACTTCCATACCGTTTTCCCACAAAACAAAGCGTGTTACGTTCTCAATCTCACCCGGCACAAAGACGTTTGCATCTGCGGCGAGAATCTCCAATGCCCGATTCAAATCTGATTTTTTTATCTGCATATCTGCCGCCCCCCCTTACATAAACCCGTCTCTGTCACCGAGATCAAACGCACCGAGTACATGTTCTCTGTCGTCTCCCAGTCCGCACTCATAATCACCGAACAGATCATTGATGTCCTTCAGCATTTTTTTCGTCTGGCGCATGATCGGCAGTCCCATTGGACATACACGCTCGCACTCACCGCACTCAATACAGCGGTCTCCTACATGGTAGGCGCGGGTCAGTCCGTATACCTGATTGGAATTGCGGTTATTCTGTTTGCCCTGCCAGTTTTCTCTCGCCTGATCTGCGTAACATTCCCGGCAGTTACATGCCGGACAGGCATTTCTGCACGCATAACAGTGGATACATTTATCATATTGTTTTGCCCAGAACGCATAGCGTTCATCCGGCGTCAGCTTTTCAAATTCCTCCACTTCCCTGAAACGATCCGGGTTTACCGTCTCCGTCACCGGTTCTCCCACCAGAACATCATATACAAGGGGATTTTTATGCCGGCATCCCTCACAGACCGGATTTTCTTTTCCGTCACAGGGTACGCCGATGATATACAGGTCTTCCCGCCTGATCTGTTTGTCCTTGACAATACGGTTTACCGCTCTGGAATCACATCCCCGGACGATAATACCGATCTTTTTTTCCGGAAACCGGTCATCCAGCAGATATTTTGCAGTTCCGTTGATGCAGTATTTGTTCCAGACTAATTTTTCCGCATCCTCCGGCTTTGTGATGAAAACCGGAGTTGTCTTATCTTCAAAACGGGTCGCTCCCCATCCGATACAATAGCCGATGGCGCCTGTCTCAAGCAATTCGTGTACTTTCCCCCGGAGTTCATGCTCTATATTACTCATTTGCGGCACCTCCTCCATTTAGGAACATATCTGTTTCATCCAGACTGTACCATTCTTCCTGAAATTTCTTATTTGGTCCCAATTCCCTGATCTGCTCCGAAACTTTCGCCACCGTGTCACGGAATTTTGCCGCCTCGGAACCGGATATCCACCTTGCCTGAAAACGGTTCGGATCAATACCGTTGTATTCGAGCAGTCTCTGCATCAGCATAAATCTTCTTCTTGTAAAGTAGTTTCCGGTGGCATAATGACAGTCCCCCGGATGGCATCCGCATACGAGCACCCCATCACAGCCTTTCTGAAACGCTCTCAGAATAAACTGAGGATTGACGCGGCTGGAACAGGGCACACGGATAACGCGCACATTTTCCGGGTATTTCATGCGGTTCAGACCGGCAAGGTCGGCTCCGGTATAGGTACACCAGTTACAGCAAAATGCAAGGATCTGCGGTTCAAAATTTTCGTTTTTTTCTACTGACATAATGCATCCACCTCCCGTAAAATCTGCTCGTTCGTATAGCCCTGCAGATCAATGGCTCCGGTTCTGCACGCTGCCGCACAGCATCCGCATCCCTGGCAAAGTCCTGTATTCACATCCGCCACCATCCGCTTGATCCGTTTATTTCCGTCTCTTCCGTCGATCTCTGTCAGGCTGATTGCTTTATACGGACACATTGCCACGCAATGACCGCATCCGCAGCATTTCTCCTGATTACATTTACTTGTCATCGGAGAAGTCTCCATCTCATCTTTGGAGAACAGCCCGCACACCTTCACCGCCGCCGCGGAAGCCTGCGCCACCGTATCCGGAATATCCTTCGGTCCCTGACAGGTTCCGGCTAAGAATACGCCTCCGGTCTGCGTCTCCACCGGACGAAGCTTCGGATGTGCCTCCTGCACCCATCCGTCCCCATCCATGGAAATACCGAGCTTATGTACGATCTCTCCGATACCGTCAGCGGGAACCATGGCGGTTTCCAGAATGACCATATCGGCCTCCACACTGACCTGCTTGTTTAACAGGGAATCCTCTCCCCGACAGATGAGCTTGCCACCCTCTCTGTAAATCTTTGATACTCGTCCGCGGACATAGTGTGCTCCGTCATTTCTCGTCCGGTCATAAAATTCTTCATAGCCTTTGCCCGGTGTCCGGACATCCATGTAAAAAATATATACGTTGGAGCCCGGTATTTTTTCCAGAATCTGATGAGCATGCTTTGCACCGTACATACAGCAGGCTCTGGAACAATATCTCTTTCCTTTTTTCGGATCCCGGGAGCCCACACATTTTACGATCACCACATCTTTTGGCTCCATCCCGTCAGACGGTCTTACGATATGTCCTTCCGTCGGACCGGATGCATTGACAAGACGTTCAAACTGTAATCCGCTGACCACATCCTGAAATCTGCCTCCTCCATACTCCGGATACAGCTTCTGCCACTGGATCAACTGATATCCGGTGGAAACCACGATGGCACCGTATGTCTCCGTGAAGGTTGTCTCCTTATCCTCGAAATTGATGGCGCCCAGAGGGCACAGTTTTTCACAGAGACCGCATTTTCCGCTTGTAAGCTTCCTGCAGCTATCCGCATCGATCACCGGTTTTGCCGGGACCGCCTGTGCAAACGGTTTGTAAATGGCTGACCGTTCACTCATGCCCTGATTGAACTCACTGCGCACCCTGGTGGGACATTTCGTCTCACAAAGCCCGCATCCGGTACAGAGATCATGGTTTACATAACGTGCTTTCTGTTTGATGGTCACCTCAAAATTTCCCACATAACCGCTGACCGCTTCCAGTTCGCAGTAGGTTTTCAGCTCAACGTTCGGATGGGCGGAAACCTCTACCATCTTGGGCGTGCTGATACATGCCGAGCAGTCCAGCGTGGGGAATGTTTTATCCAGCATAACCATACGTCCGCCGATGGATGGCTCTCGTTCCAGCAGCGTAACCCTGTAGCCCGCATCCGCAATATCCAGCGCGCACTGAATGCCTGCGATACCGCCGCCGATCACAAGCGCCTTTTTATGGATCGGAATGGTGGAGGTGTACAGCGGTCTGTTTCGGTCTACCTTTGCAACTGCCATTCTTGCCAGCGCAATGGCTTTTTCCGTTGCTTTCTCCTTATCCGTATGAACCCAGGAACATTGCTCACGAATATTTGCGATCTCCAGCATATAGGGGTTGATCTTTGTGCCGGAAAGCATTTTTCGAAACGTATTCTCGTGCATACGGGGAGTGCAGGAACAGATCACGATTCGATCCAGGTTAAATTCTTCAATTTTTTCTTTTACCATCGCCTGTCCCGGCTCGGAACACATATATTTATAATCTGTGGCATATACCACATTCGGCTCAGCTTCCATTGCCCGTGCCACACGCTCTACATCCACGGTCCCGGCAATGTTTGTTCCGCAGTGGCAGACAAATACACCTATCCGACTCATACGGTATCACCCGCCTTTCTCAAATACTCATTTATAAGATCAAAAGCAGGGAAGAAATGCTTATGGATTCCGATATCTTTTGCTCCTGCTCCCATGCATACTGCCAAAAGCTCCGTAAACTGATAGATCGGCAGGTTATATCTTGTATGATTCTTTTCGTTCAATTCACCCTCGCGCATATCCAGGTTTAGATTGCACAATGGACAGGCTGTAATAATCGCCTGGGCTCCGTTTGCCTGGGCATTGCGCAGGATCCGGTCAAGCTGAGGCCTTGCTATTTTTGGCGCATCCACCTGATGACTGGCTCCGCAGCATTCGGTTTTAAAATCCCATTCCACAGGGATGGCATCCGTCAGGGCAATGATCTCATCCATCTCCATGGGTTCTTCCGTAGAAGATGCACCTGTGATTTCCACCGGTCTGGAAGTGAGACATCCATAATAACAAGCCACTCTCATGCCCTTTAAGGAGCGGTACATTTTCTCCTTACAGAGACGTTTTATCTCCGGTTTTGCAAATATCTCAAGAAAATTCAGCACGTCCGCCTTCGCCTTATAAGGCATCCGAATGATCTCCTCCAGCTCCTGTCTGACCGTCTCATCCTTTCTGGCGGCATATACCGTATGCTTCATGCGGGAATAACAGGAGGCGCAAGGCACTGCAATATCAAGATCCCGACCTTCCTCCTCCGCCAGCGCAAGGTTTCTTGCAGGCAGGGCAAGGGCAACTTTTTCGTTTTTCGAATGGGCACAGGTTGCACCACAGCAATTCCAATCCGGAATCTCATACAGTACCATCCCGATCTTGCCGCATATATATTCTATGGATTTTTTGTATGTAATTCCGGTCGTATCCATAGAACATCCCGGGTAATAAGAAAACTGCATTATTCAAGACTCCTTTCTTCTGCTCTCTCCATCAGTTCCTTCACTTGTGCGGCACCCTTAGTCATATTCAGCTCCGGACCCACGATCTTATGCTTCAGCATATGGGGAACATTTTTCATATCCTGAAGGAAATGCCCCGTGGTTACATTGTATAAGCCTTCCATGACCGCTTCCTGATTCTTGCCGAACATTTTTACATTTTCCAGGAAAATATCCGTAAACTTATCTACCTCCTGTACCGCTATCATTCCACGCTTCTTTGCTTCCATACGGGAACGTTCAATCAGCCCCGGCAGATTGATGTCGTGAGGACACCTGTCCACACAGGTATGACAGGCGGCACAGATCCAGATTGTCTTTGATTTTAAGATCGGCGTCATCATACCGAGCTGCATATAATGAACGATCTGACGAGGCATGAGATCCATGCCTCTTGCCATCGGACATCCGCCGGAGCATTTGCCGCACTGATAACAATCTGCAAGGTTCACCCCTGATTCATCGGCAATTCTTTTTGCCAATGCTCTCTGACTGTTTTGATTCAAGGCTACATCCATCTTTTTTCTCCTTATATATTTCGCTTCTTCAACGTCTGCGCCATTGCGATCAGTGCATCCTTCTGCCTGCACTCCGGCAGTATCCTCAATGCATTGATCGCCCGATAGCTGCATACACGTATCTGAAATTCCGTGTGTTCTATTCCTTTTGATTGCGACACATAGTTCATCAGTGTGTCCATATCCTTCTGTGTTTTATTTCTCTTTGCCGCAAGACGTTCCATCTCCTCATCCGGATTCGTGTGAAAAGCATACAGCACAGGAAGTGTAAAGATCCCCCGGCGAATATCCTGTCCGGCAGATTTTCCAAACAGATCCGTCCCTGAAAAATCCAGAATATCATCCTTAAGCTGAAAAGCAATTCCAAGCTGCTCTCCATAATCCCGCAGCGCCTCACACTGTTTTGCATCGAGCCCTCCCGCAAGGGCTCCGCAGTAGCAGCTCATCGCGATCAGATAAGCGGTTTTTCTGCGAATCTGCTGGTAATAGGTTCTCTGATTCTGCTTTTTTGTATCAAACAAACTTTCCATCTGCTGAAATTCCCCCAGACACATCTGGGTGGAAATGTCTGCCAACGCTTCATTGATCCCGGTTCCCCGGTAAATATGAAGATATTCCATGGCTCTCGCCAGCAAAAAATCGCCGCTCTGCACTGCAAGAATACGGTTTGTGGTCTCATGAATCGTGACCACACCTCTTCGTATCGGTGCATGATCCACCACATCATCATGGATCAGCGAAGCAGTGTGCATCAGCTCCAGCATACACATCAGCGGAATAATCTCTTTTTTCTTCCCGCTTTCTCCCATTTCATGACAGATCCATGCCAGTGACGGACGAAGACGCTTTCCTCCTGCCATCACAATGCGTTCCAGATTTTCTGCCATTTTTGTCTGGTCTGATCTGCAAAGCGTGCCAAGCTGTGCTTCCATCTCCCGGATGGCAGTCTGCATCCGGTTATACAGATCATTATTATTTAATTGTTTTTTTACCTGATACTTCAAACCGGGGTCCATATCTGCACTGTCCTTTCATATTTGCGATGCAGCCCTTTTCACAAAATCCAGATACTCTGACAGAACCAATTTCTCACCTTTCTCAAACCATCTCTTCGTATCTTCTTTCAGATACTCCGAAAACAGGTCGATCAGACGGGTACTGTCAATGGGAATCAGATGGTGTGAAAACCGGCTGAAAAAATAGTCCCCCAAAAGCGTCGCCCGCTCCGGTTCCGCTTCCGTCATCTCATGAAGTCTTCGAAACAGGAAAAAGCTCTGACAGGCTGCCCCATAATCTTTTTTTAATCTATCGATCCTACAGGAGTCAGCCGCTGTCTCTATCACCCGGATTTTCTCTTCCTCTGTCAGTCTCACAAATCCATACCCTTCCCACATCTCATATCCCTCTGAAAGAAGGTTGTTCACTTCCTGTACCATTGTTCTAAGCACACTCAAAGGTAAAGCATCCCAGATTCGGACTTTCCTCTTTGATCTCCACCTCTGTCTCTATTGATTTATAACCCGGCATGGAAAATTCCAGTTTATATGTACCGCTGTTTTTCGGCAGGCGGTCCAGCTTGAACTCCCCAAGGAAGTCTGCATAGGTCTCTTTTAATAACACACCGTTCATGGAAAGCTTGATTTTCGCCTCCGTAGCGGCCCTCTCGATCTCACCATCCATATAACACAACGCACCTGCCACAAAGCATTTGTTATATTTATACAGATTACGGTAAAGCACACGGGGCTGGTTGCTTCCATCGGTGATCGGTTTTAATTTCTGTTTTTCTATGATTCTTTCAAATTCACTGTCCTCACAATACACAACACTCAGCGCCCGGAGGGGACATGCCTGCACGCAGCGCGGCTCCTTCCACCCCTCATCCAGAAGATGCGCACACATGGTACATTTCTGTGCGGTCTGCAATTCCTCATTCCAGTGAATATTTCCGTAAGGACATGCCTCCACCAGATTCCGGTTGCCTCTCGCCCGGGCAGCATCCAGCAGTACGATCCCGTCCGCCCTCTTCGTCACCGCCTCCGGACATTTCATTGCGCAGGGTGCACTATCGCAATGCTGACAGGTCTGGGTCACAAAGGCAACCTCCGTATAAGGGACGCTGCCCCGCTCCACCCGCTTTGGATTGATCCACTTATCCTCATGATTCTGCTGGCTGTCCGTATATGGAAGCCAGGAGTTTCCTACATGCTCGTCCTTGCATGCCAGCAGGCAGTTATAACATCCCACACATTTTGCAAGGTCCACTACCATATGCCATTTTTTCATTATTTTTCTTCTCCTTCCCATTTACGAACTTCCACCAGACAGGAGTTTGCACTCATTCCATGTGCGTGTTTTACGATGAAGCGCTTGCTTGTCAGGTTATTGATACATCCGTTCTTTTCTACCACACCGTCACCGCCCGGTTCACCAAGCGGAATATAGTCTGCACATGCCTCAAAGGAATGTACGGTACCGGACGGAACACGCTCTGTAATCTGCAAAGCACAAAGCACGTTTCCTCTGTCATTGTACACTTCTACGATATCGTCCTCTTTCAGTCCCCGTGCTGCCGCATCCTTCGGATTCATACGGAAAATCCAGTAACGGAATCCATTGATCAGCTTTCTGTGTTCCTCAATATCATTCACATTGGAATTTTTACCGTCTCCCATAGTATGAAAGCTGTACTTGGAATGGGGAGAAATAAGCTGTAACGGATATTTCTCATACATTTCGGTTGACTCGCAGCCTTCCCAGGACGGATGATACATACAGAGCGGTCTTCTCTCCTCATCATCCGGGTCAAAACGCTTTAAGGTCTGGGCTTCAAACTCGAAAAGACCGGACGGTGTCTGCAATCCCTCGTTGTAACGTCCATAATATTCGGACGGAAGCGGTGACAGCTCCGGCGTATCCTTTTTGATTCCCTTTGCAAACCAGCTGAAGGCAACCGGATCGCGTCTGTCCTCGGGAAGAGGAGGAACAACGTAATAGCCTTTTTTCAATAAATGGCGCCAAGATACCCGCTTCTTCAGATCCGTTGCATCGAAATATCTTTTCGCCCAGTCGTATTCGCTATTGCCCTCGGAGAATACCTGCCACAGACCTAACCGGTTTGCAACTGCCTGGAAAATATCAAAATCGGATCTGGATTCTCCCAGAGGTTCAATACACTTATGCTGAATGAAACATACCCGGTGATTATTCTGTAAATAGGATTTTTCGATATATCCTCCGCAGCTGCCGGATTCTGCAATATCCCAACGCTCAAAGTTGGTACAAGCCGGAAGCAGGATATCCGCAAATTTGGCCTCGCCCTCAAACCAAATAGACTGATTTACTACAAAATCCAGACTGTCCGTGCGATACATCTGTGCAAAACGTTTGGACTGAGGCTGTGTTCCGATATGGGAACCACCGTATTTATAATACATTTTTACCGGAGAATGACCCGGCGCGGGATATTCCACTTCACAGAACTGTCCGTGTACAGAATACACCGGCATATTATGCGCTTTTGCATGCTTCTCCATGATCGCCTCCGGAATCCGGAGTCTTGGAATCTGCTGATATTCGGAGTTTACGGATGGGGACTGTGGCATACGGTTATACAGCGCTACACCTGCACCGGAACCGATAAAGTCACCGGAGAAACCTCCGTCGGCATAACCCGGAAACCAGAATCTCGTATCCAGAGGCGTACCATACTGCAGTCCTCCAAAGTTAATACCCGGTTTTCCGCACCCCTGCATAAATACAAGACAGACCATAGCCCGCGCCCACTCGGTGCCGAATGCCACGCGCCCGGCTCCACCGAAGGAGGTAATGCCGCCACATGCCAGATATGTCTTATTTTTTGCCCATTCCTGAGCCAATGCCCGAACGATTCTTGCGGGAACACCCGTGATATCTTCCTGCCATTCCGGTGTTTTCGGAATACCGTCTGTCTCACCAAGCACATATGCTTCCCATTTTTCAAAGCCATAGGTTCTTTCAGCTACATATTCTTTATCGTAAGTACCCTCGTTCATCCATACATTTGCGATGGCGATCGCCATAGCTGCATCTGTGCCCGGTTTCGGAGCAATCCAGCGCCCGCCCACAAAGGCAGCCGTGGAATTTTCATATGGATCGATATGTACCGTCTTAATACCGAGATCTTTGATCCAGGAACGGCGAATGGTTCCTTCCTGCGCGCCATACACACCTCCGGTTGTCTCCGGGTCAGAGGACCAGAATACGATCATATCCGAATTCTGCATACAATCTTCTACCGTTGAATAGGTTTCGCATCCACCGTTTCTGGCAGAACCGCCATAGTGATGACTTGCGCCCCATGCAAAGCCCTCCCAGCTATCTGGATTCAACAGTGCGGTGGTCGCACCGAGACAGTTAAAAAATCTCTTTGCCGCACTTAAGTAATAACCGATATTTCCCCATGTATGATGGGAACCGCAGGTGAAAAATACGGATCCGGGACCATTTTCTTTTCGGATGCGCACAATCTCTTTTGACACTATATCAAGAGCCTCATCCCATGAGATCCGCTCGTAACCGGAAATGCCTCTGTTCTCCGGATGACGCTCTCCATCCGGGTCAAAATCTACACGTTTCATCGGATAAAGCAGTCTGTCTTCGGAATAGATCAGTGACTTCCAGAAAGCGTAAGGAGCCACCGTTGCCCGTTTCGGAGGCGTGAACTTTTTCCCCTTTGCAGTAATCGTCCAGGGCTCGGCATCCTCCTCATCAAACTCAATGGGTGTCATGCGAACGATCTTTCCATCCTTTACATACACAAAAAGCGGGCCTCCGTTTGTCGCATTCACATAGCGCATCTCACCGTTTGGCATTTTTGTTCCGTAATTTTTCAGATACAATACATCAAAGGCAAATACCTTCAAAAGCAGACTGGAAAACCACATTGCCTCCTCATCCGGACCGTTTAATGCCAATCCGCCTGCCTTTGCGGCGTTTACAAATTCATCCTGCTTACCCATCATCATTCCGGTCATAACGCGCATCGCCACTTTTTCCTCTGCAAACACCATATCTACCTGTGCGTCACGGAAAATTCCGTTTTTTCCTGTTACTTTTCCACCGGAAAATACGATCAGGCGTCCGGCGCTGTTGTCGCTGATGCGGATCTGTACCTTCAGCTCCTTATCCTTCCACTCGTCCTGAAATGCCGGACATGCTGCTGCAAGACCGTTCAACATCTTATCCAGCACAAACAAAGTTCCTGTGAGAGCTGTCTTGTTCAAAACACTTGTGGTTTTGTCTGCCAGGGCGCTGTTTCGGACACCACTCAGCTTCTCTATGATTGATTTACCCATGAACCTACCTTCCTTTCCTGTCCATCACCTAATTTTAAAACCTTAGTCTTTCGTTGGTTTTTTCTTCGTATTTTATTGGTATACCAAAAGACTACCACTTTTCGTGTTTAAAATCAATATATTATTGGGAACCAGACAAATATTGTGAAAAATACCAAAAAAAAATAGTCTGACTGCATGTTTTACAGCCAAACTATTTCTTCTAAATTATGCATTTTGTCATGTACGATATATCAACCTTGGTATACACTATTGCTCGGAAGCAAATTTTTCATACTCGCAATCCTTATCCAACCCTTCTGCGATCACAGCCTTTAACTGATCTGCAAATTTTCTTCCGCGTTCGATATCTCCCTGCGTACCCTGATACGCAGTCACGTTGATGATTGTATTGATCATAAGGATCATCTCCTCCGCAAAGTTATCTGCGGACGTAAAAGAGGAATCCAACTCGATAATGTTCCTGTCGATATCCAGTTTGAAATTGATCATTTGTCCTTCTCCTTTATCATTTATCACTCTGCCTGTTCCATCTTTTTTCCATCCAGAACTGCCTCTTTCAATTTACCATTTATATAGGTGAGCTTGAGTGAAAAGAAATCCTCTCTCTCTTCCAGCAGCCGAAAGAAAATTTTATCTCCCTCCCAGATTGGCAGATCATAGACAGCAGATTTGTCCACCCACGCAAGCTCTCCTTCACAGCAATCCGACGCAAGTTCTCCCTCAAATCCGGTCGACGTATAAAGATGCATATACTCCGTCTGATAATCATCACTGATAAACGTCACAATACCACGGAGCTTATAATCTGTCAATGTGAGGTTTGTCTCCTCTCTTACCTCCCGCAGCACACAGTCCTCCGGACTTTCATTCGGTTCAAAATGGCCGCCGATGCCGATCCATTTTTCCCTGTTAATATCCGTCTCTTTTTTGGTGCGGTGCATCATCAGATATTTTCCATCCCGCTCAATATAGCACAGGGTCGTCAAAGGAGATTTCTTATCCAGCAAAACCGCCTCCAACTGTACTACGTTGCGGACCGTACAGACAGCTCCCGCCTCCTCCAGCTCTTCTTTCGTTCCGTATCCGTATGTGACACCAATGGTCTCGATTCCAAAAGGTGCCGCTCCTTCCACATCAAATCTGCGGTCTCCCACCATAACGATATCCGACGGATCCGGCGAACCGCACATTTCAAGGGCATGGGCAATCACATCTGCTTTCGTATATCGGTCTTTCAGATCCATGGCAGCTCCAGCCGCAAAATCAAAATACTGCAAAAGCTCAAACTTTTCTAAAATCTGTTTTGCAACTTTCTCCGGCTTGGAAGTGGCAAGCAGGATCGTCTTTCCTGCCGCCTTCAGATGCTGCAAAAGCTCCGGGATCCCATCATACACATAGTTTTCCCACATGCCCTTATCCGTATAATATTCCCGGTATGTTCTGACCCCTTTCTCTATTTGCGCCTCGTCAAATCCATAAAATTCGGAAAAACTGGCGTAAAGAGGCGGACCTATAAACGGTGTCAGTGTATCCAGATCCTCCACCTGAATATCAAATGCCGCCAAAGCATGTGCCACTCCTTTTGTAATCCCTTCCTTCGGGTCTGTCAATGTCCCATCCAGATCAAATAAAATGTATTGTTTTTTCATGATGTCTCCTTTATAATCTGCGCATATGTTCTCTGCGAAATCCATTCCGCTCTTTTGCCCGCTGCAACTGCTCAAGCATCCCCAAAATGTCCTGATTTAGTGTGCCTGCCAGTGAAATATAATTTGATGCATGATTGGAACGAAATACCGTCCCCTGTGCATCGATATGTCTTAAAAACAGCTCCATCTCCTCCACCACCTGTTCCGGTGTCAAAAGCTTTAATGCCCCGCTTTTTACTTCTGACAGCATCGGTGCTCCCGGCTCCAGCATCAGCGTGAGAAAACCCAGATAATCAGGCTTCATCTGTGTGATCAGCTCCGCCGATTTTACAGCGTGCTCTTCCAGGAGGCTTTGACCTCCCAACCCGGAAATCAGTGTCACACTGTTTTTGATGCCGGTTCCCCGCAGATGCTGTGCCGCTTTTACAAAGGTTTCCGCATCCGTCCCTTTGCAGATATGCTCCAACACCTGATCACTGCCCGACTCTGCGCCCATATAGATCATCTGAAGCCCAAGCCTGTATAATTCCTGCAATTCATCCTTTGTCTTTCGCAATACATCCCTTGCTGTACCGTAGGATGTGATGCGCTCCGCCGCCGGAAAGTACTTTTTACAAAGACGTAAGATCTCTGTCAGTTTCTCCATGGAAAGCACCAGTGCATCTCCGTCCGCCAGAAAAATACGTTTTACATGTGCACCGTAAAGGCGGGCCGCCTCTTTTAAATCCGATTCAATCTGTCCCATACTCTTGATATGAAATTGTTTTTCCTTGTACATAGTACAAAACGTACAGCGGTTATGTACACATCCCACAGTCACCTGTAAGATCAGGCTGTAGGCTTCGCTGGGCGGGCGGTAAATCATTCCTTCATAATCCATGCTTTTTCATCCTTATAAACTTTTATTTTTTCAACATGCAATGTGGAAATTCTTTTCCTGTTTCCTTCACGATCAGAACTTACGCAGCTCCAACTCCTCAGTATTTTCCCGGATGCTTTTTATTTTCACATAATAACCTGCATCTTTGTTAATTTCCACATAGACACGATCTCCCGCTTTGTGTCCCAAAAGAGCCTTCCCGATGGGAGATTCAATGCTGACACGTCCTGCCCTGGAGTTTCCCAGCACAGTCGTCACAATGGTATACTCCTCCGTCTCGTCATCCTCCTCGAAATAGACCTCCACGATCTTGTTTAAGCCCACTTCATCCGCCTCAGCGGTATCTGTGATCACCTGTGCGGTCTTTAACATGCGCTCCAGATAACGGATCCTGCTCTCATTGCTGTTTTTATACTGCTTTGCCGCTTTGTATTCAAAATTTTCACTGAGATCACCTTGGGCTCTCGCTTCCTTCACCGCCTCCAATGCTTCCTTGCGGATCACCAGCTTCCGGTGCTCGATCTCATCCTTTATCTTTTGGATATCAGATTCCGTCAGTTTATCATACATATCTCATCTGCTCCTTTCCCTGTTTCCCAATATTTTTTCCGTGATTTCCTGCCGCTGTTTTTCCTGTAATCCTCTTGCAATTTTGCCTGAAATATCTTACTATGAAAGCCCAAGAATCAAGCCCTCCAGGGCGCAGATGATTGGCTGCTTTCATGTATGCAGCGGCGCTTAGCAAGGCAAGCCCCTCAGGGCGCAGCCGAGCTTAGCATAGTCGTATACTATAAAAGCCCAAGAATCAAGCTCTCCAGGGCGCAGCGGCAACTAAATAAGAGTATTTTAGCACTAATTTTGCTTTACGACCACTATAATTTCAGGAGAAACATATGATTGCATTACAGATTATGGAAATTAAAGATTTTATGAATAAATTATTGCGCACTGCGATGTGCGATCATTTTCTTTTGCAGGAAGCGGACATCACCCAGAATGTGACCTATTCTATCAACGGTTCTTTACAGAAATCTTTTTATAATGCGGACGAACAGGAGGAGCTCGGACTGGGCGGACTCGCTTTTGCGCCCTTCTCTCTGCTGCGCGGTAATTGTTTTGACCTGATCAGGGGAAAGAAAACTCCGATTTATTTTAAATTCGTCTTTTCCCTCTCTCCTCAGAATATAGAAAATACCCTGCGCCATACAGCCAGCAGCTTTACAGCTCAGGATATTTTCTCCATGAATATGATATTTACCTTTCAGAATGGGAAACTGATCTGCACCACAGGTATTTCCTACCGCACCTTTTCCATGGACCGGATGCTGGAAAAAGAGTGGGATATTCTGGTGCAGAAGTTCCTCTCAAAAAACCAGATTACTTATGAAATGTTGTAGGGAAATATAATATACCATCTATATTTTACACTTAAGGCGTAAAAACTTTATCTCCAATAGGGATACTCTCTATATCTGCCGGATTTACAATATTTTCAAATCTTAAACGGAATATATTACACTCTTCCAAATCCATGGACAGACCGCTCATAGATACTACATAGCTTCATTGTCCTTTTTCTTCATACATGTTTTTTATCTCTGATATACTTTAATCAATCGCTCTCCATGCTGTCTCCAGTGCGATCTCCATCATCTGGTTAAAGCTCTCGCGAATCTCCTGTGGTGAAAGTCCCTCGCCGGTGAAAATTTTATCTGAGATAGACAGAATACTCAGCGCTTTTTTGCCAAGAGCAGTTGCTGTCAGGTAAAGTCCTGCTGTCTCCATCTCTTTACACATCATACCCAGTTTTTTTGCATCCTCATTTACATTTGTGTTTGCATTATAAAACTGATCGGATGTAAATACGGAGCCAACCTTCATCTGGGCATTCATACCCTCGCCAATCTCAACCGCATCACGCAGCAGACCGAAATCGGCGGTCGGAGCCAGTGTACCGTCAAATTTGTAGTGATGCGCATAGTCAGAGTTTGTGCATGCACTCATGGCTACTACCACGTCCTTCAGCTCAATACCGTCTGCCAAAGCTCCGGCAGAGCCTACCCGGATAATAGCCTCAACATCAAAGAAGTTGTACAACTCTGTGGCATACAGGCACATAGAAGGAACCCCCATACCGCTTCCCATAACAGAAATCTTTTTTCCTTTGTATGTTCCGGTGTATCCCAGCATATTGCGCACATCATTAAACAGTACCGGATTCTCCAGATATGTCTCTGCAATAAATTTAGCTCTCAGTGGATCACCCGGCATCAAAACTACTTTTGCAACATTGTCTTTGTCCGCCTGAATGCAGGCAGAAGGAGATGTTATCATCATAATTTTTGTCCTCCAAGATTTAATTCAAGTCATTTTATCATTTCATATTTAATTCTGCAACTCTTAACTTATTGTTTCCGTCGATGATCATGTTTCAAAAATTCGTGGTGGTCGAAAAACGAATCTACGCATCATCACAGCCTTCCATCAAATTGATCCGGCTCGCCAGATATCCGGCTCCGTATCCGTTATCAATATTCACCACGCTGACCCCGCTGGCACAGGAATTGAGCATAGAAAGCAATGCGGAAACTCCCCCGAAGCTGGCTCCGTATCCCACGCTTGTCGGCACTGCAATCACCGGGCAATCCACCAGACCGCCCACCACGCTGGCAAGCGCCCCTTCCATTCCTGCAATGGCAACCACCACTCTGGCTCCGCGCAGAAGTTCTTTATGTGCCAGCAGACGATGCACGCCTGCCACACCCACGTCACTGAGCAGCGTTACTTTACTGCCACAGATCTCTGCGGTATATTTTGCTTCCTTTGCCACAGGCAGATCACTGGTGCCGCCGGTGACAATAACAATATTTCCCTTTAAGGGCAGCTCTGTCTTATTTACAATTCCAATACCGGAAAGCTCATCATAAAACAGATCGGCTCCTGCAGCAACATAATCCGCCTTTTCCTTATCCATACGGGTGATCAGTATATTCTTCATTCCTTTGTCTGCCATAGCCTGAACAATTCCAAGAATCTGCTCCTTTGTCTTTCCCACACCATAGATGACCTCCTGTCGTCCCTGGCGCTTTTCTCTGTCCAGATCAATATTGGCATAATCATCTACAGGAAGTATACCCATGTCTTCTTTCTTTTCCATACGTCAAAACCTCCAAAACAGCTCAACAGAAAGATAGAGACAAACCCCAGAGGTTCTGTCATCCGGGGTTTTATTTGCAAACAAACTACTCCTCATCCATATCTACGACAATCTTATCCAGCTTCCAGATATCATCTACATATTCCTGGATCGTTCTGTCAGAAGAGAATTTTCCCACTTTTGATACGTTGATCATAGCCATCTTTGCCCAGCGTGCCTCATCACGGTATGCTTCTTCCACACGTTTCTGTGCCTCCGCATAGGAACGGAAGTCCTTCAGACAGAAGTAAGTATCTGCATACTGGGTACTCTGCGTGTTCAGCAGAGAGTTGTACAGATCACGGAACAGCTCAGTATCATTCTGGGAATAGAAACCATTGATGATCTGCATCAGCACCAGACGGATATCCTGATCATTGTTGAAGATTTCCATCGGATTGTAGTCGCGTCTGTGCTCGTGCTCGATTACCTCATCAGAGCTCATACCGAAGATAAAGATGTTGTCCTCTCCTACCTCCTCAGCGATCTCTACATTTGCACCATCCATCGTTCCGATGGTAACCGCACCGTTCAGCATAAACTTCATGTTACCGGTTCCGGAAGCCTCTTTACTTGCGGTAGAAATCTGCTCGGACACGTCTGCTGCCGCAAAGATCCACTCTGCGATGGATACACGATAGTCCTCGATAAATACAACTTTGATCTTATCCTTAATGCTCTTATCGTTGTTGATCACATTTGCAACGGAGTTGATCAGCTTGATGGTAAGTTTTGCAATCTTATATCCTGCTGCCGCTTTTGCACCGAAGATGAATGTACGCGGATAGAAATCCATATCCGGATGCTGTTTCAGCTCGTTGTACAGATACATGACATGCAGAATGTTCATCAACTGACGTTTGTACTCATGGAGACGTTTTACCTGTACATCAAAAATGGAACGCGGATCTACATCAATACCGTTGTGCTGTTTGATATATTTCGCCAGACGCACTTTATTCTGGTATTTGATCTGCATAAATTCCTGCTGTGCCTTCTTGTCATCCACATACACACCCAGTTTCTCCAGATGCGGCAGGTTTGTCACCCAGTCATTTCCGATCTTGTCATTGATCCATGCGGAAAGCAGAGGATTTCCATGATACAGGAAACGTCTCTGGGTAATACCGTTTGTCTTGTTATTGAATTTCTCAGGATACATCTCGTAGAAATCCTTCAGCTCCTGGTTTTTCAAAATCTCGGTATGCAGTCTTGCAACACCGTTTACAGAGAAGCCTGCTGCGATAGCCAGATGAGCCATCTTCACCTGACCATTAAAAATGACCGCCATCTTCTCTTTTTTATGATAATCTCCCGGAAATCTTGCCTCGATCTCCAGCATAAATCTGCGGTTGATCTCCTCCACGATCTGATAGATACGCGGAAGCAGGCGTGAAAAGATCTCAATCGGCCATTTTTCCAGTGCTTCGGACATAATCGTATGGTTTGTGTATGCGCATGTCTTTGTGGTGATTGCCCATGCCTCATCCCACTCAAGTCCCTCCTCATCCAGCAGGATACGCATAAGCT
Source organism: uncultured Lachnospiraceae bacterium (assembly GCA_964428795.1). Taxonomy (GTDB): domain Bacteria; phylum Bacillota; class Clostridia; order Lachnospirales; family Lachnospiraceae; genus CAYRZL01. Next base: position 9,182 of record CAYRZL010000021.1, on the reverse strand, counting down.
CCGCAACCGCTACGGTCGGATGTGTATCGTTCATCTGAAAAACGACCTTCTCCGGCAGCATACGGATGTCCGCATGATTCTTTTTAAATCTTGCGATCGCGCGCTGTACGCTGGCAGATACAAAAAAGTACTGCTGTTTCAAACGAAGTTCCTTACCGGAGATATGATTGTCATTCGGATATAGAACCTCTACCAGATTCCGGGCAAGATTTTCCTGCTCTACTGCTTTGCGGTAATCACCCTTATCAAAGGAATCCAGCTCGAATGGCTCCATGGGCTCCGCATCCCAGATCATCAGTGTATTTACCACGTTATTGTTATATCCGATGATCGGCATATCATAAGGTACGGCACGTACAGACTGATATCCCTCCTGGATAAATCTGGTTCTGCCAAATGGAGCTGGCTCGGATCTGATATAACCGCCGAATTTTACCTCAAAGGAATGCTCCGGTCTGCGCAGCTCAAAGGGATAACCATACTTCAGCCAGTTATCAGGAACCTCCACCTGAAATCCATTCTCAATTTTCTGTTTGAACATACCATAACGATAACGGATACCGCAGCCATATGCCGGATAACCGAGGGTGGCCAAAGAATCCATGAAGCATGCAGCCAGACGTCCCAGACCGCCGTTTCCAAGCGCCGGGTCCGGCTCCTGATCCTCCAGTACGTTCAGATCCAGACCGATCTCCCCCAATGCCTCTTTTACGTCATCGTAAATGGTCAGATTGATCAGGTTGTTGCCCAGAGCACGACCCATCAAAAACTCCATGGACATATAATAAACCATCTTCGGATCATCCTTGTCAAACACGCGCTGGGTAGCCATCCACTGATCGATAATATCGTCTTTTACGGAATAAGCAACTGCCTGATACAATTCCTGCTGGGATGCTTCTTCCATTGTCTTTCTGTAAAGAATTTTTACATTGTTTTTTACTTCTTTAATAAATTCTGCTTTATTAAACGCTTTATTTTTCATACTTTTTCACTCCTAACCATACTTTTTCGCCATTGATGTTCCATTCTTTGCTGTAACCATTCAGCTCTCCCTCTGTAATGGAAACGGCGAGAACCTCTGATTTGATCGTTTCCCCGAACGTCTCAAAAATCCGGCAAATTTTTCCCTCTGCCTTATAAGAAATCTGAATCCGATCCATCACCTCAAATCCGGCTTCTTTACGCATGGTCTGAATCTTGCTGATCAGCTCCCGCACAAAGCCTTCCTCAATCAGTTCCGGTGTCAGGTTGGTATCCAGCACGACGGTCACATAATTGTCACCCTCTGTCACATAGCCTTCCATCTGGGTCATGGTGATCAAAAGATCCTCCTCACCCAATACGACCTCCGTATCGATACCTTCCAGCTTCAGATTTCCGTTTGCTTTCAATTCCGCCATAGCTGCATTTCCATTCAGCTCTTCTAACGCCTTCCTGATCTGTCCCAGGAATTTTCCATACTTTGGTCCAACGGTACGAAGCTGCGGCTTAAAGGTATAGCTGGTGTATGCACTCACATCATCTGTAAATGTAACCTTCTTTACATTCAGCTCATCTTCAATAATTTCCACAAAAAGCTCCGGCAGTGCCTCTGCCGCACTTCCCTCGGATGTCTTTGCTGCCACAAACATATTTCCGATGGGCTGACGGTTCTTGATATTTGCAGTGTTTCGGCATGCACGCCCCATAACAACCACTTTCAGAACCTGTTCCATGTATTTCTCCAGCTCAGGATCGATCATCTCCCGATCCACCTGCGGGAAATCACACAGATGTACGCTCTCCGGTGCAGACGAATCGATGCTGCATACCAGATTGCGGTAGATATCCTCCGTCATAAACGGAATCATCGGTGCGGCCGCTTTTGCAATGGTTACCAGTGCGGTATATAACGTCATATATGCATTGATCTTATCCTGCTCCATGCCCTTTGCCCAGAAACGCTCCCGGCTGCGGCGCACATACCAGTTGCTCATGTCATCCACAAAGTCCTGCAATGCTCTTGCAGCCTCCGGAATCCGGTAATTGCCCAGATTCTGGTCCACCGCATCTACTACGGAATTGAGCTTGGACAGGAGCCATTTATCCATAACGGATAACTTGTCATATTCTAATTTATATTTTGTTGCATCAAAAGAATCTATATTCGCATAGAGCACGAAAAATGCATAGGTATTCCACAAAGTACCCATGAATTTTCTCTGGCCTTCCATAACAGCCTTTCCGTGGAAGCGGTTCGGCAGCCACGGTGCCGAGTTAATATAGAAATACCAGCGGATCGCATCTGCGCCATACTGTTCCAACGCCTCGAACGGATCTACTGCGTTTCCTTTGGATTTGCTCATCTTCTGACCGTTCTCATCCTGCACATGCCCCAATACGATGACATTTTCATAAGGAGCCTTGTTGAACAGCAGGGTTGACTCAGCCATCAGGGAATAGAACCAGCCGCGGGTCTGATCCACTGCCTCGGAAATAAATTTTGCCGGGAACTGCTTCTCAAACAGATCTTTGTTCTCAAACGGATAGTGATGCTGCGCAAAAGGCATAGCTCCGGAATCAAACCAGCAGTCGATCACCTCCGGTACACGGTGCATATCCTTGCCGCAGTGCGGGCACTTGATGGTCACTGCATCGATATACGGTCTGTGAAGCTCCACCTTTGCGTTATCGGGATTACCGCTCTTTTCTGCCAATTCTGCGCGGCTTCCGATGGATTCCATATGACCGCACTCACACTCCCAGATATTCAGCGGTGTACCCCAGTAACGGTTTCTGCTGATACCCCAGTCTTGAATATTTTCCAGCCAGTCACCGAAACGTCCTTTTCCGATGGACTCCGGAATCCAGTTTACGGTATTATTGTTGCGCACCAGATCATCCTTCACCTCTGTCATCTTGATGAACCAGGATTCTCTTGCGTAATAGATCAGTGGTGTGTCGCATCTCCAGCAATGGGGATAGCTGTGCTCAAATTTCGGTGCGTCAAACAGAAGTCCTGCTTCCTTAAGATCCTTCAAAATTATAGGATCTGCCTTCTTGCAGAACACACCTGCATATGGTGTCTCCTCCGTCATCTGACCCTTTCCGTTTACTAATTGTACAAAGGGGAGATCATACTTACGTCCCACCTGTGCATCATCCTCACCGAAAGCAGGCGCAATGTGTACCACGCCGGTACCATCGCCCATGGTAACGTAATCTGCGCATGTGACAAAAAATGCTTTTTTATGCTGCTTTTCTACGGTAGACAGAGCATGATCAAAAAGCGGTTCATATTCCTTGTATTCCAGATCTTTTCCTCTATAGGTTTCCAGAATCTCGTATGCCTTTCCCCCGTTCTCCTCATCAGCCAGCTTCCCGAGAACGTTATCCAGCAGTGCCTCCGCCATATAGTAGGTATATCCGTCTGTTGCCTTTACTTTTACATAAGTCTCATCCGGATTTACGCAGAGCGCAACATTTGAAGGCAGTGTCCACGGTGTTGTGGTCCAAGCCAGGAAATAGGCATCCTCTCCTTTTACCTTAAATCTGGCAATAGCAGAACGCTCCTTTACATCCTTGTATCCCTGCGCCACCTCGTGAGATGACAATGGGGTACCGCATCTCGGACAGTAAGGAACGATCTTAAAGCCCTTGTAAAGCAGTCCCTTATCCCAGATGTTCTTCAATGCCCACCACTCTGACTCAATAAAATTGTCATCATAGGTGACATACGGATCATCCATATCCGCCCAGAATCCAACGGTGCCGGAGAAATCCTCCCACATTCCTTTATATTTCCAGACAGATTCCTTACATTTTGCAATAAACGGATCCAGTCCATATTCTTCAATCTGCTCTTTGCCATCCAGACCCAGCAATTTCTCCACTTCCAGCTCAACCGGAAGCCCATGGGTATCCCAACCTGCTTTACGGGGAACCATCTTCCCCTTCATCGTCTGGTATCTCGGAATCATATCCTTGATGACACGAGTCAGCACATGCCCAATATGAGGTTTTCCGTTTGCCGTAGGCGGCCCGTCATAAAAAGTATATGTCTCGCCTTCCTTGCGGTTTTCCATACTTTTGCGGAAAATGTCATGCTCTCTCCAGAATTGCTCTGTCGCTTTTTCACGTTCCACAAAATTCATATTTGTCGAAACTTTCTCGTACATGATTTCCTCCTTTTCAGTATTACAACTGCTCAGCCATGCAGCCATAAAAAAATAGCTCCCGCCCGAAAAAGGACGAGAGTAACTTCGCTAACCACCTGTTTCGCTGTACGAAAGACTATCGTCTTTGATACCCGTTCCCCTATAACGGAGGGAAAATCCGGCAGCACCTACTCCAACTGTTTCAGCCTGCAACTCGGAAGTGATATTCAGAAAAAATTTACTCGTACCGGCTTCCACCATCCCGGCTCTCTGAGACTTTCCATTAATTCCTACTGTCTTCGTCATCGTCTGTTTTTGTGTATTCTTCTTGTGTACCAAATCAAACCACACTCGCAAAGTATATAAAAAAAGGGAGAATTTGTCAAGTTTCATCCTCCCTTTTTTTGCACTGGTTTTGATACATAGTTACTGTTCACTCGTACCTCGTTCCAGTAACGATTCGCAGGCTCATTTTAAGTTTTGCTTCGCAAAAGGAGCCTGCTCACATCTGAATCACGTTCTTACGTACCTGAGCAGTTAAGTGCTCAGGTACTGTCTAAACAGTAACAATACATAAACCATATCACATGGCTTTCTTTCGCATACCTGGCAACTAGAACCCGTTCGTCAGCATAGGCATTATCGCATTCATGGTTATAACAAATGTTACAATAAATACAATAACAGAAATAACCAGACCGATAATTGCGCAGATCATACCGCCGGTTGCAAGTGAACGCTTCTCCTGGCCACCGCTCTTTTTATAAGTTATACTCATAACAAGCGCAATAATTGCGCAAATCCAGCTCACAATCGGCACCCAGCAAAGTACGATTGAAATGATACCAAGCACCAAAGCTGCAACTGCCTTTCCGTCTCCGCCAGAGGGCCTGTTTGCAGATTCATTATACTGATATGGTTCCTGATACTCCGGTGTCGGAGCAGGCTCATTCTGCGGATAACTGCCATATTCAAAGGGTTCGTCACCACGATTGTCCATGTTTTCTTCACTCATAACATCAAACCTCCTAAACTTTCTTCTAAGTTACCACATATTTTATAAATTATCAATAAATTCCGGAAATCTTTTGGTTTTATATATATTAGGGACAGTAGATATTTAGGATTTTAGGATTGAGGTTAGATACTGCCGATTCTCATTGCCGCATATTGTAAAACAAATAGCAGCAGCTCACAATGGCAGCGCCGCCATTGAGCATAGCTCATATGGCGGTTTTTGTGTAAAGATCACATTACCGATAATTGTAACTTTACAATAAATTTCAGTAATCTTTTGGTTTAGACTTGGTTTTTGAAATCAAAAGACGTATAATATTGTGTTATAAAATGAAAGGATGTGCCGGGATTACGGCAAAAAACTATGAGTACATTAAACCTTACCCTATTGACTGATTTATATGAGATGACCATGATGCAGGGCTACTTCAAAACCGGCAATCAGCAAATGGTTGTTTTTGATGCATTTTATCGTGAAAACCCTTCCGGCGGAGGCTACGCCATCGCAGCCGGACTGGATCAGATCATAGAATACATTACCCATCTGCATTTCGATGAGGCTGATATCCGTTATCTGCGCTCCCTGCAAATATTTGATGAGGACTTTCTGGAATACTTAAGAACCTTCCGCTTCAGCGGTTCTATTTATTCTGTTCCGGAAGGAACCGTGATTTTTCCAAAAGAGCCTGTGGTAAAAGTCATCGCCCCCATCATGGAAGCACAGTTGATTGAAACAGCTATTCTGAACATTTTCAATCACCAGAGTCTGATTGCAACCAAAGCATCCCGCGTATGCTATGCTGCAAAGGGAGACGGTGTCATGGAGTTTGGACTTCGCCGGGCACAGGGTCCGGATTCCGGAACCTACGGTGCCAGAGCCGCAGTGATCGGAGGCTGCATCGGTACCTCTAACGTATTGGCAGGTCAGCTTTTTGATATCCCGATCAAGGGTACCCATGCTCATAGCTGGATTATGAGTTTTCCGGATGAGTATACTGCATTTAAGACTTATGCTGATTTATACCCTGATGCCTGCATTTTACTGGTAGACACTTACGACACCGTCAAATCCGGTATTCCAAATGCCATTCGCGTATTTCAGGAAATGAAGGATGCAGGACTGCCTATGCCATTTTATGGTATCCGCATGGACAGCGGTGACCTGGCTTATCTTTCCAAAAAAGCAAGAAAAATGCTGGATTCAGCCGGATTTTCGGACGCTGTGATCTCCGCTTCCAACGATCTGGACGAATATCTGATTGAAAACCTGAAGATCCAGGGCGCAACCATCACTTCATGGGGCGTTGGAACCAGCATGATCACTTCCAAAGACTGGCCCGCATTCGGCGGTGTGTACAAACTGGCTGCGATTCAAAACGAAGACGGGGAGTTTGTCCCAAAGATCAAGCTTTCCGAGAATACTGCAAAAATGACCAACCCCGGGAACAAAAAGATATATCGTATCTACAATAAAGAAACCGGAAAAATCAAAGCCGATCTGATTTGTCTGGAGGAAGAGACTTTTGATGAAAATGAACATCTGGTTCTCTTTGATCCGAATGAAACCTGGAAACGTACCTTGCTGGAAGGCGGTTCCTATACCATGCGCGAGCTGCTTGTTCCGGTTTTTGACAATGGAAAATGTGTGTATACTTCACCAAAGGTAATGGATATTCAGGCTTACTGCAATCAGGAGAAAGCAACACTTTGGGATGAAAATATGCGCTTTGTCAATCCCGCTAAAATATATGTGGATCTGTCGGACAAGCTATATTCTCTGAAAAATAAAGTATTCAATGAGCTGAGTGCCGCCAAATATCGTATTTAAATTCCGTTTTATCGCTCTGACGGTAAGCTGCGGCTCCGAAAGTTTTGAGATGTGAAACATCGAATGTCTACAAGTCCTGTAAAAGGTGCATTTACTTTTGCTCCTCTTACAGGACTTTTCCCCTATCGGTTCGTTTTCGTATTCAATCATGAGACGTCTGACTGTCTCATCGGATTCACTTGCTATTTTCTTTGCAACCTCTGTCTCAGTTGTTCCAATACCATTTGGAAAACCTGCATGAGCCATAAGCGCTCCGTCATTCCACCATGCTGCCAGAATCGCTGCATCGTCCGGTATTGCATTTCTGATTTTCAGATTGTGGTAAAGCAGATCCATTTTTCACCTCAATTATCCAACTCATATGGAAGTAATGAATCTTTCTCATCCACCTTTGTCAAAAAAAGTGCCAGAATATCTACCATGGAATCCACATCTTCTATACTCAAAACCTCCACCGGAGAATGCATATAACGCAGAGGGATGGAAAATAATGTCTGTGTCACACCCTCGTTTGTTTTGAGCATCGTATCCGCATCTGTGCCTGTCCGTCCCCCAAACACTTCAAACTGTACCGGCAGATTCAGCTCCTCTGCGCATGTCTCCAACAACTGATTCAGCTTCTCATTGGGAACGGAGCCGCGGCAGATTACCCCGCCTTTTCCTACCTCCACATCCCCTTCTGCATCTGCATCACGGTAATCATTGGCATAGGTCACATCCACAGCCACACACACATCCGGTTTGATCTGACTGGCACTGGCAAAGGCTCCCCGCCCGGTAGTCTCCTCCCCAGTGGTCGCTGTTACAAAAAGTGCGTTTTTTGTTCCCATCTGAATGGCTTTTTTAGCTGCCTCAAAAATAATATAAACACCGATCCGGTCATCAAAGGCTCTGCCTGCCAGCTTCCCGTTCTGCAATTCCACCATATCGGTATCATGCACCACATAAGAACCCTTTGGAACGAGTCCCCGGGCTTCCTCCTTTTTCCCGCAGCCGATATCTACAAATAAATCTTTACACTCCACCTCTGCTTTTTTGTTGAGCGCATCCGTATTTCCTACCACGCCCTTTATAACAGCATCCGGAGTCAGAATCTGCACCTTTGACCCAACGTACAGCTTCGGGTAAACCCCGCCGTTTCGTCCCACCTGAAGAGATCCGTCATCATTGTAGCCCACCACGATCAGACTGATCTCATCTGCATGTCCCGCCAGTTGAATTTTAAAATCAGCGTTCTTCTGATAGATTCCGGTCAGTGTTCCCTGTTCTTCCACCTTAAATTCATCAAAATCATTTTTGTAGTGTTTATAAATGCACTTTTGCAGCATTTCTTCTTTCCCGGAAGGGGAAATACATGTAATCATTTCTTTTAATAAATCTTTGTTCACTTCTCTCTCACCTCTTAGCCTTTTTATTACTCTGTATCTATCTTCCCTGTATAGACCACGGTCTTATTTGCCATAGTCAATATCCCGTCTTTCGCATTCTGATCAAATAATCTTTCCAGTTCCGAGATATAGTCCGAATACGCTTTGTCTCCCTCCTTCAGTGAGTAGGAACCTGATATTCGGCTCCACGCAATATATGAAACATCCCTGTTCCATTAACTGTTTTGCAAACTTCCCCGTTCCCGAACCTACATCTGCAACGACAGATTTTTTGGAAAAACCATATGATTTAAATAAGCTGTTTCCTTTTCATCCCCTTCACAAAATTCACCTTTAACAATGGCTGTTGCTATCAGATCGATCAATTCTTCCTGTCGTTTCTTTGATTGCTCCAAAAAACGCAGTACGCTAAACAATCCGGACGCCTCACATTTTAATAATTCTTCATACACATCCTCAATGTACACTGCATGATCTATCAATACATTTTCCACACCGTAAAACATGCCTTCCCGCTCTTCTACTGCCTGAAAATCATCCGACTTAGAAACACAGTATAGATATCCTGAAACACCTTTATAGAATGTCTCTAACTGATTAGGAAACTGTTCTTCATAATATGCAATTCCATGCTTTACCCAGCCTGTTACATGTTTTTCATCGCGTTTATTATGCTCTGCATCCCAGATATAAAGCAGAGCATACGGAATATTATCGGTCAGATATACAACTTTTTTATCGGTATCGTGTAACCGGGAACCGTTTTTCAAAGCGTTCATCAGAAATTTTCCCTGCTACGTTCTGCTCAAA
>CAYRZL010000020.1:0-33208 GCA_964428795.1 uncultured Lachnospiraceae bacterium | reverse complement strand
ATTGTACCATATCCGTTCCTCAAACTTCGTGTTATTCCTTGCCTTTCTTAACTGTCTCAATTATACATTATTTTCGGTGCTTTGTCAGCGTTGAATTACATATCGATCTTTTGTGGTTTTATATAATCCCACTGGAATATATAATAGTCCTACAGATATTACAGATTTGTATGCTGCCGCCATACTATCATTTTTTCATGACAAGATTCTTGACAAGATTTTTCGAAAATACAGCTTAAAAGCAGTAATTAAAAATGGCTTAAAACCGTTGATTTCACAATCAAGTCACGATTTTAAGCCATTTTTTAGATAGTGGAGCTGAGGGGAATCGAACCCCTGTCCGAAAGCCTGTTCATTGCAGTATCTCCCATTACAGTCATTCCTTTGACATTCCCTCCATCTGACGCCGAATGACAGGCTTCAGATTTCAGTAGCTTCATATTACGCCCATACACGCAAAGCTTTGTGTATGTCGTTTCCTGCTAGGTCGATGCCTGGGTCTTAAGGAGCAGGTACCCTAAGTCAGACAGCTGCAACTAGGCAGAAAATGCTAATTTTCTATTATCAGCGTTTATATTTAATTCCCTGTTGTTGACGCAGTCAAGGTCTGCGAATGGCTGCCACAACTTCGAAACCCCCGTCGAAACCAGTACAACCCCTTGTGTTGTTTGGTCTAACGCTGAGGAACTTTATCATACCTGTTTTTAAAAATTATGTCAACCCTTTTTGCTGTTTTTCTATTTTTTCTCTGTTGTTTTTTCAGATAAACAACCCACTATACCTGTGTAATATGAAATTCCCAGCTATCATACTCTACCCTTGGATACGGGATCCGCAATCCCATTTCCATCAACTCTGCGCCCAGAAAAGTCCGCCCGGAATAATCCGGTTCTCTTGTCGTCACTCTCGCAGGACCCAGCTCCTTTTTCGGATAAAGCTCCACTTTATATGCGGCTTCCCTGTTCAATCCGCGCATACGGATGATCTCCGGTTTCGGATTCGGGTATACACGATTCTGCACTGCACAGAGCAGTGCCTCGCTGCCATCTCCTGATACAAACTCCCACGCAGCCACTGCACGCTCTTTCCACGGATTAACCAACCGGTAATAATGACCATGCTGAATCAATTCATACAAAGAAGTAAAATGAGCGATCTGTTCTTTCACCATCGCTTTCTCCTCCGCACTCATGCGCAGCGGATCCAACTCATATCCGAATGTTCCTGACATTGCCACGGTTCCCCGGCTCTCAAACGGTGTCTCTCTTCCGGTCTGATGATTCGGGCTGGCAGAAACATGAGAACCAATGGTACTGATCGGATAACAGAAACTGGTTCCATACTGAATGCGGATACGCTCAATGCAATCTGTATTATCACTGCACCAGATCTGCGGCGTATAGTAAAGCATGCCCGCATCATAACGACCACCGCCGCCGCTGCATCCCTCAAACAACACATCCGGATACGCAGAGGTAATACGCTCCAAAAGATCATACAGGCCCAAAATATACCGATGAGGAAACTCGCCCTGCCGCTCTGCCGGCAAAATACCGCTGTGCCAGTCAGAGATATTGCAGTTAAAATCCCATTTTACATAAGTGATAGGCGCACTGTCCAAAACCGCACTGATCTTCTCATACAAATAATCACGCACTTCCGGTCTCGACAGATCCAGTGTAAGCTGAAAACGACTCCTGGTAGGCTTTCTGCCCGGAATGGTAATTGCCCATTCAGGATGCGCCCGGTAAAGATCACTGTCCTCAGATACTGCCTCCGGCTCAAACCAGATACCAAATTCACATCCGGCTGCACGTATACCATCGCCAAGCTCCTTCAATGTACAGCCCAGCTTTTTCTCATTTGGGAACCAGTCACCTAATCCTGACACATCCGCATCACGTTTTCCAAACCACCCGTCATCCATGACAAACAGTTCGATTCCCATCTCTGCTGCGGCTTTTGCCATCCTGATCAAATGTGCCCCGTCAAAATCAAAATAGCATCCTTCCCAACTGTTCAGCAGCACCGGGCGACGCGCCAGCTTAAACTTTCCGCGGCACATATGCTCACGGAGCGCTTTATGATAAATCTGGGACAATGCTTCAAATCCATGATGGCTGTATGCCATAATCACCTCCGGCATAAACAAATCAGCCCCCGCATCCAGCGTCCACTCAAACATATCCGGGTGGATTCCCATGGTCAGACGTACCGAATGAATCTGGTTTTTTTCCACCTCTGCCATAAAATTGCCACTGTAGGCAAAAGAAAATCCGTAGCAACTTCCCTGTGTCTCCGTGGCATTCTTGTTGCATAAAATCACAAACGGATTTGCCTGATGAGAGGAAGAACCGCGGCTGCTACCGATACTCTGTCTGCCATGATGGATATGCAGTCTGTCCAACTGTCTTTCCATGGTATGTTTGCCGCGGAATACCATCATATCATCCATTTCATAGAAAAAATCAATGCAGGCGCTCATCAGTTTCTCAACCACAACAGGATTCTGCTCTTTATTTTCTACTTGCACCGTGCGGGTAATAATATCCAGATCAGAAAGCACGCCATAATACAACGTCACATAAAAGTCATGTGCGGTATCCTTCATAACCAACTTTAATGTCTGTGCCGGAGTATCCCCTGCATAGAGAGCCGGCAGACCCGGCAGACTGTATTTTCCGTCCGTTATTTCGTGGGACACATAACGCAGACTGATAGCTCTGGTGCCATCTGCGTATTTTACACGTATACTGTCACTGCGGTAATCTCCGGTTCCAAACCCTGACATTTCCCGGGGCAGACAATCCATGGAATACGTTTTATCCCGCTCCAGTTCATAGGGATTTCCGCAAAATCCGCGGTCTGTGTAATCAATCCCGTAGGACATATCACACAATGGCACCTTTTTTCCGTAATAAGTGTGAAGTACCACCCCGTACTCGTCCACCTTCATCTGATACGATGTATGTAACGTATCCAACTGAATGATATTTGTTTTCCCGTCAAATAAAACTGCCATAGTAAAAACCTCTCTAATATAAATTTTTAACCTTGAATTCACGCTCAGTTTCTCTGCGCTGATCTTTTTTCGCAATGTCCTGACGCTTATCGTACAGTTTTTTTCCTTTTGCAAGAGCAATTTCAACTTTCACAAGACTGCCCTTTAAATAAACCTGCAAAGGCACCAGCGTATATCCTTTTTCTGAAATCTTTCCTGCAATTTTGTTGATCTCATATTTGTGAAGGAGCAGCTTGCGCGGACGCAGAGGATCCTTATTAAAAATATTTCCCTTCTCATACGGGCTGATATGCATACCATATATAATCACTTCTCCCTTTTCAATCCGAATGAAGGATTCTTTGATGCTGCACTTGCCCATGCGCAGGGATTTCACCTCTGTACCCACCAGACTGATACCCGCTTCATATTTATCTTCGATAAAGTAATCATGCCATGCTTTTTTATTGTTGGCAATCAGTTTTATGCTGTCTTTTCCCATGTCGATACCTTTCTATATAAGCACTCTCCTATTTTTTACCAAAAATCACTCCATTTTTCAACCTGTAATCAAATAAAAATCAATCGTTTTTAAAAGCTTATTCACAGAAGCCACCTGAACCTGCACCTGCTGCCCCAGTTTATAGGTTTTTCCGGTTCGTGCTCCCACCATCTGAAAATCAGCTTCCACATAGTCAAAATAGTCCTCATCCATATCTGCAACCCGGACCATACCTTCTACCGTATTTGGCAATTCCACATACATTCCGTATTTTGTCATATGAGAAATAACACCTGTAAATATTTCTCCGATGAACGCCTGCATGTATTCGGCTTTTTTCATCTTCTCCACATCCCGCTCTGCCTCATCTGCTCTTCGCTCCAGCTCGCTTGTCTGCTGTGCCACTTCCGGCAGAATCTTACCATAATGAGCCCTCCTGTCATCATTCATCCTGCCCCGCAGATTTTCCTTGATGATCCTGTGAACCTGTAAATCCGGGTAACGTCGGATAGGGGATGTAAAATGGCAGTAATATTTCGCCGCCAGACCAAAATGCCCCACACATTCCGTACTGTATCTTGCACGTTTCATGGAACGGAGCGCCAGCCTGGAAATCATAGCCTCATGCGGTGTATCCTCTATCTTTGCCAGCAGCTTCTGAACCTCCATAGGATGTACCTCTCCTCTGCCCAGATGCATATTAAATCCAAAGTTATTGATAAAGGATGCCAGCTTGCGCATCCGGTCAGTATCCGGTTTTTCATGGGTACGATACACAAACGGAATCTCCTGCCAGTAATAGTCCTCAGCCACCGTCTCGTTTGCCAGCAGCATGAAATCTTCAATGATTTTATTCGCTGCATTCCGCTCATAGGCTGCCACGGAAAAAGGCCTGCCGGAATCATCCAGCACAATCTTGCTCTCCGGGAAATCAAAATCAATGGATCCTCTTTTTTTGCGCTGTCCACGCAAAATATCTGCCAGTTCTTTCATCAAAAAGAACATATCGACAAAATCTTTGTATTCTGAAATCGTTCCCTCATCTTTTTTTGTAATTATCGCATTGACATCGGTATAGCTCATGCGGCGGTCTACCCGTATCACCGTCTCCGCAATGCAATGATCTGTCACTGCACCTTTTTTATCCACGGTCATGATGCAACTCAGCGCCAGTCTGTCCTCTCCCTGGTTCAGAGAGCAGATACCGTTGGACAATCCGTGAGGCAGCATGGGAATGACACGGTCCACCAGATATACGCTGGTCCCCCGTTTCAGGGCTTCCACATCCAGCGCACTGTGTTCCTGCACATAATTGGTCACATCTGCAATATGAACTCCCAGCTTATATCCCTCATCTGCCCTGCAAATGGTGATCGCATCATCCAGATCCTTCGCATCCTCCCCGTCTATGGTCACCGTCTGCCAGTCCCTCAGATCCATGCGTCCTGCCATATCAGCCGCCGATACCGGTTTTGCCACACGCTCCACCTGATTTAACACACGCTCCGGAAATTCCGTTGGCAGCTCATATGCCCGGACAACGGAAATAATATCTGTTCCCGGATCATTGATATGCCCAAGGATTTCAACCACTTTTCCTTCCGGTTTCTTTGGACTTCTGCCGCGGTATTCCCTGTGCTTATCACCCGCCTGATTCCCGTAAGAAGTAAGCTCCACTACTACCTTATGTCCGTTCACCGCACCCCTGGAACGCTCTGCGGGCACAAATATATCAAACGCGATCTTTGGATTATCCGGGCGCACAAAACCAAAGTTCTCATTTGCCTCATAAGTCCCCACGATCTGCTTCAATCCGTGCGAAAGCACCTTTGTGATCTCACCCTCCCGGCGTGGTCCTGCAGAAGGATGAACGGACACCTGAACCTGATCCATATGAATAGCTCCGTGTACCTTTTTCTCCGGAATAAAAATATCCTCTTCCTGATCCGCAGCACTCACAAAACCATAACCATTTGCTGTGGCCTCAAAGACTCCTGTCACAAATTTATGTTGTGATTTACTGTATTTCCCTTTTACTGACATTTCGATTTTTCCATCTGCCACAAGCGCATCCAATACTTGCTGCAGCTCCTCCCTTTCGCTCTTTGGAATTTGCAGCAGTACAGCCATCTCTTTCACTTTCATCGGTACATAGAGCTCATCACAGATAAAACCATAAATTGTCTCTTTTCTTTTTTCAAATTCTGTCATCTCAAATTCATCCTTTTTACCAACTATATATCGCGTTCATAATGTAAAAAAAGGCTGCCGCAGTGCGACAGCCTTTATCTCTCTCTACTGAAGTTTTCCAATCATCATGATTGCTGCAATGATCAAAAATGCTGCTACCAGAATCCTGGTAATCTTTACCAGCATTCCCTCCATGGAGCGACCCTTGTTCTTGCCCCAATATGTCTCTGCGGCACCGGCAATAGCTCCCAATCCTGCTGATTTACCTTCCTGCATCAAAATAATAACTGTTAATGCAATGCTGATAATAATAAGAGCAATCGACAAAATAATTCTCAGTACTTCCACCGTTCACACCTCCTGTGACATCGTCCGTAAAAATCTCACAACGAAAAAAACTCCACCGGAACTTTCTTTCGCATGCCCGGCAACTTAAATAAGTCTAACACAAGCTATAAGCAATTTCAACTATTTTTTCAATGCAAATACTGTTTTTGTTCATTTTTTTTCATTTCTTCAAGACAAACTGCCGAAAAATCCTTTACTGCATGTACATAACTGTCCTTATCCAAAATGTAGCTGATCCCGTGACCTGCCTTCGGTACTGTGAGAATATATTTTCGTTCAGAAGCACAAACCTGATAGCAATTCCGGCTCATCTGACAGGGGACAAAACGATCATCCTCACCGTGAATCATCAAAACCGGTACTTTTGTATGCTTCAACGCCTCGATTGCACTGCTCTCGTCCAGATTAAAATGCCCGAAAAGCATGGCCGCTATGCGTATAAAAGGATACACTTTTGCAGTGGGCAATCCCATCCCCTCCACGGCCTTGCATATAATATTTTTGGGCGAATCATACCCGCAGTCTGCCGCTATACCGATCACATTTTCCGGCAGATCCAGTTCAGAAGCCATCATTACCGTGGTTGCTCCCATAGAAAGACCGCACAACATGATTTTCGTATCTGCGCCAAACCGCTCCCTGACATATGTAACCCAGTCCAGACAATCGTACCTCTCCCTGATACCAAACGTAGTTACTGTTCCCTGACTAGCACCGTGCGCCCGCTGGTCTACCAGAAGTGCATTATGCCCCAGTTCTCTGCAAATGCGAAACTGACCGCAAAACTCACGCTCTGCCGCCCCGTGATATCCATGAAACATAATTTCCACAGGAGCATGATCCGCATTATGATAATATTTTCCCATGAGCTTTAATCCGTCTCTGGATGTAATACTCACCCACTCATATGGCTGAGCGGCAACATCCCGGATCAGCGAGAGCATATACTCCCGCTGTTCCTGGTATTGCTCCCCATCCGGAAGCTCATAAATATCTTTTCGTTTATTCGGCGGACAATAAAATACCTTTCGAAAGACAGCATACAGCACGCCGAAAATCATGCACACTAAAAGGATCAATATAATAAGAAATATCATAACTCCAACATTCATTTGTTTCTCTTCCTCTGTTCACTAAATTCATGCTTCGCATAATGCTCGCATTCATTATAACACGATTTTCTCTTTTATTAGAGTTTTTTCCTGTAATCAAAAGTGGTTTCATCCACATCGAGCATCTCCTGAATCCGAAGCAGCTCGTTATATTTTGCAGTCCGCTCTCCCCTGCAGGGTGCACCGGTCTTAATCTGTCCGGTATTTAACGCCACCGCAATATCTGCGATCATAGCATCCTCCGTTTCGCCGGATCGGTGAGAGATAACTGCGGTATATCCCGCCTGCTTTGCCTTCACCACTGCCCGAAAGCTTTCCGTCAGGGTTCCGATCTGGTTTACCTTAATCAAAATAGAATTTGCCACACCTTCCTGAATACCTCTGGCAAGGCGGTCTGTATTTGTGACAAACAGATCATCTCCCACTAACTGAATCCGGCTGCCAAGCCTTGCTGTCATCAGCTTCCATCCTTCCCAGTCATTCTCATCCAGCCCATCTTCAATCGAGATCAACGGAAATTCATCCATCAAATGCTCATAATATTCGATCATCTCCTCGGCAGTACGCTGAATCTGAGTGCACATAGTATCCGGCAGTTCTGTATATACCTGTGCATCCTCCTCCCGGTGCAGATCCTTTTTAAACGCCTCGCAGCGCGCCTTGCTCTCTCCCGGAAACATATATTGTCCGGACTCCTTCGAGTACAGCTCGCTGGCTGCCGCATCCATGGCAAACGCAATATCCTTTCCCGGCTCATATCCCGCAGCCTTAACCGCCTCGGAAAGCAAAAGAAATGCAGCCCTCGCATCCTCAATATCCGGCGCAAAACCGCCTTCATCTCCAACTCCCGTGGACAATCCCCGTTTTTTCAGAATTTCCTTCAGGTGATGATATACCTCCGTACCCATGCGCAGCCCCTCCGAAAAGCAGCACGCACCCACAGGCATGATCATAAATTCCTGAAAATCCACCGTATTATCAGCATGTTTTCCGCCATTTAAAATATTCATCATCGGTATTGGCATTTTTGCGGTATAGATCCCACCCAGATACCGAAACAGCGGCATATGCAGCGCATTTGCCGCAGCTTTTGCACATGCCATGGAAACTACAAGTGTCGCATTTGCTCCAAGCTCCGACTTATCCGGGGTTCCGTCTGCTCTGCAGATCAGCTCATCAATCTGCACCTGTTCCAATGCATTGCGTCCCACCAAAACCTGACGCAAATCTTCATTGACATGCTGTACCGCTTTTCTTACACCTCTCCCAAGGTAACGCATCTCCTTGTCTCTCAACTCCATAGCCTCATGGGAACCGGTACTGGCACCGGAAGGAACAGAAGCCCTTCCCGCATAGCGGGCGCCGCCTCTGTTTACCACAACCTCTGCCTCAACCGTTGGATTACCTCTGGAATCCAGTATTTCTCTTCCGTGTACATCTTCAATCTGCAAAAATAAAAACATACCAGCCTCCTAATATCTTTTAGAGACTAGTATGTTCAAAAAAGTTCTATTTTATTTGTCTGTTTCTGATTCTATCTTTTTTCCCGCAAAATGAGGGACGATGTAGAAGGCAGATGATATTGCTCCGATCCATAGAGCACGTCATATTTGCCCGTATCCAACAGATCACCCAGCTCAAAATCCTCTTCATTATAATTCTGAATAAAGATATAAATATAATCCTCAGACTGCCGTGTGGAAACCTCGATACCTCTCGGAATCTCCATATTAAACGGACGTCTGATGCCCGCACGGTCTATCAGATTCCGGTAAAGATCCCGGTAAAGACCAAACTCTGCATCCGCTCCCATATAATAAGCACGTCCTTTTCCGTACTCATTGACGGTCAGCGCCGGAGTACCCGCATAAAATTCTTTTCCATAGAACAGCAATGGTTTTGCGGTACTTACCTTTACCAACTGGCACAAATGCTCACACTCATATTGTTTATTCAGACCATGGTCACTGTCCCCGGCATCATCTGCACACATCAGATTCTTTTCTCCCTCATAGAGCGCATCGATCTCTGTGCTGCGCAGTCCCATCACATCCATCAGATCATGCGGCGTTCCGCCAAGGAAGCACAGATCATTTTCATCTGCAACACCGCTCCAGTAAGTGAGAATAAAGATGCCGCCCTCCTCTACAAATTTACGAACCTTTTTCTCAAATCCTGCCCGGAACATATACAACATGGGAGCTGCCACGATTTTATAACCGTCCAGACTCTGTTCCATATCGATCATATCCACATTCAATCCCTGCGCCCGGAATGCCTGATAAGATTTCTCCATAGCCTCTTTGTAGTAAAGATTCTCATTTCTAGGACCCATGGAAGCCTCCATAGCCCAACGGTTCTCCCAATCATAAAGCACTGCCACTTCCGCCGGAATTTCCGTATGATTGATTTCTGTGATCAATTCCAGATGTTTCCCAAGCTGTGCGCATTCCTGGAACATCCGGTCATCTTCTTTGCCGTAGTGATCGATCACTGCCCCATGGAATTTTTCAAATCCTCCCCGGCTCTTTCGAATCTGGAAATACATAACGCTGTCAGACCCATGTGCCAAAGCCTGGATTCCCGCCTGCTCCACCATGCCCGGACGGGTCAGCTTGCTGACCGGCACCCAGTTTGTCGGTCCGGGAGATGACTCCATAAGCAGGTATGGCTTTTTCAGTAATGTACGCATCACATCATGCTGCATCGCACTATCTACCGCGGTAATTGCATTATCCCCTTTATGCCACTTCGGATAATTATCCCATGAAATAATATCCAATTCTTTCGCAAGCCTGTGATAATTATAGTCATTAAAATGATACATAAAGTTTGTGGTTACAGGCTTCACAGCTCCCGCATCACGCAACGCCCGGATCTCCTCGTGAATAAAATCTGCCACCTGATCCGTCACAAAACGTCTCCAATCCAGATTCAATCCCTGCAGCTTGTCCTCTCCTATCGGAGACGGGCTCTCAATCTGATCAAAATTCTGATACTGATGGCTCCAGAAGCTGGTGTTCCACGCACGATTTACTTCCTCAATCGTACCATAGCGGTTTTTCGTCCATTTGCGAAATGCCTTCTGACACAATTCACAGTGACATTCCCCTCCGTATTCATTGGATAAATGCCAGAGGATCACACCCGGATGGGCATCAAAATGCTCTGCCAGCTTCATATTCATCTGTCTTACTTTTGCCCGGTAAACCGGGGACGACGGGCAGTGGTTGTGCCGGAAACCATAAAGCTGTTTCACACGATTTTCATCTACACGCAGCACCTCCGGATATTTTTCAGCCAGCCATTTCGGGCGCGCCCCGGATGGCGTGGCAAGAGCCACGCTGATCCCGTTTTCATGGAGACGGTTGATCACCTGCTCCATCCATTCAAAATTATATACACCCTCTTCCGGCTCCAGCATAGACCACGCAAAAATTCCAAGAGAAACCGTATTTATTTTTGCCTTTTTCAACAATTCAATATCCTTATCCAGAATTTCCGGATGATCCAGCCACTGATCCGGATTGTAATCTCCCCCAAACAAAATCTGATCAAATTTTACATCTTTCATGTAATCCCCTCCTAAGACTCTTTTATATTTCCCCAGAACCAGATTTCAAATATACTGGTTTTGATCCCCTACATTGTATTATAAATAGATCTGCTTTTCAATCATTTATGTACAAAAAAACACCGCCACATATGTGGCGGTGTTACAAAAGCTGCTTATTTAACAGCACCGGTAATACCTTCTGCAAACTGTTTCTGCAATACGAAGAATACGATCATAGTAGGAATGGAGCAGAACAATACGCCCAACATAATCATACCATAATCAAACGTATAACCACCGGTCATGTTGGCAACCAACATCGGCATCGTCAGAGACTCGCCATCCGTCATAATTACCTTTGGCCACAGGTACGCATTCCATGCATTCATGAATGTGATAACGCCTGCTGCCGCGTATGTCGCTTTCATAGTCGGAATGAACATACGGAAGAAAATTGCAATCTCGCTCAGACCATCGATACGGGCTGCCTCGATAATATCAACCGGGAACGCCCGCGAATTCTGCCGGAACATCATGATCATAAACGGCGTTGAGATCATCGGCAGGAAGAAACCTACTGCTGTATTCAGCAAATGAGCACTAGAAAACATCTGAAACAGAGGAATCATCGTTGCAACCTGAGGAATCATCATAGCCAGAAGAAGGATCGTAAACAGTAAGTCTTTTCCTTTGTCATGATATACCTCAAATCCGTAACCAGCCAGTGAACAGATAAACAAACAGATCACGGTTACACATACTGCGTAAAGGATGGAGTTACCCATCGCACGAGCCAGCATCGGCTGGTTCTGAATCAGCGCCTTAAAGTTCTCAATCAAATAAGTGCCTGGAACCAAACGTCCGCGGGATACATCTACTGATTTGTTTGTAGCTGCCATAATCATCCAGTAAAATGGAAATACTGAAATAACGGATACAATGATCAAAAAGATGTAAGTTGGAATCAGTCTTCTCTGAATCATGGATTTATTTTTCTTCTTAGTCACGTGTATCACCTACCTTCATGTTAATTATAGCAAGGATTGCTACAAGTATGAATACGAAAAATGACATTGCCGCCGCATAGTTGAAGTTCGGTGTTTTCAGGAAACACGTATTGTAAATGTAGTGAGACATGGTGATTGTTGCATTTGCAGGACCACCGTTTGTCAGGTTGACTGACTCATCGAACAACTGCAGCGTACCGTTGATGGACATAATAAATGTCATAATAATAGTCGGTTTCAAAAGTGGAACTGTAATTCTAAAGAAAGTCTGGAGACCATTTGCTCCGTCGATCTTTGCAGCCTCATATACGGAATACTCGATATTCTGAAGACCTGCCAGATAAAATACCATATTATATCCGGTCCATCTCCAGATCAGAGCGATGATGATAACAGCCTTTGCTGTAGAGGCAGTGCCAAGGAAATTGATACCATTATCAATAATACCCAGAGCGATCAATGCATTATTGATGAAACCATCAATTGCAAACAGGCATCGGAATACGATAGCGTAGGATACCAGGGACGTTGCACATGGAAGGAATACACATGTACGGAACAGACCCTTAAATTTTAAATCCTTGTTGTTTAAAAGCTGTGCCAGCAAAATTGCCAGAACCAGCATGATCGGTACCTGAATAGCCAGATACAAAAACGTGTTTCCGATGGATGTCAGGAACACCTTATCCTGGAACATACGCGCAAAATTCTGGGCGCCCACAAACTCGATGTTGTCACCCCTACCGGTCTGCAGGGCGAGGATAAACGCTCTTACCATCGGATAGAAGCTCATGACCGCAATCATAGCAGTCGCCGGAATCAGGAAAATCCAGCCGGCCGTATTTTGTTTTGCGATCAATTTCATTTTACTCTTACCGGAATTCACCTCAAAACCCCCTTCTTAATCAAGATACGGGGAACTGACATGCAGTCCCCCGCACAAATATAATGCTGTTTAATTTTTACTGCATTGTAAACTCAACTTCAGACTGAGCATCCTGCAGAGCGGTCGCAACGTCAGTTCCATTAATAATATTCTGGATCTGAGTACCGATAGCATCGCGCCCATCATAGTAATATGGGCTTGTGTTGTTTGTAGGTACCTGAGTAGAGTACTCTACGATCTTAGCATAGATAGCATCTCCGCCCCAGAAGTCTTTTGTCTGAGCATATGCTTCAGAATCTGCAGCAGGCGTCCAGCAGGTAATAGCGCCGGTCATCGGAAGAATGGTATCATACAGCTCTGTGCTTCCGGCAAATGTGTTGGCAAGGAAGTCGATTGCAAGATCAACATCCTGGCAGTTAGTAGAAATATACCAGGAAGATCCACCGTTGTTGGAGTAGTTTGTAGCGCCCGGTGTGGAAATCAGTGCAGGCATATTTGTCATAGCCCAGTTACCGGAGGTATCTTCCATAGTCTCAATAGTAGGTGTGATCCAGTTACCATTGATAACGCCGGCAACGTTTCCTGTTGTAATGGAGGAGATATACTCATCCCAGGAGTTTACTTCGTAATATACTTTGTTCTCAACCATCTGAATGTAAAGATCAATACACTCGTTCAGGCAGTCATTGTCTACCATGTTAGGAGTTCCGTCCTCGTTGAACAGGGAGCCGCCGGCGGACTGAAGCATCATCATGATGGTATCCGGGGAGTCTGCCTGTCCGGAAAGAAGATATACACCGGTTTTTTCATAAAGATCTTTACCGATCTCAATAAACCTATCCCATGTGATATCGGTCAGATCATCAACAGTATATCCGGCTTGAGCAAGGATATCTGTTCTGTAGCATCCTACTACAGCGCCGTTATCGAACGGAACGCCATAGTTCTTTCCGTCTACGGTAGAGTAAGCAAGTTTACCGGCGGTAAACTGGCTGAAATCGATACCTGAATCTGTCAGGTCTACAAATGCTTCCGGATATGTAGAAACAAATTTCTGGAAGCTGTTATCCTGCATCAGGCAGATGTCAGGAAG
This sequence comes from uncultured Lachnospiraceae bacterium, assembly GCA_964428795.1. Lineage (GTDB taxonomy): Bacteria > Bacillota > Clostridia > Lachnospirales > Lachnospiraceae > CAYRZL01. The sequence continues at coordinate 19,513 of CAYRZL010000020.1, read as the reverse complement.
CGTCTGAAGATCACCGGATTCTGCCGCATTGATCAGCTTGGTCTCACAGTCCTCAGACAGTGTCTCTACGATGTTGGCTTCAAAGTCTTCGTGAACTGCTTTATAAATGTCGATAGCTGTCTCCATTGACGGGATGTTGAATGATGGATCCCATGTCCAGATGGTAAGACCTTCGCCTGAGCTGGTTGAATCTCCTGAGCTTGCCTCAGTCTCTGCGGAACCATTGCCTTCTGTACTGCTACTGTCACCGCTGCTGCCGCAGGCTGCAAGAGATGCAACCATAGCGCCGATGATCATAAGTGAAATTACTTTCTTTTTCATAGTTGATCCTCCTCATGAAAATAAAATTTGTTTTTTTGCAGTCTAACGAAAAAAAATCAATCTTTTTGGTAAAAATGCACAATTTTTTCTCGTCTTTTCCTGCTTTGTGTATTTATTATACCAAAGTGTACTCTATATTTGTTTGCATTTTTTTGCATAAAACACGCATTTTCAATCATTTATGCTATAAAACGTAAGTTACTTACCAAACAACCACCACCCTACACATCACAGGAGGCTATTATGACACAGAAATTGACACAAAAACAGCTTTATAACCGGATCATAACATATCAGAAACTGGCAAAGCAAAAAGCCAGGCTGGACAGAGCCATGCAGCAGCTTGAAAAAGAACTGTCAGCATATCATATAGATGTATCGGAAAGCACTCCCTTACTCCAGATTCTCCCGAAAGGAATTACCCTGCGCGGGGACGGACGCTATATGGGACGTGTTATGTACCAAAAAACATCTTATACCATTTATGGCCATGATCCGGATCGGCTTGCATTGGAATTGGAACAGTTAAGACAGCAGTTGAGGAGCGGCAATTATAAAAAAACGTGTACCTGCACCCTGGATCAGTTGTGGGAAGTATGGCTGCGGGATTACAAATCCGGTCAGATCAAACCGACAACACGCCGCATCTATGTTTCCGCCTATCGCACACACATACAACCATCTCTCGGTTCTCTCAAGCTGGCAGACATCACAACCGAACAACTGCAATATGTATTGAACCATACCGCTTCCTGTGTGGCTCAGAGTACATTAAATCGTGTTTACCAAATATTGAACATGCTTTTTTCCCACGCCTTTAAAAATGATATGCTGGAAAAAAATCCTCTGAAGCAGACTATCTTGCCTTCTCTTCGCGAATCGAAAGAACAGCGTGTATTGACCGAGCAGGAACAACGCCTGTTTGCGGAGCATGCCGCTGAAAATAAGTATGGCAGCATCTTTCTTCTGGCTCTCTTCACCGGACTTCGAAGCGGAGAATTGAGAGGTCTTGACTGGTCCGACATTGATTTTGAGCACAATCTCATCCATGTTAGGAGCACATTATCCTGCCTGAACAATCATTATTACAGGGATGTTCCAAAATCCAAAGCCGGAAAACGGGATATCCCTCTGCTTCCCTTTACCCGCGAGCTTCTGCTGAAACAAAAGAAATGGCAAAGCAGCATAAAATCTGCCGATGGGCAAAGCTGGGAACCGGACCCTGCACTGGAAAATCTGGTCTTTACGAACCATTCGGGTCTTCCTCTTTCCGGAAATGTTTTACTCTATCATATGGACCGCATTCAGGCTGATATTAGGAAGGAACATCCCGAATGGCTTAATATACATCCCCACACACTGCGTCACACCTTTGCCACCCGGGCTATCGAGGGCGGCATGAATCCGCAGACTTTAAAGGCAATTCTTGGCCATGCTTCCCTGTCTATTACTATGGATCAGTACAGCCATGTTCTGCCGGATACAAAGCAAAGACAGATGCAGCAGATCGAACCCAGACTGCTTTTGTGTCAATAATTGTGTCACCTGCATATGCCCGCCTTCTTCACCGCCCGATCACAGCAAATATCATGTATGGCGGAAATGAAAGTAATTTCACTTATGATCATCGGCGCTATGGTTGCATCTCTTGCAGCCTGCGGTGGCAGCGGTGATGGCGGAAACACTTCCGCAGGTGGAGAAAACGGAGGAGACAGCGGTACTAACAATGTTTCCCAATCTGGCGACGAAAATACGCTGACCATTTATGCGTGGGATGAAAACTTTAACATTCCTGCGATTCAGGCGGCAGCAGACGACTACAGAGAGAACGTAAACCCGGATTTCGAGCTTAACATCTCTGTCCAGTCCGGATCTACTGATATCGAGACGCTGATCAAACAGGTTGGAACTACAGGCGAGAGCGCTTACAGCGAGCTTCCGGATCTGGTATTGTTCCAGGATCATGCTATCGAGAAGTATGTACACGATTACCCGGACGTATGGCAGTCAATCGATGATATCGATATCAACTGGGATGATTTCGCTGCTGAGAAAATTGCATATTCTACTGTCGACGGTGTACATTACGGTGTTCCGATGGACGCTGGTACTGTTATCGCCGCTTACCGCGTGGATCTGCTGGAAGCAGCCGGACACACGATCGATGAGCTGGAAGGATGCACATGGGATGAGTTCCTTGATATCGGTGAGGACGTTTACAACGCAACCGGAAAATATATGATGGTAATGAACGCTGACGGTAACGACCTTCCTTACATGATGATGCAGGCAGAGGGTCAGTCCCAGTTTAAAGACGGTGAGCCATACCTGGTTGGTAATGAGACGCTGACCGAGATCTGCAACGTCATTCTGGAAGCCTGCGAGCGCAACGTATGCTATCTTGCTAATGACTGGGATGACTACACCCAGAACGTAATCCAGGGAGATATGACAGCAGGTATTATGAACGGTAACTGGATCATTCCTACCATGAAGCTGGTAGAAGCAAACGCCGGTAAATGGGAGATCACTTCTTCTCTTCCGACGCTGAATGGAGGCGGCGGCTATGCTGCAAACGGTGGTTCCTCTATTTACCTTACAGCAAACTGCTCCAATTCAGATCTTGCAAAGGATTTCCTTGCTTACACCTTCGGCGGCAGCACAGTTACCTATGACAACGCACTGCTCAATGGCGGTGTTGTATCTACTTACACACCGGCTGGCGAGTCTGACGTTTATAACGAAGGCGTTGACTTCTTCAATGGCACTGCTGTTTACGCTCAGATCGCAGAGATGACGCCGAACGTTCCTGTTATCGAGCAGAGCAGCTATCATTACACACTCCGCTCACAGTTATCCGCAGCTCTTATCAACGTAAGAGATAACGGAGCTGATCTGGAATCCGCTTTGTCTGATGCAGAAAATCAGGTTCGTTTCGAGATGGGGCTTCAGTAATACATTTTTTAGAACTATACTTCGGGGAAATGGATTCTTCCGTTTCCCCATTTTAAATAATAAAGGGGGAATTTGAAGTGGAAAAGAAAAAGGGAATGGGCCTTCTTGCAAAACAGTCCGCAGCCGGCTGGGTCTGGTTAATGCCCGCCACGATACTTATCGCAGTAATGAGCTTCTTTCCGATCATCAAGGCATTTATCACTTCGTTAAAGACCGGTTCCAGCGCCGCAATGGTGTGGAATGAGCCGCTTTTTAACAACTATATACGAATGTTCCAGGATAAGCTGTTTGTCCGTTCTATCGGCAACACGTTCCTGTATCTTGCTATTCAGGTACCGATCATGCTGATTCTGGCAATCCTGCTGGCTCAGCTTTTAAATAACAAAGATTTGAAATTCAAGGGACTGTTCCGTACCTGCGTATTCCTGCCATGTGCTACCTCACTGGTATCCTACGCATTGATTTTCAAATCTCTGTTTGCAACACAGGGTCTGATCAATGAGCTGCTGACGCACTTGCATATCCTGTCGGATAACTATAATTTCCTTGGAAATTCCTTTAGTGCAAAAGTGGTTATTATCATCGCCCTGATCTGGAGATGGACCGGATACAATATGGTATTCTATCTGGCAGGTCTGCAGAATATTGAATACTCCGTATACGAAGCTGCAAAGATCGACGGTGCAAATGCATGGAAAACATTCTGGAGCATTACTGTTCCGCTGCTGAAACCGACGATCATCATGACATTTATTATGTCCATCAACGGTACATTGCAGTTGTTCGATGAGTCCGTCAACCTGACAAATGGCGGTCCCGCAAACGCTACCATCACCATGTCACATTACATTTACAACAACTCCTTCGGTGACAATGTTGCAAACTTTGGATATGCATCCGCCATGTCCTTCCTCGTATTCATTCTGGTGGCAGTGCTTGCCATTATTAACATGAAAGTAGGTGATACACGTGACTAAAAGAAAAAATAATCCATCTGTTGTACAGCGCCGGCTGATTCCGACCTATATCTTTCTGATCATTGTGTCATTTATTTCCGTGTTTCCGTTTTACTGGATGATTTCTGCCGCTACCAACGCATCCTTTGATGTGGCGCAGGGACGTCTGCTTCCGGGTACACATGCACTGGAAAATTTCCAGACTCTGATCCAGTCGCAGGATCTGGCAGGAGCCATGGGCAACTCCTTCCTGTATGCGATCATACAGACATTACTTGCCCTGTTTGTCTGCTCACTGGCAGGCTTTGGCTTTGAGCTGTATCATGACAAAGGAAAAGATATCGTGTTTACCATCCTGCTTCTGGCTATGATGGTACCTCAGGTAGCTACCATGATTCCTCTGTTTGGTATGATTTCCAAAGCAGGGCTTCTGAACTCCGTATGGGGCTTTATCCTTCCATCCATATCGACACCGTTCCTGATCATGTTCTTCCGAAACAACTCCAGGAACTTCCCGATCGACACTATGGAGGCTGCCCGTATCGACGGTCTGAACGAATTTCAGATTTTCATCCGTATGTATATGCCGATGATGAAATCGACCTACGCTGCAGCCGCAGTTATCACATTCATGAATGCATGGAACGCATACCTGTGGCCAAAGGTTGTTTTGATCAAAACAGATTCCCAGACCATGCCGATGCTGATTGCAAACCTTTCCTCCGGATATACGGTTGACTACGGTATGTTGATGATGGGCGTACTTTTCTGCTCCATTCCAACTATAATCGTATTCTTCGTATTGCAGAAACAGTTTGCAGAAGGTATGACAGGTGCAGTAAAATAAATCGCTTCCTTTCGCATACCTGACAGTTTATAAAAGACAGAGCCGGACATTTTGTTTGGCTCTGTTACTATGATCGGAGGATACATGAAATGAAACACATAAAAGTTCCAAACATCCTTTTCTATTTCACACCGTTGATTTTTCTCACAGCCTGCGGCGTCGGCAATTCCCTGACTGCATCTGTAACAGACGAAGCATCTGTAAATCTGACCATTTATACATACAAAGACACAGATAAAATAAGACAGGCATGCGAAGCCTGCACAACCTCACATGCCCGGTTTACCTATGATGTAATAGAGACAACCGCCGACGCCTGCCAACAGGAGCTTAAAAGAGCTGCCGATATCGGTAATCTGAGCACCATTCCCGATATTGTCCTGCTGCCAGACAATAATCTGGCTGAATTTCATTCCGATTATCCGGAACTCTTTGAAAACAGTGATATTTCCTATGATACCGAAAACACATGGCTAATCACTACAAACTGTTCAGATACAGAGCTTGCAGTGGACATTCTGGAATATGCCAGCTTCAGTCCTTCTCAATAATCGTTCTAAAATCTTCCTCCCGGTGTTCAAACTCACCCGGATTCTTCTTCCACTGGTAGGGTGATGTACCTGTGATCCGTTTAAAATTCCGATTGAACGTGGACGTTGTTGCAAACCCTACCTTTTGAGAAATATCTTCCATGGAATAACCGGTACGCCGAATCAGGTCACATGCCTTTTTGATGCGAATCTGATTCAGATACTCCACAGGCGTCAGCCCGATATTTTCCTCAAACACTCTGCGGAAATGGGATTCGCTCATATGGCAGACCCCGGCAATATCAGCAATCTTCATCGGTCTGCTATAGTTTTCTCTCACATAATTAAGCGCCGGGCGAACCTGGTCAAACACATATCTTTGCTGGACTTCACTCTCCACTTTTATATCGGCATGCATTCTTGCGATCTGAACCAACAGAGCAAGCAGCATACCCCTGACCGTCTCACGATATAACGGTTCTTTTGCCCTCATCTCCTTCATGATCCACTGTATTACATCTGCAATGCCTTTCTGCTCTGAGACAGGCACCAATGCACCTCCCTTTCCGATACGTTCCAACAGCTTCTGACACATAATCGGGTCGGACGCATAAGTATCCGTCAACAGTTTTTCCGCATCAACAAACAGATAATCCCATGCACTGACGCTGCCATCATCCTTTATCGTTGCATGTGGAAAATTAGCAGGGATGATGCTGATCATCCCTGCTTCAAACCTGTAATCCTGTTCATCCAGGATCATTCTGCCCCTTCCCTTCCGGCAAAAACCGATTTCCAGCAAATTGTGAAAATGGGAAAGGTTTTCCTGATCCATCTTACCATCCTTCGCTGCATTATTGCAGACTGCAATCAGATATTCATTCTGCGGCACATCATAATAACGAAGTTCCATTTTTCCTTTATTCTTTTTCATACACCGCTCCGCCGCTACTCCATAAAAACCTTTTGTGGATATACCATCTTGATGGCACGCAGCCATTCCACATCCAGATCCAGAAGAATCTTGATCTTCTCCTCTCCCCGGTATACGATCATGGTGTAATATGGAATATCGTCATTATAAGAAGTATAATCATACTTTTTCAGTTTTATGGTACCACCGTTCTTACGATACTTTGCAACTGCCTCATGCCAGTTTGGCGCCACAACCTCCATATCCTTCAGATGTACCTCCATAGCCCTCTTTCTGCGTCGTTTTCCCTTGATCACATCCACCGTCAGGATTCCATCTTCCATATGATATTCGTAATCGACCACCGTCTGCAAGGTAAAGTAAAAGTAAAATGCCGCAAGCAGAAAAGCCGGTAAAAACATACCTCTGGAAAAGATAATTCCCATGATAATAAAGACAATACACAGGATAAATATCAGTCTTCCATAAAACTTTGTGCCCCGCTTTTGTACTTTGGACACTTGCTTTGTCATTGCATAATTCATTTAATTAACCCTCGTATCCATTCGGATTCTGCGTCTGCCATCTCCAGGAATCAGCACACATTTCTTCAATGCCATACTGTGCTTCCCAGCCCAGCTCTCTCTTTGCTTTCTCCGGAGCACAATAGCAGGTAGCGATATCGCCCGGGCGGCGGTCTTTGATCTGATATTTGATCGGATGGCCGCAAGCCTTCTCAAATGCCTTTACAACCTGCAATACACTGTATCCGTTTCCGGTTCCGAGATTGTAGATGGATACACCCTCTTTATCAGCCAGCTTCTCAATAGCCTTTACATGACCTACCGCCAGATCTACCACATGAATGTAATCGCGCACACCGGTTCCGTCCGGAGTATCATAATCATCGCCAAATACGCCCAGACACTCCAGCTTTCCGATAGCAACCTGCGCTACATACGGGAGCAGATTGTTCGGAATGCCTTTCGGATCTTCACCGATCATACCGCTCTTGTGAGCGCCGATCGGATTGAAATAACGAAGCAGAATTACATTCCACTCAGGATCGGATGTATGAATGTCGGTAAGCACCTGCTCCAACATACTCTTGGTCCATCCATATGGATTGGTAGGTGAACCCTTCGGGCACTCCTCTGTGATCGGGATCATAGCCGGATCACCGTAAACGGTTGCGGAAGAACTGAATACAATATTTTTCACTCCGTGATTACGCATGGAGTCGCAGAGAACCAGGGTTCCTGCCATATTGTTCTGATAATACTCAATTGGTTTTGCCACAGACTCTCCTACTGCCTTCAGACCTGCAAAATGGATGACCGCGTCAATCTCATTCTCCTCAAAGATTTTGTCCATAGCCGCCTTATCCCGAATATCATCCTCGTAAAATTTTACTTTTTTACCAGTGATCTCCTCCACACGATCCACTGCTTTTTTGTTGGAATTGTAGAGATTATCCACGATCACAACGTCGTATCCTGCATTAAGAAGCTCTACGCATGTATGGCTTCCGATATATCCTGCTCCACCTGTCACTAAAATATTCATGTTTTACCCCTCCTGATTTCTATTAAAAAGTTTTAAAGTTACTCCATTACAGCGTTGCAATAAACCGATCGAATGCCTCTCTTCCTGACCGTGTGCATTTATACACGCCTGCATCCTCCAGAACCTTTACAAATACCTTTCCGATCTCCTCTTTCAGAATATCCATAATCGTATCTGCGTTGATATCATTATACTGCGGAAGCACTTTTTCTATCCAGTCCGCATGTTTTTCCAGTGTTTCGTCGGAACGGATATCTTTTCCCTCCAGTATGTACTGAGAAAGCAGCTCCATCTCTCCCTTTAATCTTGCCGGAAGAACTGCAAGCCCCATAACCTCGATCAGACCAATGTTCTCTTTTTTGATATGATGCAGCTCCTGATGGGGATGATATACACCCAGCGGAAACTCCTCTGTCGTGATATTATTTCTCAGCGCCAGATCCAGCTCATACACATCTCCCACTTTACGGGCAATCGGAGTGATGGTGTTGTGAGGCTCTCCGTCTGTTTCCGCATAAATAAATGCCGCCTCGTCCGTGTAACCTCTCCATTTACCCAGAATGTGATCTGCCAGATCTACCAGTCTGCTCTCATCCTTGCAGCGGATACGGATCACAGATAATGGCCAGTGTACGATACCTGCCTCCACATCCGCATAACCTGCAACGGTAAATGTCTTTTCCATGGGCGCGGTAGCCATGGCAAAGGTATAATGTCCACCCTGGAAATGATCATGGCTCAGGATAGAACCGCCTACAATGGGCAGATCCGCATTGGAACCCAGAAAATAATGGGGGAACAGTTTCACAAAATCAAACAGCTTGCGGAATGCTGCCCGCTCAATCTTCATGGGTGTGTGCTCACCGTTAAATACGATACAATGCTCATTGTAGTATACATACGGGGAATACTGGAATCCCCACTGACTCTCATTGATGGTGATTGGAATGATGCGGTGATTCTGTCTTGCCGGATGGTTCAAACGTCCTGCATATCCCTCGTTTTCCATACAGAGCTGACATTTCGGATAAGCAGACTGCTTTGCCAGCTTTGCCGCAGCAATGGCTTTCGGGTCTTTTTCCGGTTTGCTTAAGTTTATGGTAATGTCGATATCACCGTACTCAGATGCTACTTTCCAGCGCATATCCTTTTTGATCCGGTCCGCACGGATATAGTTGGTTGCCTGACTGAAATGATAATAGTAATCCGTTGCTTCCTTCGGGTCTTTCTCATATATACCATAGAAGGTATCGATCACCTGTTTTGGTCTTGGGACAAGACAGTTCATGATCTTTGTATCAAACAGATCTCTGGTGACAATACCGTTGTCATCCATGATGCCCTGCTCATAAGCATAGTCCAGCATACCGTCCAGAATCTCAGCCAGATCAATCTCACCCAGTTCTCCCTTGGGTTCCTCATAATCATCCTTTTTTAATACTTCCAGAATCTGGTTTGTCGTATAGATTTTTTCTTCCTCGGGAATCAATCCCTCCTGCAGACCATATTGCACTAATTTTGCAATTAAAACATCAATATTCATATCGTTCTCCTTGTGTTTGTTCGTATGCACGCATGATGAAAATCCATGATTTCTCACTGTTCGCTTAGATGACACGTCCTCCGTCACCGATCTCTACCACATAGAAATCAGCGGCATAACCGATGGTCTTTTGATATTCTTTTCCGACATTTTCTATGAACGCATCCACTGCATCATTTTTTACAATGCTTACCGTACATCCTCCAAAGCCTGCTCCGGTCATACGGGAACCGATAACGCCCGGCTGCTTCCATGAAGTCTCCACCAGTGTATCCAGCTCTTTTCCGGTAACCTCATAATCATCCCGCAATGATACATGGGAGGCATTCATCAGCTTTCCGAACTCTTCCAGATTGCCTGCCTGCAGTGCTTCTACTGCTTTTAAGGTTCTCTGATTTTCATATACTGCATGTTTCGCACGTTTCCGGCGCACTTCGCTCTTGATCAAATCCTTATTTGCCTCAAACTCTTCCTCGGTGAGATCACCCAGCGTTTTGATATCCAGCTTTGTCTGAAGCTCTGCCAGTGCTTCCTCGCACTCTGCCCGGCGCTCGTTGTATTTGGAATCACCAAGCCCCCTCTTTTTGTTGCTGCATGCAATGACAATCTTCTCATCCTTTAATACGACAGGCGCATAGGTATAGGACAGATCACTGGTGTCCAGAAACATTGCCTGATCTTTTTTGCCCATTGCAATTGCAAACTGATCCATAATACCGCAGTTTACACCATTAAAATTATTCTCAGAATACTGTCCGTACAGAGCAATATCCAGCATGGACACTCCATCAATACCGTACATATCGCAAAGCATAACCCCGGTCACTACCTCCACAGATGCGGAAGAAGAAAGCCCGGAACCGTTTGGGATATTTCCAAACAGCAGCATGTCAAATCCGCAGTCAATGTTGTGACCTTTCTGCAAAAATGCCCATATCACGCCCTTCGGATAGTTCGTCCAGTCAGCAGCTTCATCATATACCAGTTCATCCAGACTGGTCTCAACGATACCGATATCCTCAAAATTCTCAGAATAGAAAAACAATTTGCGATCCGCACGCTTTCTTACTATCGCATATGTACCGATAGTAAGCGCACATGGAAATACATGACCTCCGTTGTAATCCGTGTGCTCCCCGATCAGATTTACACGTCCCGGTGCAAAGTAGCTTCTGATGTCACCCTCGTCACCGAATACATGCTTAAATGATGCGATCAATTTCTCTTTCATATGCCCCTCCTACATTTATAAACATTTGATTTCATTATACTTTTTTTATAACTAAAATACAAGAGTTGCTCTCACTTTTGTGCATTTTTTCACAAAGTTTGCGCAAAAAAACCGACACCCAAAAGTGTCGGTTTTTTCTGTTTTGATATTATACGTTGATCTCTGCTTTTACACCAAGCATGTCTTTATTTTTCTCCAGTACCGGGTTTACCACATTTTTCAGATATGCGTCCACCTGCTCTTTTGCACGTCCCACATATTTTGCCGGATCCATGGTTTCCTGAAGCTCCTCATAGGTCATGCCAAACTGCTCATCCGCCGCAATCAGCTCAAGCAGATTGTTATCCAGACCATTCTGTTTTACATTCTTTCCTGCTTCCATGGAGAGCTGACGGATCTTCTCATGCAGCTCCTGACGGTCTCCGCCTCTCTTCACCGCATCCATCATAATGTTTTCCGTTGCCATAAACGGAAGCTCGCTCATGAGGCGTTTCGTGATGACTTTATCGTATACAACCAGTCCGTCTACCACGTTCAGGCAGAGATCCAGTACACCGTCGATGGCAAGGAAGCCTTCCGGAATGCTCAACCTCTTGTTTGCGGAATCGTCCAGCGTGCGCTCAAACCACTGTGTAGCGGAAGTGATCGCCGGATTTAATGCATCGATCATCACATAGCGGGACAGAGATGCGATACGCTCACTGCGCATCGGATTTCTCTTATATGCCATAGCGGAAGAACCGATCTGGTTTTTCTCAAATGGCTCCTCAATCTCTTTCAAATGCTGCAGCAGACGGATATCATTGGACATTTTATGAGCGCTTGCCGCGATACCGGCTACCACGTTCATCACCCTTGTATCCACTTTTCTGGAATAAGTCTGCCCGGATACCGGATAGCATGCCTCAAATCCCATCTTCTGCGCGATCATCGGATCAATCTTTTCAATGGTCTCATGATCTCCGTCAAACAGCTCCAAAAAGCTCGCCTGTGTACCGGTGGTACCTTTGCTGCCCAGCAGCTTCATGGTACTAAGAACATATTCCAGATCCTCCAGATCCATCATAAATTCCTGCAGCCACAAGGTAGCACGTTTTCCTACTGTAGTAGGCTGTGCCGGCTGGAAATGGGTGAATGCCAGTGTAGGCTGCGCTTTATATTTGTCTGCAAATTTAGCAAGCTCGTCGATAACGTTGATCAGTTTTTTGCGCACCAGCTTTAATGCTTCCGTCATGACAATAATATCCGTATTATCACCCACATAGCAGGAGGTAGCTCCAAGATGAATGATTCCCTTTGCCTTCGGGCACTGCACACCGTAAGCATATACATGGGACATGACATCGTGGCGCACCAGCTTTTCCCGCTCTCTTGCCACATCATAGTTGATATCGTCCTTGTGGGCGATCAGCTCATCAATCTGTTCCTGGCTGATATCCAGTCCAAGCTCTTTTTCCGTCTCAGCCAATGCGATCCACAATCTTCTCCATGTACGGAATTTCATATCCGGTGAGAAAATATACTGCATCTCCCTGCTTGCATATCTCTCCGACAACGGACTGTTGTATCTGTCTGTACTCATATTCTGTTCTCCTTAATCTACTTTACTGTGTCCTTCATGCTTTCCTTCATATTGTCCGCGGATATCCTCACGGGGAGGCTCCAGCGGATACGCTCCGGTAAAGCATCCATGACATATCTCCAAACCATCCACCAACTGGGGCAAACGATCGATTCCAAGATACCCCAGCGAATCACAGCCGATGATCTGACGAATTTCTTCCAATGTGCGGTTGTACGCAATCAACTGCTCTCTCGCCGGTACATCCGTGCCAAAATAACAGGGCCATAAAAACGGAGGCGAGCTGATACGCACATGTACCTCCGTGGCTCCCGCGTCCCGCAACATCCGAACAATACGGTCGGACGTGGTTCCTCTCACAATGGAGTCGTCAATCATGATGACCCGCTTTCCTTTTACTGCCTCTTTCAGCACGTTCAGCTTTACCTGAACGCCGGATTCCCTGCTGCTCTGTTTTGGCTTGATAAAGGTACGTCCCACATAGGTATTTTTCACAAAAGCGGTTCCGTAATCAATACCGGATTCCATGGCATATCCCATAGCTGCCGGATTTCCTGACTCCGGAACGCCCACCACCAGATCTGCCTCAACCGGAGAATCCATAGCAAGAAAACGTCCTGCCCGGATACGGGATTCATACACATTCACCCCGTCGATATTGCTGTCCGGTCTGGCAAAATATATATACTCAAAAATGCATCTTGCATGTTTTTCTTTCACAAGACAAAGACTTTTATCCGACTTGATGCCTTTCTCGGGAGTGATGGTCACAATCTCTCCCGGCTCCACATCACGAATAAACTCAGCGCCTATGGTATCCAGCGCGCAGCTCTCGGATGTGATGATATAGGCATTGTCCCGTTTGCCGATACAAAGAGGCCGGAATCCGTAAGGGTCTCTGGCTCCGATCAGCTTGCGGGGACTCATAACAACCAGTGAGAAGGCGCCCTTTAACCTGGAACAGGCATTTTTCACTGCCTCCTCTACGGTAGGGGTGTGCAGACGCTCTCTGGCAATGTAATAGGCGATCACCTCAGAGTCAATGGTCGTCTGAAAGATTCCCCCGCTGTATTCCAGCTCCTCTCTCAGCTCATTTGCATTGATCAGATTGCCATTGTGCGCCAGCCCCAATGTACCTTTCACATATTTCAGCACCAATGGCTGTGCATTTTCAATGCTGGATTCTCCCGCTGTAGAATAACGAACATGTCCTACACCGATATCCCCCTTCAGAGAGTCCAGAATCTGCGGCGTGAACACCTCATGCACCAGATCCATCCCCTTGTGATAACATACATTACGCTTCTCTCCGTTTGTATCGCTGACTGCAATTCCGCAGCTCTCCTGTCCTCTGTGCTGTAAGGCAAACAATCCATAATACAGAGTGGATGCCACATCCTTGCCGTCAAAATCGTACATACCGATGACGCCGCATTCCTCATGCAGACTGTCAAAAGGTACGTCCTGCTCTGTCATACTTTCCATTTTTTATTTTCTCCTGTTAAACAAATGCTTTACCCGTCAACAGTTCAAACGCCTCTTTGTATTTGTCCACCGTTTTCTCAATCACATCATCCGGGAGCAGATAATCACTGTCCGGATTTGCTTTCAGCCAGTCGCGCACAAACTGTTTGTCATAGGAAGGCTGTCCTTTGCCCGGCTCATATCCTTCCAATGGCCAGAATCTGGAGCTGTCCGGTGTAAGCATCTCATCACCGAGAACCACAACGCCATTCTCATCCAGACCAAACTCAAATTTGGTATCTGCAATGATAATACCCCGCTCCAATGCATATGCCGCACATTTTTTGTAAAGTGCAATGGTGCAGTCACGCAGTTTTTCCGCATACTCCTGACCTTTGCCCGGGTAAATTTTCTCTAATATTTTTACTGTCTCCTCAAAAGAAACATTTTCATCATGATCCCCGATTTCCGCCTTGGTAGATGGAGTATAAATCGGCTCCGGCAGCTTTTCAGACTCCTTTAAGCCCTCGGGAAGTCTGATACCGCATACGGTACCGTTTTTCTGATAGCTTGCCCATCCGCTTCCTGTAATATAGCCGCGGACAATACATTCCACCGGAAGCATATCAAGCTTCTTGCATTTCATGCTGTTTCCGTCAAATCTTTCCTGTTGGAAAAATTCCGGCATATCCTTCACATCTGTAGAAATCATATGGTTTGGCAAGATATCCTTTGTATAATCAAACCAGAATTTTGACATCTGGGTCAGGATCGCACCCTTGTCTGTAACCTTGTTTTTCAAAATGACATCAAAGGCAGAGATTCTGTCTGTCGCTACGAGAATGAGACTGTCCCCATTGTCATAAACCTCACGTACTTTTCCCTCTTTGATCGGTTTTAACTCCTGCATTTTTCTGACCTCCATTATCCACTGTATCATCTGTACAGCAACTATAAATTAAAAAATAATCCACTGTAAGTATAATACACATGAAAAAGAGAAGTCAATCACCACCCATTTTAAGCCATGTAAAAAATAGCCAGATATTCGTCCATTCTTTTGTACAATTTGACCTGTAAACCGTAAGTGAAAAGGCGGGCAGGTATTTACCTGCTCGCCCTTGAGACCACTTTTATTTTCTATTTATAAAGTTCTTCTGTTTTAATTTGCATATCTTACAGCGGTACCGTAAGCAATCACCTCTGCCGCTCCCTGAATGATTGCAGATGTTGCAAATCTCACATTCACGATGGCATCTGCTCCCATAGCATTTGCCTCTGCGATCATACGCTCAGTAGCAATCCTTCTGGACTCATCCATCATTTCTGTGTAAGCCTTCATCTCTCCGCCGACAAGATTCTTAAAGCTGGAGCCGATATCCTTACCGATGTGTTTACACTGGATGGTACTTCCCTTTACAAGTCCAAGCATACGAAGCTCTTTTCCTGCGATATAATCTGTGTTTACCAATACCATACTGCGTTCCTCCTTATCATTCGTATACTACTATGTTTCGTTCCAAACATAAAATACCTGTCTTTTTACCATGATAGCATACTATTTTTTATCAGCAAGGACTTTCCAGTCATTTCCTCCGGCTGCTCCATACCCATCATCTCGATCAGAGTCGGAACTACATCAGCCAGACAGCCTCCATCCCGCAGGGTGTATGCCGGATCATAATTGATCAGAATAAACGGTACCGGATTGATGGTGTGGGCAGTAAAGCTCTCTCCCGTATTGTAATCAATGAGCTGCTCAGCATTTCCGTGATCTGCACAGAGGAACATCTGCCCGTCCATTTCCTTCAGGGCGGCTACTGCACGTCCTACGCAGGTGTCCACCGCTTCCACCGCTGCAATCGCTGCCGGAAGTACTCCGGTATGTCCTACCATATCCGGATTTGCAAAGTTTATGATGATCACATCGTACTTTTCGGATTTGATCGCTTCCACCAGCTTATCGCAAACCTCGTAAGCACTCATCTCCGGCTGCAGATCATAGGTAGCCACTTTTGGAGAATTTACAAGAATACGATCCTCACCTTCGTTTGGAGCTTCCACGCCGCCATTGAAGAAAAATGTCACATGAGCATATTTCTCTGTCTCTGCGATACGTGCCTGCTTCTTTCCATGAGCAGCCAGGTATTCACCGAATGTATTTTTCAACTCTACTTTATGAAATGCGATCTCTTTATTCGGAATGGTCACATCATACTCGGTAAAGCAGATATAAGTCACCTGTCTGCGTGGTCCTCTGTCAAACCCGTCAAACTCATCGGTGCAGAATGCACGGGTGATCTCTCTTGCACGGTCCGGTCTGAAGTTGTAGAAAATGATCGTATCGCCATCCTGAACGGTTGCCACCGGTTTTCCGTCTTTCTCGATCACAACAGGAACGACAAACTCGTCGGTCACACCCTCATCGTAAGACTTCTGAACAGCGGCAGCCGCACACTCTGCCTTATTGCCCTCACCCAGAGTCAATGCGCGGTATGCCTTCTCCACGCGCTCCCAGCGGTTATCACGATCCATCACATAATAACGTCCCATGACAGATGCGATCTCACCTACGCCGATCTCCTGCATTTTTGCGTACAGCTCTTCGATATATCCTTTTCCCGAAGTAGGAGCTGTATCACGTCCATCCAGGAAACAATGTACATATACTTTCTCGATGCCTTCCCGTTTTGCCAGCTCTAACAGCCCGTACAGATGTGTATTGTGACTGTGCACGCCGCCGTCGGAGAGCAATCCATACAAATGCAGGGCGGAACCTTTCTCCTTTACATTCTGAATACCCTTCAGCAATGCTTCATTTTTGAAGAAATCTCCATCCTGAATTTCCTTTGTAATGCGGGTCAGCTCCTGATATACGATACGTCCGGCTCCCATGTTCAGATGTCCTACCTCGGAATTGCCCATCTGACCATCCGGTAGACCTACCGCCATACCGCTGGCATATCCTTTCACAAAAGGGTACTCCTGCATCAAAGCATCAATATTAGGCGTTTTTGCCTCATATACAGCATTTGCCTCATGTTTCTCATTGAGACCAAAGCCATCTAAAATCATCAAAACAGTTGGTTTTTTTCCCACGTTTCTCCCTCCTAAAAATCCCCAGAGTACCCTCCGGGGATCTTTTTTATACTTATTTGTAGCAGACGATCTTTCCGAAATCAGCTTTCAGGGAAGCTCCTCCTACCAGTCCACCGTCAATATCCGGTTTTCCGAACAGCTCTGCCGCATTGCCTGCATTTACAGAACCGCCATACTGGATACGGATAGATTCAGCAGTAGCATCATCATAGATTTCTTTGATGCACTGACGGATGGCGCCGCATACTTCCTCTGCCTGATCTGCGGTAGCGGTCTCACCGGTTCCGATTGCCCAGATCGGCTCATAAGCGATCACTGCTTTTGCTGCCTGCTCAGCAGTCACATTCTGGAATGCGATCTTGATCTGCATACGGATCCACTCAATGTAGATACCCTGCTTTCTCTGGGTCAGGGACTCGCCGCAGCAGATGATCGGTGTAATGCCATGCTCAAATGCTTTCAATACTTTTTTGTTTACGGTTTCATCTGTCTCGGCAAAATATTCTCTTCTCTCAGAGTGTCCGATGATCACGTATTTTACACCGGCATCTACCAGCATAGCAGGAGAGATCTCACCTGTGTAAGCGCCGCTCTCCTCGTAATACATATTTTCAGCGCCGATGCAGATGTTCGTACCTTCTGCCGCCTGCATAGCCGGGATGATATCGATTGCCGGCACGCAGAACACCACATCTGCCTCTTCATTCTGAACCAAAGGTTTTAATTCATTTACAAGTGCAACTGCCTCACTTGGAGTTTTGTTCATTTTCCAGTTGCCTGCAATAATTTTTCTTCTTGCCATATCGTTATCCTCTTCTCTATTTTTATATTACTTTTCGTTTGCAGCCACTACACCCGGCAGTGCCTTACCCTCAAGGAACTCGAGGGAAGCTCCTCCTCCTGTGGAGATATGTGTCATCTTGTCACCGAAGCCAAGCTGATTTACTGCTGCTGCGGAATCACCGCCGCCGATGATGGTGGTAGCGTCCGTCTCAGCCAGCGCTTTTGCAACCGCAATGGTTCCTGCTGCCAGTGTCGGGTTTTCAAATACACCCATCGGTCCGTTCCAGACAACTGTCTTTGCGGATTTTACTGCATCTGCATACAGTTCAGCAGTTTTCGGTCCGATATCGCATCCTTCTCTGTCTGCAGGCATATCAGCCACATCATAAGTCTCGATCTCAACAGGAGCATCGATAGGGCTTGGGAATCCTGCAACGGTTACCGTGTCAACCGGGAGGAGCAGTTTCTTGCCAAGAGACTCTGCTTTTGCGATCATCTCTTTGCAGTAATCAATCTTGGAATCATCTACCAGAGAGTTACCGATCTCATAACCCTGTGCTTTCAGGAAGGTGTAAGCCATACCGCCGCCGATGATCAATGTATCGCATTTTTCAAGCAGGTTGGAGATAACATTCAGTTTGTCTGCCACCTTTGCACCGCCGAGAATTGCCACAAAAGGACGAACCGGATTCTCTACCGCATTGCCCAGAAAGTCAATTTCTTTCTGCATCAGATATCCAACTACTGCGGTATCTACCAGTTCAGCCACACCTACGTTGGAGCAGTGTGCTCTGTGCGCAGTTCCGAATGCGTCATTTACAAATACATCACACAGGGAAGCCAGATCCTTTGAGAATGCCTCTCCGTTTTTTGTCTCCTCTGCACGGTAACGGGTGTTTTCTAACAGGATCACATCTCCGTCCTTCATAGCCTCCACTGCCGCTTTTGCATTCGGTCCTACCACCTCAGGATCCGCTGCAAATTTCACTTCCTGTCCAAGAAGCTCAGAGAGACGTACTGCTACAGGAGCTAAAGACAGTTCCGGTTTCGGCTCTCCCTTCGGTTTGCCCAGGTGAGAGCAAAGAATTACTTTCCCGCCGTCAGCGATCAGTTTTTTTATGGTTGGCAGTGCTGCTACCAGACGGTTCTCATCTGTGATTTTTCCTTCTTTTAACGGTACATTAAAATCACATCTGCACAGAACCTTCAAGCCTTTTACGTTGATATCATCTACAGATTTTTTATTTAAAGACATTTTATTTTCCTCCATATTATTATGATAAAAGGGTCCGGTCCACAAGGACCGGACCCATGGTCTAATTCCCATATAATTTTTCACATGCCGGAGCATGCACTACACCGATACTTATGCAAGCTCAGCAAAGTATTTGATGGTACGAACCATCTGGCTTGTGTAGCTGTTCTCATTGTCATACCAGGAAACAACCTGTACCTGTGTGGTACCATTGTCCAATGGAAGAACCATAGTCTGGGTAGCATCAAACAGAGAACCATATCTCATTCCTACGATATCGCTGGAAACGATCTCGTCCTCATTGTAACCATAGGACTCGTTTGCTGCTGCTTTCATAGCTGCGTTGATCTCATCAACAGTAACAGTTCCCTCAACAACTGCGTTCAGAATTGTAGTAGAACCGGTTGGGGTCGGAACACGCTGAGCAGCGCCGATCAGTTTGCCGGACAGCTCCGGAATAACCAGACC
>CAYRZL010000019.1:0-34242 GCA_964428795.1 uncultured Lachnospiraceae bacterium | reverse complement strand
ACCTGGCCTTACCGGATGGGCGCAGATTAACGGTCGCGATGAACTGGAAATTCCCATAAAAGCCAGGTTTGACGGTGAATATGTGGAGAAGTTTGGATTCTGGATGGATCTGAAATGCTTCCTTGGAACTATCGGATCTGTACTTAGTTCTGATGGTGTTGTAGAAGGCGGCACCGGGGAGATGCAAAGACGAGGTGGACAAACCGTGGATGAAAATATAACGGTTGTCAGTCCCCAAAAAATAAAAAAGGAAATTTACAAAGGCGCAGCTGTTTTGTTGGCTGTTTGCGCAATAGGAAGCATTGTGCTGGCAGTGATAATCAAGTGGCTCAGGGACATAAGATGAAAATATTAGTGATTTGTCAATATTATTATCCGGAAAATTTCCAGATAACGCCAATCTGCGAACAGCTTGCCTCTGATGGCAATACAGTGACTGTTCTGACTGGGCTGCCAAATTATCCGACAGGTCGAATTCCTGAAGAGTATAAAAATAAGAAGCGTCGCAGGGAGAAGATCAATGGCGTCCGCGTGATCCGGTGCAGCGAGATTGGCCGGAAAAAAGGAGCATTATATCTCGGCCTGAATTATATGAGCTTTTATCTTTCAGCGATGGAAACAATACGGAAATTGAGGCCGGATTATGATGTTGTGTTTACTTACCAGCTATCTCCGATTCTGATGGGGCTTCCTGCCAGATGGTATGCGAAAAAATATAAAAAGCCGCATTTCCTGTACTGCTGTGACCTCTGGCCGGAGTCGTTGAAGATGTATGTAAAAAGCGAAAAAAATGCCTTTTATAAATACATGAAGAAGGTGAGCCGGAGAGTATATGCCTCTGCAGACAAGATTGCAGTTCAGTCAAAAAGCTTTCTTGATTATCTGGCTGAAATCCACCAACTGGATAGAGAAAAGATGGTTTATATCCCGGCATTTGCAAGCGAGGAATATCTGGGAACGGATTTTTTATCGGAAGAAGATGGTTTTACAGACTTTGTTTTTCTGGGGAATCTCGGGATAGCGCAGGATTTGTCAAATGTAGTGAAAGCATTTGAAAAAGCGGCTACGCGGACGGACAGGATACGTTTACATTTGGTCGGAGACGGCAGTTGTTTTGATGAATTAAAAGATGCCGTAAAGGCGTATGGCATCGAGGATAAGGTTCTGTTTTATGGCAGGCGTCCTGTGGAGGAAATGCCCAGCTTTTATAAACTTGCGGATGCCTGCATTGTTTCATTGAAAGCAGATAATGCGACCGGGCATACGCTCCCATCGAAGGTGCAAGGATATATGGCCGCAGGGAAACCGATAATTGGGATGATCAATGGCTCGGCAAAAGAGGTAATAGAGGAGTCAGGCTGTGGGATATGTGTGGCAGCGGGGGATGTAAAGGGTCTGGAAGACGCATTTTGTGAGTTTGCTGAAAACAGAGAAAACTATAAATCCTGCGGCGAAAAAGGCAGGAACTACTTTATCCATAACTTCAGGAAAGATATTTTTATGGATTCTTTAGAAAAGCAGCTAAAACAGGTACAGAAGGAGAGACATTGATGGCAACTTCAAAGTTTTTTAAAGACAAGGTTTTAATGATTACCGGCGGAACGGGTTCCTTTGGTTCGACTGTTCTGAAACATTTTCTGGATTCCGATCTGAAAGAGATTCGGATCTTTAGCCGTGATGAGAAGAAACAGGATGATATGCGCCATGTTCTGCAGGCTAATCATCCGGAACTGGCAGGAAAAGTGAAATTTCATATCGGCGATGTGCGTAATATGCGTTCTGTTGAAGATGCGGTACAGGGCGTTGATTATATTTTTCATGCAGCAGCACTGAAGCAGGTTCCATCCTGCGAATTTTTTCCGATGGAGGCAGTCCAAACAAATGTGGAGGGAACAGATAACGTGCTTCATGCCGCTGTAAATGCAGGGGTGAAGAGAATTGTATGTCTGTCTACGGACAAAGCGGCGTATCCAATCAATGCGATGGGAATTTCCAAGGCAATGATGGAGAAGGTAATCGGTGCGAATGCCAGGGTTGCGGCAGGAAAAACGACCATCTGCTGTACCAGATATGGGAATGTGATGTGTAGCCGTGGCTCTGTAATTCCACTGTTTATTGACCAGATTAAATCGGGTAATCCAATTACGATCACAAATCCGGACATGACCAGATTTCTGATGAACCTGGATGAAGCTGTAGAACTTGTGATGTTTGCGTTTGAACACGGAGAGCCGGGGGATCTTTTCGTCCAGAAATCGGATGCAAGCACGATTGGAGATCTGGCGAAAGCCGTGCAGGAGCTTTTCAGCGATACCGGGACAAGAATTATCGGAACACGGCATGGAGAAAAGCTGTTTGAAACGCTCATGACGAACGAAGAATGTGTCAGAAGCCAGGATATGGGGAACTATTATCGTGTGCTTCCCGATGGACGTGATTTGAATTACGATAAATTCTTCATCAAAGGTGAAGTACATACGATGGCCAGTGATTCCTATACTTCCCATAATACGAATAGATTGGATGTGGAAGGGACAATCAGGAAACTGCTGACTACCGATTATGTGAGACATGAATTGGAAACATGGGGGAAATAAGGATGAATTTTTTGGTTTTAGGAGCGTCCGGCATGGCCGGGCATGTAATTTGTATTTATCTGAAAGAGCAGGGACATGACGTGAAAGGCTTTAGTCGCAGGGAAGTCCCCTTTGTGAAATCAATTCCTGGGGATGTCAGAGATACCGGGAAGCTGCAAAGTGTGATCGCAGAGGGAAATTTTGACTATATAATCAATGCAGTGGGGGTGCTTAACCAATTCGCTGAAAAGGATAAGGAAGCCGCAGTGTTTTTGAATGGCTATCTCCCGCATTTTCTTGCAAAGGTTACAAAAAACCTGAACACCAGGATCATTCACATGAGTACCGATTGTGTGTTTTCCGGTAAAACGGGGCCATATACTGAAAAATCGGTGCGCAATGGAGAGACATTCTATGACCGATCAAAAGCCATTGGCGAGATTGAAGATGATAAAAACCTTACTTTGCGCAACAGCATTGTAGGGCCGGATATCAATGAAAATGGGATTGGTCTGTTCAACTGGTTTATGAAGCAGAAAGGAACAGTGAACGGCTATACGCACGCTATGTGGACGGGACTAACAACGCTTCAGCTTGCCAAGACGATGGAGGCGGCGGCAAAAAAGAAAGCTGTCGGTCTTATTAACATGGTCTATAAAGAAAATATCAGTAAATATGAACTGCTCAGACTATTTAACCATTATGTAAGAAATGATGAGGTGGAGGTAAAGCCGTTTGATGGGTTTTCAGCAGATAAGACGCTAGTCAGAACCAATTTTGATTTTGACTATGAGATACCAGATTATGAAACCATGGTAGCGGAAATGGCTGAATGGATAAGAAACCACCGGGAACTGTATCCGCACTATCAATTATAGAGGAATAAAAGCATGAGCAAACTGAAATTGATGACGATTGTCGGCACCAGACCGGAGATTATCAAAATGTCGGCAATCATAAAAAAATGCGACAAATATTTTGATCACATTCTCGTTCACACGGGTCAGAATTATGACTACACGCTCAATCAGGTATTCTTTCAGGAACTGGGCTTAAAGGAGCCGGATTATTATTTGGGAGTTGTGGGGGATAACTTGGGACAGACGATGGGGAATGTGATTTCCAAATCCTATGAGCTGATGGTTAAAGTGAAACCGGATGCTGTGATCGTTCTTGGCGACACGAATTCGTGTCTGTCGGTAATTGCAGCGAAGAGACTGAAAATCCCGGTATTCCATATGGAAGCCGGAAACAGGTGTAAGGACGAGAATCTTCCGGAGGAAGTGATCCGACGTATTGTCGATGTGACAAGTGATTTGAATCTTTGCTATTCCGAACATGCCAGGAGATACATTCTGGAATCAGGGGTCAGGGCAGAGTACACGTTTGTGGTAGGTTCGCCGATGGCGGAAGTGTTAAGTACAAGTATAGATCAGATTAATAATAGCAGAATTTTAGAAGAACTCCACTTGACACCAGGACATTACATTCTGCTCTCTGCTCACCGGGAAGAGAATATTGATATTGAAGAGAATTTTTTCAGCCTGATGAATGCGGTAAACGCAATGGCCGAGAAATATGACATGCCAATTCTTTATTCCTGTCATCCGAGAAGCGAAAAATACATTGCGCAGAGGAAATTTGTTTTTGATAAACGGGTGATTCAGCACAAACCACTTGGCTTTTTTGATTATAACAAGCTCCAGCAGAACGCTTTCTGTGTAGTTTCCGATTCCGGGACATTGCCAGAGGAGGGGGCATATTTTCATTTCCCTGCGGTTTCCGTACGTACTAGCACAGAAAGACCGGAGGCGATGGATCAAGGCATTTTTGTAATAGGATCGCTTACTGCAGAACAGGTACTGCAGGCTGTGGACATGGCGGTAAAGATGAAAGCCTACGGCGAGTGTGGGGGAGTTGTACCAGCGTATAAGGACGAAAATGTAAGTACAAAGGTAGTGAAAATCATTCAGAGCTACACAGGAATCGTCAATAAGATGATTTGGAGAAAATCATAGATGAAGAAAAACAGGATACTCCTGCTGAATCCGTATTATTATCCGGGTTATCGTTCGGGCGGACCGCAGCAGACATTTATGAATATCGTGGAGGCTTTCGGGGATGAATGTGAGTTTTTTGTACTGACGTTGAATCATGATCTGGGGGAACCGAAGGCGTATGAGAATATCAAGCCCGGCTGGAATCAGGTTGGAAAAGCGAAGGTCAGATATGTTTCAGATGAAGGGATGACAGTGGAGCTTCTTGGAAAGCTGTCGCAGGAGATGGATCTTGTATATGCGGGAGGGCTTTTCGAAAGGACAACACGGCTTGCGTTGGAAGCGAATAAAAGAAACCGGGTCGCATGCCCACTGTGGGTTGCCCCAATGGGGGTGTTTTCTGATGGAGCATTTTCTCAGAAGAGATGGAAGAAACAGGCGTTTCTCTATTACGGAAGAATGACAGGCGCATTTCGTAAGATACGATGGTCTTTTACGTCTGAATTGGAAAAGCTGGATTTTAAACGGCATCTTGGAGTGCCGGAGCAGTATGCCATAGCCAGCGATATTCCCAGAAGAATTGACTTGGTTGGGGAAAAAACATTCAGTCCTGCCGGAAAACTTAAGGTTATTTTTCTCTCCAGAATCTGTTCCCAAAAAAACCTTGCGTATGCGCTTGATCTTGTCAGAGGTTTGCAAGGCGACGTTATTTTTGATATCTATGGAACGATGGAGGATCAGGCATACTGGCAGGAGTGTAAAAGACGGATGGATAAGCTTCCCCAGAATGTGAAATGTCATTATCAGGGGGAGGCCGAAAGCAGTAGGGTAGTTGGGATCTTTTCACAGTATGATGTTTTTCTCTTCCCAACGCTTGGAGAAAATTTTGGGCATGTGATCTATGAGGCTCTTGCTGCAGGATGTGTGCCAGTGATCAGCGACACGACACCTTGGCAGGAACTAGAAGAACAGAAATGCGGAAAAATCATTTCATTAGAGAGCCGGGAAAGTTTCCAGGAAGCACTGGAAGCGTTTGCCTTCATGGATGAAAAACAGATGGCAGTTTATTCGGAAAACGCCATGAACTATGCTAACGCGTTCTACAGAGAGACAGTGATTAATACCGGATACAGAGAGATTTTTGGATTGGATAAAAAGGGAACAAGATGATGAAGGAGACGACAAGAACAAAACTATTTTCGACATTGCTTGCGGCATTTCCGTTGCTGAGCGTTTACAGGAGCGTGATTCCGGGGGTTGACCTCGGGACGGTTTTGCTGCTCTTGTTTTGTGCGTTTTCTCTGTCCACGGCAATCTATCGAAATGATGTCAATCCTTTACTGCTATACATCTTAATTGTGACGCCGCTGGTGCTTTTGGGCAGTTCAGATTATGAAATATCCATTACGACTATATTGCTGCGTTACGCAAAGATGGTAATCTCTCTGGTGATCGTATTTTTGTTCGGATATTTTCAGAAATATTATGATGAAGAAAAAGTGTTTTTATGGATGAAACGGGTGATATACGTTTCCTGCGCCTTTGTGGTGCTACAGAGAATCTGCTATCTGTTTGGCATGACCTTGCAGAATCCCTTCATACGGTTTGCATCATATGAGGGATATACGGATGGATACCAGATGATGTCGGGCAGCATTTTTCGCCCGTCTGCATTCTTTTTAGAGCCTTCGCACCTGTCGGTATATGGGCTGGTTTTTCTGATTTATTCCTTATTCCAAAAGGATGATTTGAAGGATGCCGCCATTGTTTCACTTGCAATCCTGTGTACCGGTTCAGGGATAGGGCTTGTGATGACAGCGTTGGTTTTTATAATATATTGTTTGCTTAAATTTAGAAAGCACTTGGTTAGAACATTAGGTTTAGTGATAGGAGGAGCAATTATGGCAGGATGGATGCTTACGTTGCCTTTCTTCCAACAGGTCATTCTTCGGTTTACGACCGAAAATACAGTGGGGGGGTAATGCAGTACAGGCACGTATAGGTGTCGGATATCAGTTCTTTTACGAAAAAAATATCATGCAGCAGCTATTTGGTTCTGGCTATGGCAATGTCCCCGCTAATATTTATCTGAACGGGATCACTTATGTCCTGAATGCGCTTGGTATCATAGGGTTGGCCGTATTCTTCTTTGTTCTGGCCAGATATTTCTGGAAGGGTACGGCATGGAAAAGAATGGGGATTTTTACGCTCTTGATTTTGACATTCTTTTCGCAGACGTTTAGCCCGTCCTCCCTTGTGTTTTATCTATGCGTGTTTTCACAGCTACAGAGCAGGGGGACAGATGAACTTGTGCCCTAGCATTTTCTCATAAAGCCATTACCGGACTTTTGCATGATGATATCCGGCGTTATGTGAATGTTTGCGGATGGAATATGAGCTTATCGAAACGTCAGGTTGCTGGAGTTTTATTAAATGCTTTTTTGCTTGTGGCTTTGTTTTTTACAGAGATGATATTTGAACGATACAGTGAGGAATTCCAGATAAAATTAGTTGCATATATGGGCATATTGGTGCTGATCGTATCACTGATAATTGCGCGAACCGTTAGACACAAGTATGACTGCTATTGTATATTGCTGGGTTTGATATTTATCTTCATGTTTGGACAACATTGCCTTTATTTATTTGGAGTAGCACCTGATAATATGACATTGTTATCGGGTAGGATTTCATCAGGGGCTTTGTATGATACGGGATTTCTGGTATTAAAAAGTATCTTGTTGCTTAATTTGGGGTACTTATTAACATGCAGAATAGCGTTGGAAACAGCACAGTCGAAATCAGAATCTATGGTACTTGAAAATGAAGATACTAATAGAGTCGGTTTATATGATTCAGGAATTATATTTTTTGTAGTATCGCTTGTGCCTACTCTAATTGTACTTGGGAAAAATATTTTTTTAACTTTTACAGTTGGATATGGTGAACGGATGCTTAATTCTGCATATAGGACGAGCGGGATTCAAAATATCGCAGGGATTATATCAGGCTTTATGGTTCCTGCATTGCTGGCACTTTTTATTGCAAGAGAAAGAGGAAAAAAATGGCCGATTTTTGCGATGATAGTTTATCTGGTTCTCTATACGATGTCTGGCAGCAGGATCAATACTATGGTGCTGTTAGTAGGGACACTATATATTCAATCAAATTTGTTCACAAAATTAAACTTCAGGAAAATAATCAAATATGGCGCATTGCTCATTGTAGTTGTATTGATGTTTAGTGTTATTTCAACAGCACGATCAAATGTTCAAGAAAGTGAAAACATCACTCAGGTTCTTAAAGAGAGTTTTGACGATACTGTGGAGAATAGTATAGTTGTATCCGTTTTGCAGGAGGCAGGTTACACATTCTGTGCTACAGCTACTGTTGTAGATAATTGCCCGTCTAATGAATCATATATGTATGGGAAATCCTATTTAAGTGCTGTGGCATACATTTTACCTAATGGACTAACTGGTAATTATTATGGAAAGGTTGGTTCTACGGATGAGGTGTTTAGCGGATATTTAACTCTATATGGAAGCGGTATGGGTTCATCATTTATTGCAGAGGCATATTGGAATTTTGGCCAATTTTCCCTGTTGCTGATGTTTGTTTTTGGCTTGTTGTTGGGGCGTCTAAGTGTTGGTATAGATTATGCAATATTTAGACGAGATTTTAAAAAGATATTTATTTATACATATGTTTTTGTGACTATTGCTTTTTACGTCAGGAGCGATACAAGAACATTTTTAAGAAATTTCGTTTGGTTTTGTTTACCAATGGTTTTGGTAGCAAGCTATAGAATAAAGAAGATTTTAGATGAGAGGAGAATGCAGGCAGAATGGAAGGGAAGAAACCGTCATTAAAAAAGAATTTTCTTCTTTCGCTTGCTGCGCAGGCGGTTTCATTGTCTGTCAGTTTACTGCTGACCCTGATCGTACCAAAGTGTATTGACGAATACCAATACGCTTACTGGCAGACGTTTGTTTTATATATCGGTTATGTAGGCGGACTTCATTTCGGACTTCTGGATGGAATTGTCCTGCGGTACTCCCAATATGATTACGATGAACTGGATAAGCCAAGGATGCGCTCCCAGTTTCAAATTCTGCTGTCCTCCCTCTGCATAATCTCGCTAATCCTATGTGTGATTGGATTTGCAACAGGCAGTATCAATACCAGGATAACACTTATTCTGATCGCAATCGGTATCATTACAAAACAGCTGACCGGTTACAATTCCTATATGTTCCAGATCACAAATCGGATCAATCAGTATGCGAAGCTGATTTTCTGCCAGAGAATATTTTATGGCTTGCTGGTGATATGCTTTTTAGCCGGCCACTTACATGCGTTCTACTGGATGTGTATTGCGGAGCTTTTGGGCGATACCATTGGTTTCATAATAACAGCAAAGAACAATAAGGAGGTCTATTTTGGCAAATCGCTTCCATTCCGTGAAGCTTTCCGGGAATGGAAGCAAAATGTATCTGTCGGAATCATTCTTATGCTGGCGAACTGGTCCTCAATGCTTATTGTGGGCGGAGCAAAAATGGTGGTGCAGTGGAACTGGGATGCTTTAGTGTTCGGAAAATTTTCCTTTGCATTCAGCATTTCCAACCTGTTCCTCACATTTGTAACAGCTATCAGTGTGGTTTTGTTCCCGGCATTGAAAAGGATGGATGCAACACAGCTGCCTGTTTTGTATATAAAAATCAGAAGTTATGTCTCAGTATTGCTTTTTTCAGCTATGCTTTTGTATTTTCCGATGGCTTGGGTGCTTACACTGTATTTGCCGAAATATGCGCAGAGTTTAGTCTATCTGGGAATATTGCTTCCAATGATTATTTACTCATCGAGGATCAGCCTGCTGACCAATAACTACCTTAAAGCCTACCGCAAAGAGCGGCAGATGCTCCTGGTAAATGTGGTTTCGATTGCGGCGGCTATCATTTGTTATCTGATTGGAGCCTACGCAATCAAAAATATCCAAATGATTTTGATTTCGGTGGTGGTTGTGACAGCGTTTAAATCCATCTTTTCCGAGAAATATGTGTCGGAAGCGATTGGATACCGGTTTACGAAAGAGTATCTGATAGAGATTGTTTTAACAGTTGGATTTATACTGGCTGCCATGAATCTCAGCTTGTCGGCAGGCTTCCTGTGTTATTTGGTAATGGTGCTATTGTATTGTTTTGCAAACAGGAGCGTAATTAAGAAGATGATGAGAGAGATATTCAAAAATAAAGGGTTAAGGAAGCAAGAGTGACGAGGTATCTGGAAATGAAACAGGTTGTATTTATTTTGGGAAGTTATTTTCCCAATTACTCCGCCGTAGGCAGATGCCAGGGGAACCTGGCAGATGAAATGGTAAAAGAAGGTTATCAGGTAACGGTCATAGCACAAAGGACAGAGGTCAGTGAAAAAAGCAGGGATGTCTATCAAGGGCAGAATCTGATCCGGGTCGCCACGAAAATGCAGCTTCTGCAACTGCGTTCCAAAGAATCGGGTGATCAGGTCAAGTTAAGGTTCCTTCGGTACAGACGAATTTGCAAGGCGGTTCTTTCTGCATCTAGCCTGAGGCGGGATGTGGTAAAGAGTTATGTCGATGCATTAGATACGCTGTCTTTTGTTCCTGACATTATTATCCCTACCTGTCTGCCTTTCGAATCCATGATAGCGGCGTTGGATTACAAAAGAAATCATGCAGAGTGCAAGGTGGTTCCGATACTCTATGATATGTTTTCGCAAAGTAGAAGGCTCCAATATTTTGGCTGGAATCAGAAAATAAAGCGAAAAGCAAACATGAAACTGGAACGGCGTGTGCTCACAGAATCTGATCAGGTTTTGCATATGCCGTCGTGGACAGGATATGTGGAGACGAATTACCCGGAATTTCAAGGAAAGACAAAGGAAATCGAGCATCCCCTTATCGTATGCCCGAAGTCCAACCGCATGATGGGGTATGACAGAACAAAGATCAATTTTGTATATACTGGAGTGGTAGATAAGGAAATTCGCAGTCCGTCTTTTGCAATCGGCTTTCTGAGCCGCCTGTCAGAATCCATGGATATGCTGGTGCATTTCTATACGTTGGGGTCTGCGGAGCCAATGATCGAAGAAGCGTCAAAAGCGGCTGATTACGTAATCGCCCACGGGCAGGTGGATCATCAGACTGCTCATTCCGCGATGGTTTCTGCAGATTTTCTGGTGTCGATTGGAAATACGGTAAGTAATCAGTTTCCGAGTAAAGTGTTTGACTATATGAGTACAGGAAAGCCAATCCTGCATTTTGTCCAATCGTCGCAAGACCCGGCGATAGCAGTATTAGAAAAATATCCGCTGTCTCTTTGTATAGATCAGAAGAAAGGATTCAGTGAAGAGCAGATAAAAATAGCGGCTGATTTTATAGCCCAAAATAAGGGGAAATCCGTTTCCTTTGAACAGGTATGTGATCTCTTTAAAGACGCGTCCCCGACTGCTATTACTGGAATTCTTGCGAAATCCGCGTGGGGGGGGGTAAAACTCCTTTTTGCAGGCGCATTGATTAAGGGCTATGTAGAAGCGATGGATGTTTGCAGGTTTATGAGCGAAACATCTCTGGCAAAGTATCTCCATATTGATTTTTATTCCGCAGGGAATGGTTGTCTGGGTGACAATGAATTTCCGACCCTGGATATTCACAATCACGGATGGGTATCTCATCCTGAACTGGAGGAAGCATTGGAAAAAGCGGATATTCTCCTGAATATTGCCGAGAAAGACGGGAAACAGATTTCCAGCAAGTTATTCGAGTATATGAGCTATGGCAAGCCGATCATTCACTTCTACTACAAGGATGCGGATGTGAATCTGCGCTATTTAAGAAATTATCCATTGGCACTCTGTATTTGCAATAACAGACTTTCGGATGAAGAACGGGAAATGGTAGAAAAATGGATATTGGGCGTTATGAACTTACGTGTACCGATGGAAGTTGTGGAAAGCGTATTTAAAGAAATGACACCGGCATATGTGGTAGAAGAAATTATGGCATGAGAGACAGGAGATAATATAAATCTGGAGAGTAAAGAAATGAAAAGTGGCTTCGTAATATTGAATTATAACGCAGGGGGATTATCTGCGAAACTTGCGGTTAAAGCTGCCGGGATGAAGGAAATAAATCAGATAGTGATCGTGGATAATCATTCGACAGATAATTCCGTGAACGATCTCAGACAAGTGGGAAATGAGAAAATCATGGTTGTTGCGAGTGATAAAAATGGCGGATATTCGTATGGAAATAATCTTGGAGTAGATGCTGTCAGAAAATCGGGGGGGGCAGATGTCATATTTATTGCTAACCCGGATGTGGATGTGGAAGAAGCAGATGTCCATATGATTCTGGAAGCTTTCCAGAAAACAGATTATTCAGTATTAACGGGCATCGAATTTGACATCAATGGCAGGATGAGTCAGCCGCCTGTCTGGTCAATGAATACCTATCGAGATGATTTGACGGGTTGCTTTTTCCTTGGAAGAAAACTGCAAAAGAGAAAGTGGCCGGAAGTCGTCAACAGGAATTTATCTGTTCAAACGATTGAAATTTTCAAAGGTTCATTTTTAGCTGTCAGAATGGCTGACTTTCTTGACGTCGGAGGTTTTGATGAGAATTTTTTCCTGTTCTGTGAAGAAAGGGTATTGTCTACCAGATTAAAGAATGCAGGAAAAAAAATAGGTCTGGTGACAGGAGCAAAATACCAACATAATCATTCAACAACAATCAATAAGACTTATAAGAGGAAAAAACAGACGCAGTTGCTATATGAATCCAGGCTTTTGTACTACAGGAAATATACGGACATAGGAAAAGGCGCTTTGTTTTTGCTTTGGCTGAGTATGAAGCTTTCGCTATTGGAATTTGCTGCTTTGGATGTTATACATGTTAAATAATGAAGTGTTGATGGAGTGAAAAATGGATAGAGAATTATTGCGCAAAGTGCAGCTGGTTCAGTTAGAAATGCTGAAAGAGATTAAGAGAGTATGCGAAGTGATCCATGTGGATTACCATCTCGATTCGGGTACACTGTTGGGCGCGGTGAGACATAATGGCTTTATCCCATGGGATGATGATTTGGATATTGGAATGACAAGAAATAATTATGAACTTTTTTTGCAGGAAGCGCCCGGTGTGCTCGATGAAAAGTATTTCTTGCAATCATGGTATAGTGATGAGAATTACGGCCTTCCATTTGCAAAATTAAGGAAAAATAATACCGTATACATAGAAAATAATGCTCATAACAGCAAGGCGCATAAAGGGTTTTATGTTGATATTTTCCCATATGATGTTTATCCGGATACTGTATCCGACCAGCGGAAAATGGCAAGAAAACTGGATTTTATCAGGCGGTGCGTGCTTGTTAAGAATGGATATACACCATTCGCATCAGATTCCTTAAAGAAGAGAATATGCAAAACGGTTCTTTATATGCCAATTAACCTATATGCTGCAGTAAACAGCAGAAAAAAACTGATAGAGGCGTATGAATCGTGCAAAACACAATATAACGACAGCTGTACAGAGTTTTTTGCTCCTGCGGGAACTTCTAATTTTGGAAAATGGCTGATACCAAGTGAATGCTTTTCAAAATATGAGATGCATATTTTTGAGGACGATGAATTTTCAATCCCTCAGAATTATGATGCTTATCTCACGCATGCATATGGGGATTATATGACATTGCCCCCAGAAGACAAGCGCGAAAACAGACATAATATTTTGCAAGTCAAGTTTTAAATATAGGATTGTTTTAGCAGGAAGGAGATTTATATGCAAGGAATTATTTTAGCAGCCGGTATGGGGAAGCGTTTGAAAGATTTGACACAGAATAATACAAAATGTATGGTTAAAGTAAACGGTGTCACAATGATTGAACGTATGCTTGGACAATTAGATAAACTACATCTTTCGCGCATTGTGATAGTGGTTGGTTATGAAGGGCAGAAATTGATTGATTTTATCAGTACTCTTAATATCCAGACACCGATTTGTTATGTGAACAATCCGATTTATGACAAGACAAATAATATATATTCTCTTGCATTAGCGAAAGAATATCTTCTTAAAGAGGATACGTTGTTACTGGAATCAGATCTCATATTTGAGGACTGCGTGTTGCAGGTTTTATTAGATGATCCCAGGGAGACGCTGGCTCTGGTAGATAAATACGAGAGTTGGATGGATGGAACTTGTGTTAAGATTGGCGAAGATGACACGATTGAAGCGTTTATTCCGGGAAAGAAGTTCAAGTTTAACGAGATTAAAGACTATTATAAGACCGTCAATATCTATAAGTTCAGTAAGCATTTCTCGGAAACCCATTATGTGCCGTTCCTTGATGCCTATCAATCCGCATTGGGTGAGAATGAGTACTACGAACAGGTTCTCCGTGTAATTACTATGTTGGATGAACCGGAAATTAAGGCTAAGAGGCTGGATGGGCAGAAGTGGTATGAGATTGATGATATTCAGGATTTGGATATCGCTGAATCCATATTTACTCCAGACGAAGATGAGAAGGTGAAGCTGCTTCAAGGACGTTATGGCGGATATTGGCGTTATCCGAAACTGCTGGATTTCTGCTACTTGGTAAATCCTTATTTTCCTCCTGAAAAGATGAAGGATGAGCTGAGAGCAAATTTTGATATCCTGTTGACGGAGTACCCATCAGGTATGCGCATAAACAGTCTCCTGGCTGCTAAGAATTTTGGCGTGCATCAGGAAAATATTCTTGTGGGGAATGGAGCAGCAGAACTGATCAAAAGTCTGATGAGCTATCTGAAAGGAAAAGTTGGCTTTATTCGTCCGACCTTTGATGAGTATCCAAATCGGTATGCCAGGGAAAATTCCGTGGATTTCACACCGAATAATAAGGATTATTCATACACAGCGAACGATCTTATAGCATATTTTGCAGATAAGGATATCAAGAATCTGATTGTGGTGAATCCTGATAACCCAAGTGGCAATTATATTCCAAAGAACGATCTGTTACTATTGATCTCATGGGCGGCGGAAAAAGGCATAAAGCTTGTAATCGATGAGTCTTTTGCAGATTTTGCGGATGAGCCAGATAACACCTTGATTGAGCAGGAAATTCTGACATCTAATCCCCATCTGTTTGTCATGAAGAGTATATCTAAGTCCTACGGTGTTCCTGGCCTGCGCCTTGGTGTCTTGGCTTCTGGGGATGCAGAAATTATAGCTTCCATGAAAAAAGACGTTGCCATTTGGAACATAAACTCTTTTGGTGAGTTCTATATGCAGATTGAGGAGAAGTATAAGAAAGATTATTCAGCCGCGCTGGTCAAGATCCGCTCAGAAAGGAAACGCTTTGAAGCTGAATTGGACAAGCTTACGGGCGTAAGAGTGATTCCGTCACAGGCCAACTTTATCATGGTTGAGCTGGAAGAAGGCATATCTCCGAAGGAATTGTTGAAGACGTTATTGATTAAATATGAAATCCTGATTAAAGAACTTACCACAAAGACAAATGGAAGGAATTATCTCCGGCTGGCAGTAAGGAACACAGAGGATAATGATAAGTTGCTGGCGGCGATGAGAATAGAACTGAATTGAAAGGGGAAGAGTATGAAGATTATCAGTTTTGATGATGTCAGGTCATTGAACATCTCACCTGTCCAGTGTTATGAATGGGTGAACGAAATGATCCTTCATAAAACAGATGCATTTCTCCCGGCAAAAACACACATGAATATGCCTGGAAATGTGTTCTGTAACGTGATGCCAAGCCTTGTCCGTCTTCCGGGAATATACCGGGGGGGGTAAAGGTAGTTACCAGGTATCCTGATAGAATACCTGCGCTTGATAGTAAAATACTGCTATTCAATGCTGATTCAGGCGAATTCCTTGCCTTGGTAGATGGCAACTGGATAACGGCTATGAGAACTGGTGCTGTAGCAGCGCACTCAGTCCTGAATTTTGCAAAGAGGAATTTCGCAAAAATTGGGATGATCGGGCTTGGCAATACGGCAAGAGCTTCTTTGGTTGTCCTTGCTTCCATGATCCCAGAGAGGCAGCTGAATATAAAACTTCTTCGGTATAAGGATCAGGCGGAACAGTTTGAAGAAAGATTCACAGAATTTCACAATCTGCACTTTACAATCGTCGATTCAGCAGAAGAGACAGTTAAGGAATCCGACGTCGTTATATCCTGCGCCACATATTTTGAAAATGACATCTGCAGCGATGATTGCTTTGATGAGGGAATACTTGTTGTACCCGTTCATACCAGAGGATTTACGAACTGTGATTTGTTTTTTGACAAGGTGTATGCGGATGATACCGGCCATGTAGACCATTTCAAAAATTTTGCAAAGTTCAGGTCATATGCGGAAGTAAGTGATGTGCTGAATGGCAGGGCAGTGGGTCGTGAGAATGATAAAGAAAGGATTTTAGCTTACAACATTGGTGTCTCGATGCATGACATTAATTATGCCGCACATATTTACCAGCTATTTGAAACGGATAAAGATAAGTTCGCTCAGCTGCTGGATGTCCAGATGCACGACCCCGTGGATAAATTCTGGATATAAATAAAATCAGGTGCGGTTGTATGCGGACTGGATGATATGAGAATTACAGTTGTTGGCGGCGGCAATATCGGAACCCAGTTTATGGTGCATTGTGCCGAGAAGGGGAATGAAGTAATTGCCTATACGTCTAAGCCAGAAGTATTCAATACGCACCTTAATATTGTGGATGCGAATGGAGTGACCACACATGAAGGTGATATTCTGTGTGCCACAGCGGATCCGGACATGGCTTTTTCAGAAGCAGAGTTTATTATGGTCACGCTGCCTGCTACGATGATGAAGAGCATTGCACAGGTTATTTATGATCACGCTAATTCTGAGGCATTGATCGGCGTGGCGCCAGGAAATGGTGGAAGTGAGTGCGCTTTTGCAAGGTGCATTGAAAGAGGAAACATCTTCTTTGCCCTTGAACGTGTACCAGCAATTGCCAGACTGGTTGAGAAGGGCAAGACGGTGAGATCGACCGGGTATAGGGATGAACTTCATATAGCATCAATTCCGGGCAGATATGTAAATGAGTGTTGCAGGCTCGTTGAAGGTATCTATGAAATTCCGAGCAAGCCAATTCCGAACTTCCTGAATCTGACAATGACACCTTCGAATCCGATTTTGCATACAACGAGACTTCGGACTATATTCTGTGACTATAAACCAGGTGTGGTCTATGAAAAACTTCCACTGTTCTATGAAGAATGGGATGATGCTTCATCTGAACTCCTCATTGCGTGTGACGAGGAAGTACAGGAAATTTGTCGGGCGCTGCCGGATTATCATCTTGAATTTGTCAAATCTCTTCGGGTTCATTATGAAAGCTCATCTGCTGAAGCAATGACAAAGAAGATTTCCAGTATTGCGGCGTTCAAGGGATTAACCACACCCAATATTGCGGTAGAGGGCGGCTTTATTCCGGATCTTCATTCCAGGTATTTTACGGCGGATTTCTCTTATGGCTTGACTATAATTAAACAGATCGCAGATTTTGCCGGTGTGAACACTCCGAATATTGACGCGACTATGGCATGGTATAAGAACCTTGCACTTGAACACAATAGCTTTAAATACAGCGATTATGGTATTCATACTCGTGAAGACTTTAAAAGATTTTATTTACGATAATTTGTGGAGGCAGTATGTCACTTACCCGTTACCAGTTTGAACTTCTTGCATATGTAGAAAAAAACGGCGAAAAAGAATATCCGATCCGAACCATTTCAGATGATCTTTGCATTTCTGGAACAGAGATAAGCCGGTGTATTGGCACCTTGAGAGATGAGGGTTATCTTTTGACATCTGGGGAAAGACTGAAAATCACGGATAGTGGATTAGGGGCTCTTGAACCATACAGAGTAAAAAGAGCCATCATCCTGGCTGCTGGATTTGGGTCAAGAATGATGCCTGCTACAGCAGACAGGCCGAAACCAATGGTGACGGTTAATGGTGTCAGGATTATTGATACTCTTCTTGACGCACTTGTTGGTGTTGGAATCACAGATATTACCTTAGTACGTGGATATAAGAAGGAATCTTTTGATGCATTACTTGAGAAGTATCCGTTCCTCCACTTAATAGATAATGATATTTATGACCAAACGAACAATATTTCTTCGGTAATGCTGGCGCTTGATAAGCTGGATCAATGCTACCTGTGTGAGGCCGATCTGTATATTACAAATACGGGTATCATCACCAAATACCAGTATGCAAGCAATATCCTCGGGTCTTACTCGCTGGAAACGGATGACTGGAGTTTCAAGCTTGATCATGGCCATATTACGGAATACCAGAAGGGAAACACATATTGCTATAACTACTATGGCATTTCATTCTGGACGATTGAAGACAGCACCAAACTGAGAAGGGACTTTGCTGAAGTCTATGCAATGAAAGATGGAAAAGATTACTTCTGGGAATTTATTCCACTTGTACTGAAGAAGGAAAACTACCAGGTTGAGATCCGCCAGTGCAGGAAACAGGATATTATGGAGATCGACAACTATTTTGAATTAATGCAGCTCGACTCCTCATATAGCAACTGATGGAGGCAGGAAAAAATGAAGTGTTATGAAGGAAATATCCTGACGGTTAACAAAAATAATGATGTGTTCAGGTATCTTGTTGAGGATCAGGGGAAGATAATCTACTTGGGAAACGAGCTACCAGAGCGATATAAGGCGGTATCGGCAGTTAATTTGAAGGGGAAGGCATTGATTCCTTCATTTGTGGATACCCATCAGCATTTCGCTTCATTTTCAACATTTTTTGCTGGCCTGAATGTGATGGATGCCGAGTCTAATGTCCAGATCGCGGAGATGGTTCGTGACTTTGTAAAACAATCCTCCGCAAAGACTTTGATTGCTTTTGGGGCGTCCCCTTATTCCGTGAAGGAGAAGAGGCTCATCAGCCGTGAGGAACTGGACGCTGTCTGCCCAGACAAAGAAATCATGGTAGTCAAATATGATGGCCACGCATGCATTGTTAATTCCAGGTTGTTAGGGAAGATGGACAGCAAGGTCAAAGATCTGCGCGGCTATCATCCAGACACAGGAGAAATGAATCAGGAAGCATTTTTTAAGTTCTCTGATTATATTTCAAGTTCGTTGTCCTTAATCGAATTGATGAAGAATATGCAGAATGCAGTTGACTTCTTTGCATCAAAGGGTATTGGCATGATCCACAGTGTCAGTGGCGTTGGTTTCACGATGAATCTGGACATTACCTTTGAGAAAATCTTTGCCAGGGCTCTCACCAATGGCTTTCAGGTCAGGGTATTCCCTCAGCCTATGAACATTAAGGTCGCAACGAGCAGAAAGATCCCACGCATTGGGGGATGCTTTGAAAGTGCGCTTGATGGCTGTTTTGGCTCCCATGATGCAGCTATGATTGAGCCATATACTGATATGGAGGGCGGGAATGGTGTCTTATATTATAGCGATGAGAAAGTGATTGATTTTTGCAAGCAGGCAAACCGTGCCGGGCTTCAGATTGAAATGCACGCCATCGGTGACAAAGCGTTTGATCAGGCGACAAGAGCTTTGAAGGCTGCGCTCGATGATTATCCTCGCAAGGATCATCGTCATGGGATCATTCATGACTGCCTGCCAACGGAAGAAGGAATTAAAATTTGCCGGGAGTACGGTATTCAGATGCCGATTCAGAGTGCATTTATTAATTGGAAGCAGGAGCCGGATGAGTACCTGGAAAGAATAATGGGACATGATCGTTGGCTACGACTCAATCCAATTAAGACATTCCTCGACAACGGCATCGTCGTGTCTTTTGGCTCAGATGCTCCTTGTACTTCACCAGATCCCATCGTGTGGATGGACCGGGCAGTGAATAACAGCAATACTTCTGAGGCAGTTTCTGTCCAAGATGCCCTTCGGATGAGCACATATAACGGATACTGGACAACCTTTGATGAGAAGGAGCGTGGCAGTTTGGAAGTTGGAAAAATTGCTGACATGGTTATTCTATCAGCCAATCCTTATGAGATTGATAAGGAAGATATTAGCAAGCTGAAGGTCGAGAAACTGATTCTTGCCGGGCAGGATTATAAAAGCTGTAAAGGCAATGTGGCAAAGGCCATATGGAGTGGTTTGACAAACGACTCAAAAGCGTATTGACACAGAGTGGAAGCATAAAGGTGATAGAAAATGCTGAACAGGATTGAATTTAATATCCTCAATAATTTATATAATGCGTCTATCGGGAGAGCAGGGATAAAAAATGATATCTCATTATCGAATGCACTTAGGGATCAGGTGGTATTTAATAACCTGGTCGAGAGAGGGTTAATACAAGCAGGAAACGGTGAAATCACTGAGGCAGGGCTTGATGCACTGAAACCATATAAGGTTGATAATGCAGTTATATTGGCAGCAGGATCAGCCACAAGGTTTATTCCTCTTTCTCTTGAACAGCCTAAGGGGCTGTATGAGGTCAAAGGGGAGAAACTTATCGAGAGACTAATTCAGCAGTTGATTGCAGCAGGTGTTCGAGATATCACTGTAGTGGTAGGTTACAAGAAAGAAATGTTTGCCTTCCTCCGAGACAAATATGAAGTCAAATTTATCTTTAATCCTCTGTACAATATGAAAAACAATATCGAGAGCTTGTATCTGGCCAGGAACGAGCTTAGGAATTCTTATATTTGCACATGTGATAGCTATTTTGTGGAGAACCCCTTTAACCAGTATGAATACGAATCATTCTATGCAGGATATAGTACAGAAAATCAGGAAAATGAGATGTATGCCCACATTTGTGACGATGGACGGATTTTTAAGATGGAAAAATCCCTTAATGGCGGGCTGATGCTTCTGGGTCATTCATATTGGCAGACGGAGTTCTCAGAAGGTTTTATCAAACTGGCCGAGGACGATAGGACTGTTGGTGAATATAATGACAAGTTCTGGGAGTGGCTCGTAAAAGACAATCTCGATGTGCTCCCGCCGTTTTTCTTCAAGGAGTATAAATCAAAAGCCATCTTTGAATTTGATTATTTTGAGCAGCTTCGTCAGTTTGACAACGATTATGTCGGTCACACACACAGCGAGATCATTCGCAATATAAAGCTTGTATTCCGATGTGATGAGGAAGATATCATAGAATTTCGCACAGTCAGCGAAGGACTTACCAATACTTCATTCATCTTTCAAATCGATGGAGTGGATTACATTTACCGGCACCCGGGAGACGGGACGGAAAGCATCATCAACAGAAGAAATGAAAAAAACTCGCTGGTAAAAGCCAAGGAGTTTGATATCGACCCGACATATATCTATATGGATATAAATGAAGGATGGAAGATATCCAAGTTTGTATCTGAATTTAGAGAACCGGATTATTCTGACTTTGAAGACAGCAAGAAAATACTGAGTGTTCTCAGAAAACTTCACTCCCTGCCTGTGAAAGTCGATTATGGGATGAAGCCTTGGGACGATGCCCTTGCCATGGAGCGGCTGCTTAAAGAAAAGGATCCTAATTGCTTTGTTAACTATGAGGAACTCAAGGCAAAGATGGAGAGTCTTTACGAGCAGACTGTTGGCGATGGTGTTGAAAAGTGCTTCTGCCATGGCGATACATATAGGCCAAATTGGATGATAGAACCAGATGGAAATGTCATTTTAATCGACTGGGAGTACTCTGGGTATTCGGATCCTGGTGTTGATGTTGGCTATTATATCGTTGATGCTATGTATGAATTTGATGAAGCGCGGCGCTTTATCCGAGAGTATTTGCAGGATGGTTGGAGTGAAAAACTG
The DNA here is from genome assembly GCA_964428795.1 of uncultured Lachnospiraceae bacterium. Classification (GTDB taxonomy): domain Bacteria; phylum Bacillota; class Clostridia; order Lachnospirales; family Lachnospiraceae; genus CAYRZL01. Next base: position 12,801 of record CAYRZL010000019.1, on the reverse strand, counting down.
GAATTCCATTATATGGCTTATACCGCGATCATAGCGTATTACTGGTTTGTGTGGGCTATGTATAGAGAATCTTGCGGGGGAACATGGGTGATGCGCTTCCAAACTGGCATGATATGGCTGAGAAATATGTAAACTATTTGGTTGCGAATGATTAAGGTGAAAAGGAAAATAATAATGACAGATATTCGCACAGAGGTTGAGCAAAATAAAACAAAAAAGGCAAACAAATTAGCTTGCACATATTTTAGGGCAGTGGATCTGAGCGAAGATGAGTTTGCCAAAAGATATTCGTAAATATTATCAGGATTTACTATATTGTGTTACCGCTTTCAACCTGAAGAAAATCACCGTGTTTTGTCCGGTATTTTGACAATGAGGAAGTCTATTGTAGTGCGAAAGACGATCCTGCGATTGATGGAAACAGGAGTAGGATCGGCATTAGTTTGAATGAGGCGGAATTCAAATTGAGAAGAATCATATGATGATCTTCTGCTTGATATTGAACAGCAATACAGCCGATATTTCAGGATAATATATGGAAATTATATTTGCGATGCTTTCTTTTATTCGGTTCTGGATGAAGCAAAGGAGCATTTTGCGTCAAGCGACAGTTCGATTGTAGAAGGGTACTGTAACAGCCATTTTAAGTTTGGTATTTCAGAATATTATGAGGCATGGAAGCTGCGGGGGGGATAATCCCGAGTGCTATATAAGGGGATATTTTTTGGAGCTGGACGATAATTCTGAATGGAATAGACATGCAGTTGCTCATGACTATCCTCAAAAATATAATGTGAGGTTTAATCCGGAGTGCGCCTATCTATATCATTTGTATCACTATAACAGTGATGTGAAAAAGGAAGGCGCAAAGGTAATAGAAGTGGATGTCAGCCATGTGTTTGTCCAGTGTGTAAAGCATCTGCAGTTGGAAATGCAAAAATGGATTTCCGAGGTTGGGATTGGGATAGAATGTAACCCTTCTTCCAATTACCTGATTGGCACATTTGACAGATATGATAAGCACCCGATTTTCAAATTTTATAATGCTGGATTGGCAATATCTCCGGAAGAAATTGTAAATTGTCCGCAGATACCGGTATGCGTTAATACAGATGATCAGGGAATTTTTTCTACATATTTGGAGAATGAATATGCGTTGTTGGCATTGGCACTTGAAAAAATGAGGGATGAAAATGGTAAACGCAAATATAAACGTACGATGATTTATGAATGGATTGATCATGTCAGAAAGATGGGGATTAATTTGAGCTTCGCGGATATAAAAAAAATATTGATATAGATATAAAAGCAGACAGGAAAGTTCAGTAATGAAACAAAAGATACCAAAGTCACAGCGTGCAGACAATGCATTTGTAAAACAGATCTTTGATAAAACCACCGGAAAACCTCTCATGTGTCGTCTGCACCAGGACGATCCCCCATACCAGACATTTTCCATTGGCTGGTGGGATAAGGAGAGAATCTCCTATGATGTGGTAATGGAACAGGCGGTGGCGGCGCTTCGCCGGGAACGGGATCAGGCTTCCCACGTGTTGAAACGGTTGGATGCCGGTGATGGCGAAGCAGAAAAAGAGCAGCGAAAACAACCGCTTGCAGAGCGTATGAGACAGCTTTCACAGCAGGTGGCGCAGTTATCCAGACAGCAGTTGTCCCTGTCCCGCATGTGGGAAAAAGGAGAGCTGTCTGAGGAAGACTATGAAGCGCACAGGGCGGAGGTTTCTGCACAGCTTGCAGAAAAAGAATCACATATTTCTGAATTGATGGAACGGGCAGATAAGCTGGAGACAGCGTTCAGCAGCCGGAATCCTTGGATACAACTATATGCGAATCTGGATGTGCCGGAACGTCTGGGGAAGGCGCAGGTGCGCAAATGGATCGACCGGGTGCTGATCTGCAACATGGAGACGGTGGAGATCGTGTTTCCGGAGGCGTATATATATTGGAAGAAACAGCTTCCGAAAGAATGGTTTCGAAAGAATGGCTTTGAAGGAATGGCTTTGAAAGAATAGTTTTGAAAGAATGGTTTTGAAGGGAAGTATCATGATCAAAACAGCAGCATTTGTGAAGTCTACAGGTGAATATCAGGACAGCAGGAAGCAGCTTCTGTGCCGGTACATAGCGGATCATCCCAGGTTGGAATATGCGGATTGTTATACGGAATTTGAAACGCTCCTGTCTGATGTGCTCCACGGGCAGATTCAGTGCATTGTCATTTCTGATTTTGCCGGTTTTGGACAGGATGAGCTGGAAACCGGATATTATGCAAAAATTATATTCCCCTGTCTGAATGTGCGGCTGATCTCCTTAAAAGAGGATTTTGACAGTGACAGGGAAGCGGATATGAAGCGGCTGACGGAATATATGCGGAAGCTGACAGATGGTATTCATACGAAAGAGGCTTCGAAACGTCAGAGCGATGCATCAAAACGACGCAGGGAGCAGACGGATGTCCTGCCGAATGGCACAGCGCCTTTTGGCTATAAATTTTCACCGGATAAAACCTGCTATCTGGCAGACGAGGAAACCGCAGATACAGTCCGCATGATTTTTGCATGGGCGAGATTGGGCGTTCCGGTAAAACAGATCGCACATAGGATGGATCTGATCGGCGCCATGACGCCGGGACAGCACCGGTGTCTGGTCAGCGGAAAGGAAGTGAAGCCTGCACGCTGGCGCGCGGATACGATATATAAGATCCTGCAGCAGCCCAATTATACCGGGGACTTATGCCTGGGCAGGATCCGCCAGTCCTTATATAGATCGGAAAAGTTTCACCGGACGACGCCGGAGGAATGGACTGTGCATGAGTGCTCCCATGAACCCCTTGTGAGCAGGGAAGATTACCAGTGGATCCAGGATGCCCTGCGGGGCAGCGCGGTGAAAAACAGTGTATAGGGAAGATATATAAATGGAAGGAAAGCGGATGATAAAGGGCGGCCTGGGATTTTATCTCAGACAGTCAGATGAGGAAATATGTGGGAGCATTGAATGCCAGCGCAGGCTGCTGCGGGAGTTTGCTCAGGCGCATCCCGATCTGAACGGTGAAATAACAGAATATATAGATGATGCGGACGCCGCAGGCAGAAATACGGGCGTGGCAGTGAAGCGTCCGGCATTTGACCGGATGATCGAGGACGCCAAGCACGGCGGCATACATACGATGCTCATTGAAAATTTTTCTGTTTTAAGTGAGGATACTGTCACGGTGGGAATTTATCTGGAACAGATTTTTCCATTACTGGGTCTCCGGCTGATTTCCGTGGAGGAAGGCTATGACAGCGGAAGGTATGACGGTGGAAGGCATGACAGCAGAAAAGAGCGGATGTCAGGGCCTGTCCGCACGCCGGGCAGCTATGGAGATCTGCTGCGGAGAGTGGAAAACTCCGAAAGAGCAAAATCCTCTTTCCGGACAAAATGGGAGAAAGGGATCGGAACATCAGGAAGAGTACCGTATGGTTATGTAAAGGATGCGGGAACAAAAGGCGGCTGGGCGGTCGATCCGGAAGCGGCAGAGGTGGTAAAGCTGATCTTTGAAAAAGCAAACGAGAATTGGTCCACAAGAAGAATTGTGGATTTTTTAAATGGGGAAAAAATATTGACGCCGGGTGTTTACCGTGAGAAAAAATTAAGATACAGCGGTACCCGCAAGGTCCCGGACAAAGAAAGCCTGTGGGATATCGGTAAGGTACGCACTATACTGAAACGTTATGCTTATACAGGGGCGCAGGTGCAGAATAACAGGGAAAAAATCGGGATCGAGGGAAGTCTCACAAGAGCAGTGCCGGAAAATCGGCGCAATGTGACAGAGAATGCGCATCCGGCTATCGTATCCAGAGAAATGTTCGAAGCTGCCCAGGCAGCGATCCGCCCTGTGAAAAAGCCGGCGTTTAAAATGGACAGTTCCTATCTGCTGAAGGGAAAGGTGCGGTGCGGGGTCTGCCATCTGGCAATGATCCGCATGGAACTGGCGCATGAGGCAGTATTTTATTGCCCTCATAAACTGCAGGCAGGAAAATTTGCAGGCTGCTATGACGGATATATTCCGGAGAAGCAGGTGGAGCGGGCGGTACTGTCCGCCATATATCGGCAAAAAAAGATATCCCCGCAGCAGGACAGGGATACCGAAGAACAGAACTGCCTGACGAAAGAAATGGCAGATTTCTTCCTGCAGGCAGTCTATGTCCATGATACAACGGATATCAGGGTAGAATTGAAATGACTTTAGCTGCCGGGTTTCTTTTTAATGTTGATGAAGAGTTCTTTTTATGGTAGACTGACATTGTTGAAATTTGCGCGATGAACAAAAACAGGGAGCGGGAATACGTTTCAGGCAGGAACAGAGAGGTCAATAACATATGAAATGGGATTATTTATTCAATCGTACGATATTAGAGCGTGGCAGAAATTACTATAAAAAAGGGAAGGTACATAATCTGCAGCAATTCGATCTTTCCTATCAGGCAGAAGTGTGGGGAAGTGAAGCATACACGGTCTTCGCACAGTTTGTAAATGAAAATAAGCCCCGTCTGGTATGTGACTGTCCTTATGCCCAGGATGGACTGAAATGCAAGCATATGGCGGCTGTTCTGTATGCCATTGAAGCGCAGCAGAATCGGGAAAAGCAGCAGGTGTTGAAGCAGAAGCCGACGCGGACGGTTGTGGAAAAAAAGAGGATCGATCCTTTTTCTGATATTTCCTATGAGGAAGAATACAGGTATTTTGATATAAAGCGTATTACCCGGAAACTCATTTTTTACGATCAGACATGTGAAAAAGCAAAGCAGTGGATCGAGGACGGGATGATAGAGATGAAGGGGGTTGAGTTTTATTATAGTGATGAACGCATGAGAAAAGGAATGCGGGGAATTGCACGGGGAATTGTATGGATCAATCGTTTTTTCAGCGAGATCGAGATAGAATTTGACAGGGACGCTGTCCGCATGGCAGGGTGTCATGTTCCTCAATGCTACCGGACATACTATAATGATTATTACAGACCGAACAATATACAGACAGAGCTTTGTGTTCATGAGACCGCACTGCTCTTTTTGCTGTCGGATTATCTGTTGAAAAACAATCCGGGTGACGCAACGGATTACAATGCATTGATTTTGTTTCAAAATTTTCGGAATAAGCGGGTAGCTGATGCGGCTCAGTCGGATGCTGGGTTCAGGCAGGAGGTTACGTTGGAGCCCCGTCTGGAAAGGAGCTATGATGAGTGGAAGCTTTCTTTCCGGGTGGGAATCGATAAATTGTATGTAGTAAAGAATCTGACGGAGTTTGTACAGACGGTGGAAGATAAAGGAAAATGGTCTCTCGGGAAAAATTCGGAGATCCATTTTTCTGTCAGTACATTTGCGGAGGCATCACAGAAGTATTATAAGTATATTCGAAAAATTGTGAAGTTGGAGCAGGAGCGAAGTGAATTTTCACACAGGGCGTATCGGTATTATGGAGAAATCAGCGAAGAAATAAAGGGAGCTGTAAGCCTGTATGGTCAGCGGCTGGATGATTTTTTTGAACTTGCAAAGGACAGTTATGTTTCCTATACAGATAAAATGGACGGAACATCAAAAAGGAAACAGTTGCTGTTTAAGGAGAAGGATCCGGAGATAAAACTGGAGCTTTCTCCTTGTTATGATGAAAAGAATGTGTTTGAGGGAGTGGAGCTGCGGGGGGATCTGCCGAAATTTACCGAGGGGATGGAGCGGCTGTATTACATAGCTGATTCTGAACTGAACCGTGTGAGCAGGGAAAGAAAAGCGGAGATCGAACCGTTTTTAGACATAAACAAGTATGATGATGTGGCGATCCGGGTTGGCAGGAAAAATCTGTCAGAGTTTTTTTATACGGTTTTACCGAAGCTTCGGGAATTTGCGGTTGTTCAGGAAAATGATATGGAACAGGTGGAAGCATATCTGCCTCCGGAAGCCTCTTTTGTATTTTATCTGGATGCGGTTCAGAATAATATGACCTGTGAAGTAAAGGCGTTTTACGGGGATGCGGAATGTCAGCCATTGGATTGGATGAGAGAGGCGTATCCAAAAGAGATTTTCAGGGATAAAAGCAGGGAAAAAGAGATCATTCATCATGTAAAGGAATTTTTCCCGGAAGTGGATATGCAGCAGAATCTGTTTCATTGTGACGGAGATGAGGATCGTCTGTATCGTGTGCTGAATTACGGTGTGACGTCTCTCATGGCTTTTGGTGAGGTGCAGGGAACAGACCGCTTTCAGCGGTTAAAGGTACGAAAGCAGCCCAAGTTGACTGTGGGAGTTTCTGTAAAAAGTGACATTATGAATCTGTCCGTTTTTTCGGACGAGCTTACGGGCGGAGAATTGCTTGAGGTTTTGAACAGTTATAAAAGGAAGAAAAAATATCACCGCCTGAAAAACGGAGATTTTCTGGACTTGGATGATCATAGCCTGGAAGAGCTTGCAATGATGATGGACGCCCTGCGGCTTTCGCCGAAAGAATTTGTAAAAGGAAAGATGAAGCTTCCTCTTTACCGTGCGCTCTATCTGGACAAGATGCTGGAACAGAGCGAGGGGATTTATACGAACCGCGACAGGCATTTTAAAAATCTGGTAAAGGAGTTCAAGACGGTAGGAGATTCTGATTATGAGGTTCCGGAAAAACTAAAAGGCGTAATGCGCAATTATCAGATTTTCGGCTATCGCTGGCTGCGCACACTGGCGCATTGCGGATTCGGCGGCATTCTTGCAGACGATATGGGGCTCGGAAAGACGCTTCAGGTGATATCTGTACTCCAGGCTGCAAAAGCAGAGGGGGTGGTGGGAACCTCCATTGTGATCACACCTGCATCTCTCGTTTATAACTGGCAGGAGGAGTTTGAAAAATTTGCACCGGAACTGAATGTGTGTCCCGTAGTGGGGACACAGAAGGAGCGGCAGAGCAAAATCGAAAAATATGAGTCTGTGGACGTTATGCTGACATCTTATGATCTGTTAAAGCGGGACATTGCATATTATGAAGATGCACATTTTACATATCAGATTTTAGATGAGGCGCAGTATATTAAAAACCATGTTACCGCAGCGGCAAAGTCTGTGAAAATTCTGAACAGCAAAATTCGTTATGCATTGACAGGCACGCCCATTGAAAACAGGTTGAGCGAACTGTGGAGTATTTTTGACTATCTGATGCCGGGATTTTTGTATGGTTATGAGACGTTTCGCAAGGAGCTGGAAAGCCCCATTGCGAAGAATAAGGATGAGGATGCAATAAAACGCCTGAAGCGAATGGTCTCACCCTTTATTTTGCGCCGCTTAAAACAGGATGTGCTGCGGGATCTTCCGGATAAGCTGGAAGAGACACGTTATGCAAAGCCGGATAAAAAGCAGCAGCAGATCTATGATGGACAAGTGACTCATATGAAAGACCTGCTTGCCGGACAGAGCGAGGATAATTTCCGGAAAAATAAGCTGCAGATACTGGCAGAGCTGACAAAAATCAGACAGATATGCTGTGATCCCTCCCTTTTACTGGAGAATTATAATGGCGGTTCGGCAAAACGGGAGGCATGCATGGAATTGATAGAAAGCGCTGCGGAAGGCGGACATAAAATGCTCGTTTTTTCCCAATTTACTTCTATGCTGGAGCTGTTGGAGAAAGATTTGAATGAGAGGGGTATGCGGTATTATAAAATTACCGGATCCACACCGAAGAAAAAGAGAGTGGAGCTGGTAACGTCATTTAATGAGGATGATACGCCCGTATTCCTGATTTCGCTGAAAGCAGGAGGGACAGGATTAAATCTTACCGGAGCGGATGTGGTGATTCATTATGATCCATGGTGGAATCAGGCGGTGCAGAACCAGGCAACGGATCGTGCGCACCGGATTGGACAGACGAAAAAGGTGGCTGTATATAAACTGATTGTAAAAGGAACTATTGAAGAAAAGATTCTTCGTATGCAGGATACAAAGAAGGATCTGGCAGATGAAATATTAAAAGGCGAGATGGGTAATCTCAGCAATATGAGCAAGGAAGAGCTGTTGGAGCTGATCCAGGCATGAAAAAACAGATTGTATTAAAAAAAATACAATTTTATTCCAAAAAAGTTCATTCTTTTTTAAATTACCTCTTGAAATTAAAAAACAAATGAATTATACTAAACAACGCTGTGACATTGATAGCTACGAAGCGTGAGGTTGCTGCCCACGTGGCAGGTTTTCCGTGGAGCGAATGTCAAGTTAGGAAACTGACGACAAGTCACTGTATCACAATAGTCTACCGGAGAGTAGAAACGACGTGTGAGAACCGAAAGGATACACACGGGAGAGTGTACAGTCACCACTTGTCGTGCTGAAGTAAAAGTACGAATAAGGAGGCGGCTTTTTTTATGGCAAGTCAAGTAATGAGAATCACACTGAAAGCGTATGATCATCAGTTAGTAGATGCATCCGCGAAAAAAATCATCGAGACTGTGAAGAAAACTGGAGCACAGGTGAGCGGACCGGTACCACTTCCGACAAAGAAGGAAGTAGTAACTATCCTGAGAGCTGTTCACAAATACAAAGATTCCAGAGAGCAGTTCGAGCAGAGAACTCATAAGAGACTGATCGACATCATTGCACCGACACAGAAAACAGTTGATGCATTGTCCAGACTCGAAATGCCGGCAGGTGTTCACATTGACATCAAGATGAAGTAGACCGAAAGCAACTTAATGAGAACGAGCCAAAAGCGAAGTTCGAATTGAGGACAATTGAACTGCTAATGTTCAATTGTCTAGTGCGAGGTCGTTCTTTGAGATTAGTGAAAACGAGTGAAAGCGAAGTTTGAGCTTAGCGAAAAGAACTTCCTCAGAAAACAAAATCAAGGTAAAATCCTGAAGGGTTATATATAGAAGCAACACAAACCATTCTTAAGATTCTGATAAAAAGGGATCGCCGGAATCAACATACCTGCTGTTAACCCGAGTTGCAAAAGGCAGGTTCATAGTGTTCCACTTATATACGACTGTTCTAGGATGAACGCAAATGCGTTCCGCTGTAGAGAAAACAGGAGGTAATAAGAATGAAGAAAGCTATCTTAGCTACAAAAGTCGGAATGACTCAAATCTTCGATGAAGCCGGAAGCTTAATCCCGGTTACTGTATTACAGGCTGGACCTTGTGTAGTAACACAGATCAAAACCGTAGAGAATGACGGTTACAGCGCTGTACAGGTTGGCTTTGTTGACAAGAAAGAGAAAGTTGTGAACAAAGACGCAAATGGTAAGAAAGAAATCAGACACAGACACGGTGTGAACAAAGCGGAAAAAGGTCACTTTGACAAAGCTGGTGTATCCGGCAAGAGATTTGTGCGCGAGTTCAAATTTGAGAATGCCGCAGATTACAATCTGGCAGATGAGATCAAAGCAGACATCTTTGCAGCAGGCGACAAGATTGATGCTACTGCAATTTCCAAAGGTAAAGGTTTCCAGGGTGCGATCAAGAGATATGGTCAGCACAGAGGACCTATGGCACACGGTTCTAAATTCCATCGTCATCAGGGTTCCAACGGTGCTTGCTCTTCCCCGAGTAAAGTATTCAAAGGAAAAGGAATGCCTGGTCACATGGGAAGCAAGAAAGTTACTGTACAGAACCTTGAGGTTGTTCGCGTAGACGCAGAGAATAATCTTCTGCTGATCAAAGGCGCTGTACCGGGACCAAAAAAATCTTTAGTAACGATCAAGGAAACCGTTAAGGCTTAATACCTGATCTGGAAAGGAGGACACACAGATGGCTAACGTATCTGTTTATAATATGGAAGGCAAAGAAGTTGGCACCATGGAATTAAGTGATGCAATCTTCGGCGTAGAAGTAAATGAGCATTTGGTACACATGGCAGTTGTTCAGCAGCTTGCAAACAACCGTCAGGGTACACAGAAAGCAAAAACCCGCTCAGAAGTTAGGGGCGGTGGAAGAAAACCTTGGAGACAGAAAGGAACCGGTCATGCCAGACAGGGATCCACAAGAGCTCCTCAGTGGACAGGCGGCGGCGTAGTATTCGCTCCGGTACCGAGAGATTATTCTTTCAAAATCAATAAAAAAGAGAAAAGAGCAGCTCTCAAATCTGTTCTTACATCTAAAGTAGCAGACAACAAATTCATCGTTGTTGATGAGCTGAAAATGGATGAAGTTAAGACAAAAGCATTTGCCGGCGTTTTGACAAATCTGAATGCAAACAAAGCATTGGTTGTCCTTGCAGAGAATGATGAGAAAGTAATGCTTTCCGCAAAAAACATTCCTACTGTAAAAACTGCTATCACAAGCACGATCAATGTATATGACATCTTGAAATATGACACAGTAGTTGCTACAAAGGCGGCTGTTGAGAAGATCCAGGAGGTGTATGCATAATGGCAAACGTACAGTATTATGATGTAATCCTCAAACCGGTTATTACCGAGAAGAGCATGAATATCATGGCAGAGAAAAAATATACATTCCTGGTTCACCCGGAAGCAAACAAGACCATGATCAAAGATGCTGTTGAAAAAATGTTCGACGGTGTTAAAGTTGCCAGCGTTAAAACAATGAATTGCGAAGGCAAGACAAAAAGACGCGGAATGGTTTACGGAAAAACCGCTAAAACCAAAAAGGCAATCGTTCAGCTGACTGAGGACAGCAAAGAGATCGAAATCTTTGCAGGATTATAAAAGTCGGCAACCTATGTACAGATAAGTACGATAATCAATCATTTGAAGCGAAAGGAGATTCACTATGGGAATCAAGACATATAACCCATATACACCTTCCAGAAGAAACATGACTGGCTCTGATTTCTCCGAGATTACAAAGAAAACTCCTGAGAAATCCCTGTTGGTTTCCTTGAATAAAAATTCTGGACGTAATAATCAGGGTAAAATCACAGTAAGACATCGCGGCGGCGGAAACAGAAAGAAATACAGAGTTATTGATTTCAAGAGAAATGCAAAAGACGGTATTCCGGCAACCGTAATCGGTATCGAGTACGATCCGAACAGAACAGCAAACATCGCTTTGATCTGCTACGCAGACGGTGAGAAAGCATATATCCTTGCACCTGCAGGATTGACAGACGGTATGAAGGTTATGAACGGACCTCAGGCTGAGGTTAAAGTTGGTAACTGCCTGCCTCTGGAAAGCATCCCGGTAGGTACACAGGTACACAACATTGAGCTGCATCCCGGAAAAGGCGGTCAGCTTGTTCGTTCTGCAGGTATGAGCGCACAGCTGATGGCGAAAGAAGGAAAATATGCAACTCTGAGATTGCCATCCGGCGAGATGAGAATGGTTCCGTTAAACTGCAGAGCAACCGTTGGTGTTGTAGGTAACGGTGACCACAACCTGATCAACATCGGTAAAGCAGGACGTAAACGCCACATGGGTATCCGCCCGACAGTACGCGGTTCTGTTATGAACCCGAATGACCATCCACACGGTGGTGGTGAAGGTAAGACAGGTATCGGTCGTCCAGGTCCAAGCACACCTTGGGGCAAACCTGCTCTTGGCTTGAAGACAAGAAAGAAAAACAAACAGTCTAACAAACTCATCGTAAGAAGAAGAGACGGAAAGGCAATCAAATAGGAGGTAAGATCATATGGCTCGTTCATTAAAAAAAGGACCATTTGCTGATGAAAGCTTGTTGAAGAAAATTGATGCTTTGAATGCAGCAGGCGACAAACAGGTTATCAAAACCTGGTCCCGTCGTTCCACAATTTTCCCGCAGATGGTTGGACATACAATCGCAGTTCATGATGGAAGAAAACATGTTCCGGTATATGTTACAGAGGATATGGTAGGCCACAAGCTCGGAGAGTTCGTAGCAACCAGAACTTACAGAGGACATGGAAAAGACGAAAAGAAATCACGTGTAAGATAGTTTTGAAAGGAGGTTTTATCCATGGCAAAAGGACATAGATCCCAAATAAAAAGAGAGCGTAATGCTAATAAAGATACCAGACCTTCAGCAAAATTATCTTTTGCTAGAATGTCTGTTCAGAAAGCATGTTTTGTTTTAGATGCAATCCGCGGCAAAGATGTTCAGACTGCATTGGCAATTCTTGCATACAATCCAAGATACGCTTCCAGCGTAATCGAAAAACTGTTGAAATCAGCGATCGCAAATGCTGAAAACAACAATGGAATGAGCGCAGAGAACCTCTACATTGAGGAGTGCTACGCAAACAAAGGACCTACAATGAAGAGAATCAGACCAAGAGCACAGGGTAGAGCTTATAGAATCGAGAAGAGAATGAGCCATATTACAATCGTGCTGAATGAGAGATAGGAGGTAAAACATGGGACAGAAGGTTAATCCTCATGGTTTGAGAGTCGGCGTTATCAAGGACTGGGATTCCAAATGGTATGCAGAAGGCGATTTCGCAGATTACTTGGTAGAAGATTACAATATCAGAAAATTTCTTAAGAAAAAATTATACAGCGCAGGCGTAGCAAAAATTGAGATCGAGAGAACAGCTGACCGTGTAAAAGTAATCATTTACACAGCAAAACCAGGTGTTGTTATCGGTAAGGGCGGCGCTGAGATTGAGAAAGTAAAGAAAGAGCTTCAGAAATACACAAGCAAAAAACTGATTGTGGATATCAAAGAAGTAAAAAGACCGGACAAAGATGCACAGCTTGTTGCAGAGAATATCGCTGCACAGCTTGAGAACCGTGTATCTTTCCGTAGAGCTATGAAATCCTGCATGAGCAGAAGTATGAAAGCAGGCGTACTTGGTATCAAGACATCCGTATCCGGACGTCTCGGCGGTGCTGATATGGCTCGT
>CAYRZL010000018.1:0-34268 GCA_964428795.1 uncultured Lachnospiraceae bacterium | reverse complement strand
GTGTGCGGCTGGCGGAAGAATTATGGGGGAGCCGTTTTCAGGTATTGGTAGCGACACATCTGGATAAAGCACACCATCTCCATAACCATTTTGTGGTCAATTCTGTTTCCTATGCGGACATCAAGAACAGGTTGAATCTGAAAGAGCAGAAGTAATTCCTGCCACACAGCATATTTTAGACAGTTATGAACAATTAAGTATACATGAAAAAAACAGGCTATGGAAAATAGTAATGGAGAAAATCACAGTATATAGAACACCAGATGGTAAATTTAGTATGCACATATATCCGAAGCTCCCTATGTGATTTTCGCTTATCGACTAATACCTCTTTCTGTGTTATGATAATGAATGTATTATTATGAACAGCAGAAAGGGATATTTTCTATGGAAGATACGTCTGAAAACAAAGCAATTAAGCATAAAAAACATATTAGTGCGGGTCTGTTGGCGCATGTGGACGCAGGGAAAACCACCTTGTCGGAGAGCTTATTATACATTAGCGGAGCCATCCGCAAACTTGGCAGGGTGGACAATAAGGATGCGTTTCTGGATACGGATGCCATGGAGCGTCAGCGGGGCATCACGATTTTTTCCAAGCAAGCGAGAATACAATATAAAGATTTAAATATTACTTTATTGGACACACCTGGGCATGTGGATTTTTCTGCGGAGATGGAGCGGACGCTGCAGGTGCTTGATTATGCCATTCTTGTGATCAACGGTGCAGATGGCGTTCAGACCCATACCCGAACCTTGTGGATGCTGTTAAAGCGTTATGACATACCTGTATTTCTTTTTATCAACAAGATGGATCAGACAGGGACGGATGCAGAAAAATTGATGGCGAATATTCATGAAAAGCTGGATGATAGCTGCATTGATTTTTCAAATACTGTGATGCAGAAAGGTTCGGATGAATGGTATGAGTCCATTGCCATGTGTGAGGAACATTCCATGGAATATTATCTGGAGTATGGTACATTAAAGCAGAATCATATATCCGATATGATTGCCGGACGGGACATATTTCCCTGTTTCTTTGGTTCTGCCCTGAAACTTCAGGGAGTGGATCTTCTATTAGATGGATTAGAGGACTATACGTTAGAACCTGTGTATCCGTCAGAATTTGGAGCACAGGTATATAAGATTGCCCGTGATGAACTGGGAAATCGTCTGACATATATGAAGATCACCGGGGGCAGTCTGAAGGTCCGGGATCTGATCGGACAGGAGAAAGTAAACCAGATACGTCTCTATTCCGGTGAAAAATACATGACAGAAAACGAGGTGTCCGCCGGAACGGTCTGTGCTGTTACCGGTTTGACACAGACGATGCCGGGAGAGGGAATCGGAGCAGGAGCGCAGATGTGTCTGCCGATTCTGGAACCTACATTACGATATGCCCTTATTTTGCCTGAGGACTGCGATCCCCATAAGATGCTGCAGCAGATGAAGCTGCTGCAGGAGGAAGACCCTCTGCTTCATGTGGAGTGGGAGGAGGAATCCGGGACGATCTATGTGCGGCTGATGGGTGATATTCAGATACAGATCCTGCGTCAGCAGATTTTAGAACGTTTTCAGGTAGAAGCAGCCTTTGGAACCGGAAGCATTGTATATAAGGAGACCATTACAGACACGGTGGAAGGTGTGGGGCACTTTGAACCTTTGCACCATTATGCGGAAGTACATCTGAAGCTGGAACCGGGTGAGCCGGGCAGCGGGCTTGTATTTGATACGGATTGCAGTGAGGATCTGCTGGAGAAAAACTGGAAGCGTCTGGTCATGACGCATCTGGCAGAGACAGATCATCCGGGGGTGCTGACAGGATCCGCGATCACAGATATGAAAATTACGGTCATTGGCGGTCGTGCTCACAAAAAACATACCGAGGGCGGCGATTTCAGACAAGCCACATACCGCGCAGTGAGACAGGGACTAAAAAAGGCAGAAAGCGTGCTGTTAGAGCCGGTTTACGCCTTTCGTCTGGTGCTGCCCGCTGATTGTCTGGGACGGGCCATGACGGATATACAGAAAATGGAGGGAACCTGTGATCCACCGGATCTACAGGAGAATTTTGCTGTTTTGACCGGTCACGCGCCGGTATCAGAGATGCGGGATTATCACAGGGAGGTGACAGCCTACTCAAGAGGAGAGGGAAAATTGTCCTGCGTTTTATCCGGATATATGCCCTGTCACAATGCGGAGGAAGTGATTGAAACGACAGGCTATGATTCGGAGGCAGACCTGAGCAGACCTACAGGATCGGTATTCTGTGCCCATGGATGTGGATTTTCAGTTCCATGGTATGAGGTGGAAGCGTACATGCATGTGGAGGCTATGGAAAGCCTTCCGGAAGATACCGGGGATATTCCGGTGTTATTATCCGGCAGACAGCAGAACTATGTGGATGAATTTATCGAGGAAGAGGAAGTGGATGCGATCTTACAGCGTACCACACATGCCAATGCCTCGAAAAAGCCGAATCAGTGGAAGCGGAAAAAAGGAGTGGAAGGACAGAGCCGAACGGTTTATCAGGGAAAGTCATCACCTTATCCGAAAGAGGAATGTCTGCTGGTGGACGGTTATAATATTATTTTTGCATGGGAGGATCTGCGGGAGCTTGCAGAGGTAAGTCTGGACGGAGCCAGAGACAGTCTGATGGATATTCTGTGCAATTATCAGGGATATAAAAAGTGTACATTGATCCTGGTGTTTGATGCATATAAGGTCAAGGGAAATCCGGGTGAAGTGATGGCGTACCATAATATACATGTGGTATATACGAAGGAAGCGGAAACCGCAGATCAGTACATCGAAAAAACGGTTCATCAAATGAGCAGAACATACCGTGTGAGGGTTGCTACGTCCGATGGTCTGGAACAAATGATCATTTTAGGAGAGGGAGCTGCCCGTATCTCAGCGAGAGAGTTCCGGCAGGAGGTGGAGGCAGTGAGTGCACAGATTTGCGGAGATTTAGAACAATTCACCGAAAAAAGAGGAACGTATCTTTTGGATGATGTGAAGGGCGAGACTGCAGCTTATGTAGAGCAGATCAAGACAGGTAAAACATCTGATATGATGTTTCACAAATAGTTATGTGATTACGAAAAGAATAAATATATTGTAGTAGCAGGAGATAATTATTATGGAAGTATACATTATGCGGCACGGAGAGACGCACTGGAACAGGCTTGGACTGGTACAGGGGTCATCGGATATTGAGCTGACAGAATATGGCATACAGCTTGCAAAAGAGACTGCAAAAGGATTTGCAGAACGTGACATACATTTTGATCATATATTTACCAGTCCGTACAAACGGGCAGTGAAAACAGCCCGGTGCATCGCAGAAAATGACGGGATCACCCCGGTGGTTGTGGATGATCTGCGGGAGATGAATTTTGGTTTGTACGAGGGCAAATCCTTATCGGAGCTGGTGAAAAACGATGAAAATTTTGGATATTGTTTTCACACACCCTCCAAATTTGTGGCAGATGAGACAGGAGAGAGCTTTGAGACAGTGGAGCAGCGTATCCGGGGATTTATAAAAGGGCGTCTGCTGCCCCTTGAATGCAGTGAGACGACTGTACTGGTTGTCTGTCACGGAGCAATCATCCGCACCTTTTTTAAGGTGATCAATGATATGAAGCTGGATGATTTCTGGACTGTAAAACAGCCCAACTGCTGCGTAAATCATTTTCGATTGGAGCAGGGAAAATTGTCTTTTATAGAAGGAAATATCCTATATTACGAGCCGAAACCGGAGACAGATGATGACAGAAAAAAGAAAGCCGGGATTTTATAGTTATGGCGACATGGAATTCGAGAGGACTCAGAGGATCTACTCTGGAAGAATTTATCAACCGAACAAATGAGAAATATATGGAAAACGGGCTGGCATTGATACAAAAAATTCCTACTCCCATTACGCCGATCAATATCGAAAAAGAGAGCAGACATATTACGCTGGCATACTTTGATCAGAAAAGCACCGTGGATTATATCGGGACTGTACAGGGAATACCGGTGTGCTTTGATGCCAAGGAATGCCATACAGACACATTTCCGCTGCAAAATGTCCATGAGCATCAGATGGTTTTTATGGAGCGTTTTGAAAAGCAGAAAGGGATCGCTTTTCTTTTGATTTATTTTCCAAAGCATCATAATTTTTATTATTTGAACTTTCGGCAGCTAAAAAAATTCTGGGACCGTATGCAGGCTGGAGGAAGAAAGAGCTTTCGTATAGATGAACTGGAGGGGAGCTGGTTTTTTGAGGGTCAGGGAGGACTTTTGGTGCCCTATTTACCTCTGCTGCAAAAGGATCTGGATGAGAGGGAAAATGTTGTTGACAGTTAAGTAAAAATACCATATAATGTATGAAGTTTCCTGTGCTACCATGGTAGCATGATAACAAATTAACGTACTAAAGTACCGGAGGTAAAAGCATGTCCGAAGCGACAGGACATGGATTTGCGTTGATATTAGAGTAAGGTCAGGAGTGAGAAGATGAAACGTCAGCTATTACATACGCCGGAGGGCGTGAGAGATATTTATGATGCGGAATGCGGAAAAAAGAGAGTATTGAAGAGAGAACTTCACAATCTGCTGAATCAGTACGGATATCATTCCATTGAGACGCCTTCCTTTGAATTTTTTGATATATTCAGCCGGGAGATCGGCACGACACCATCGAAGGATCTGTATAAATTTTTTGACCGTGAGGGAAATACGCTAGTGCTTCGTCCTGAGATCACACCGTCTGTTGCCAGATGTGCCGCAAAATATTTTATGGAGGATGAGTTTCCCATACGCCTCTGTTATGTTGGAAATACCTTTATCAATAATTCCAGTTATCAGGGAAGACTGAAGGAAAGCACACAGCTTGGTGCAGAGCTGATCGGGGATAATTCCGTGGATGCGGATGCCGAGATCATTGCGTTGACGGTAGATCTGTTGAAGAAGGCGGGACTTAAGGAGTTTAAGATCAACATCGGGCATGTAGATTTTCTGGACGGTCTTATGGAAGCCTGCGGCATGTCAGAGGATGAAAGAGACGAGATTCGTGAGCTGCTTTCCAATAAGAACTTTTTCGGCGTGGAGGAGTATCTTTCCGGTATGGAGTTGGATGAGGACATGGAGAGTCTTTTTGCCATGCTGAAGGATTACATGCTTACGCCTGCCAAGATCAAAGCAGCAAAAGCAAGGGCGGAAAAATATAAAAAAGTGTACGATGCGCTGGAGCAGTTGGAGAAGCTGGATGAGGTTTTGAAGCTGTACGGTGTCACCGATTATGTATCCTATGAGCTTGGCGTAGTGTCAAAGTACAACTATTATACCGGGATCATTTTTGCAGGCTATACCTTTGGAAGCGGAGAACCCATCGTGACCGGAGGACGGTACGATAATCTGCTTCGCTATTTTGGAAAAAATGCTGCGGCAATCGGTTTTGCCATCGTGATCGACCAGTTGATGTCTGCGCTTGCAAGGCAGAATATTGAGATACCATATGAAAATCGTACCAAATGGATCGTCTATGCACCGGAGAAGTATGCGGGTGCCATTGCAATGGCACAGCAGATGCGAAAGAAAGGCGATTATGTGGAGCTGATGCGGATGACCGGAGATATGGATAAAGACGAGTATAGCGTTTACGCAGGAAAAAAACAGATCAAAGACATTATTTATATACTTTGATCAGAAGGTTGTAAAAGAAATCAGGAGACAGTTATCAGATGAGATATTTGACATTTGCATTGGGAAAAGGGCGTCTGGCAAATAAGACGTTGGAATTGTTTGAGAAAATCGGTATCACCTGTGAAGAGATGAAGGACAAGGATACAAGAAAGCTGATTTTTGTCAATGAAGAGCTAAAGCTTCGTTTCTTTTTGGCAAAAGGGCCGGATGTGCCTACTTATGTGGAGTATGGAGCGGCAGATATCGGTATTGTGGGAAAAGATACGATCCTGGAGGAAGGAAGAAATATTTACGAGGTATTGGATCTGGGATTTGGAAAGTGCCGGATGTGCGTGTGCGGTCCCAGTTCTGCTAAAGAGCTTCTGAAGCATCATGAGCTGATAAGGGTTGCCACCAAATATCCGAAGATCGCAAAGGATTATTTTTACAATAAAAAGCATCAGACCGTGGAAATCATAAAGCTGAATGGCTCTATCGAACTGGCGCCTATTGTTGGTTTGTCAGAGGTTATCGTTGATATTGTGGAGACAGGCTCTACGCTGCGGGAAAACGGACTGTCCGTATTGGAGGAGGTCTGCCCGTTGTCTGCCCGCATGGTAGTAAATCAGGTATCCATGCAGATGGAGCAGGAGCGTATTACAAAGCTGATCAACGATCTGCGCAGTGTTTTATAAGACATCACAGCGTAAGCTTAAGAGTAAAAAGGAGTAGAGTAGAACATGAGAATTTTAAAATTATCAGAACGCACGATAAAAGATATTTTGACTGATCTGCTGAAGCGAAGCCCAAACAGCTATCCGGAGTATGAGGGCAGAGTGGCAGAGATTTTAGAGAATGTGAGAAAAGATGGAGATAAAGCCATCTTTGATTATACAAAAAGATTTGACGGAGCAGACATTGACGCATCCAATCTTATTGTAACAAAGGAAGAAATTGAGGAAGCCTATTCTCTGGTACAGCCGGAGTTGATCGATGTGATCCGCAAGGCGCTGGTAAATATCCGTGTGTATCACGAGAAACAGAGACAGTACAGCTGGTTTGACAGCACCCCCCAGGGCACCATGCTGGGTCAGAAGGTAACGCCGCTGGCAAAAGTAGGCGTGTATGTGCCCGGCGGAAAGGCTGTCTACCCGTCCTCTGTTTTGATGAATGTGATACCTGCAAAGGTGGCAGGTGTAGAGAGGGTCATTATGACCACACCTCCGGGAAAAGACGGAAAGGTAAATCCTGGGACCTTGGTTGCGGCAAATGAAGCAGGCGTGGATGTGATCTATAAAGTAGGCGGCGCCCAGGCGATTGCGGCCCTTGCCTATGGTACGGAGCAGATTCCGAAGGTTGACAAAATCGTGGGACCTGGTAACATTTATGTAGCCCTTGCAAAAAAGGCGGTATTCGGACATGTAAGCATTGATTCCATCGCAGGCCCCAGTGAGATTCTGGTATTGGCGGATGAGACAGCAAATCCCCGTTATGTAGCGGCAGATTTACTTTCACAGGCGGAACATGATGAGCTGGCATCTGCGATTCTTGTTACGACCAGTGAGAAGCTGGCAGAGCAGGTCAGCGTGGAGGTAGATAAATTTGTGGCGGTGCTGTCAAGAAAAGAGATCATTCAGAAATCATTAGATAACTATGGATATATTCTGGTGGCGGATGATATGCAGACTGCCATTGATACGGCAAATGAGATTGCCTCGGAGCATCTGGAGATTGTCACAGCAAACCCGTATGATACCATGACAAGGATTAAAAATGCCGGAGCCATTTTTATCGGGGAATACAGCAGTGAGCCTCTGGGCGATTATTTTGCAGGACCGAATCATGTATTACCTACCAACGGAACTGCGAAATTCTTTTCGCCGCTCTCGGTGGATGATTTTATTAAAAAGTCAAGTATTATTGCGTATTCCAGAGAGGCTTTGGAACCGATTTATAGAGATATCGTACAGTTTGCGGAGTGTGAGAAGCTGACCGCTCACGCAAATTCAATCCGGGTACGGTTTGAGGAGTAAGAGAAAGGAAAGGTGTTCTTATGGCAGAGCGTGTGGCTTTGATAGAACGAAAGACAAGTGAAACGAATATCAGTATGAAGCTTGCTGTCGATGGCAATGGAAAGGGAAATATCCATACAGGCGTAGGATTTTTTGACCATATGCTGAATGGTTTTGCGAGGCACGGTTTTTTTGATCTGGATGTGGCAGTGAACGGAGATTTGGAAGTGGATTGTCACCACACCATAGAGGATACCGGAATCGTTCTTGGCAGGGCGATCAAAGAAGCGGTGGGAGACAAGAAAGGGATCAGACGGTTTGGAAATATGATTCTGCCCATGGATGAGACACTGGTACTCTGTGCCATTGATCTGTCCGGCAGACCGTATCTGTCTTTTGACGCCGAGTTCAGTACAGACCGTGTGGGGGACATGGATACCGAGATGGTCCGTGAATTTTTCTATGCTGTCTCTTATGCGGCAGAGATGAACCTTCATATAAAAGTGTTATCCGGCGGCAATAATCATCATATGATAGAAGCAATATTTAAGGCGTTTGGAAAGGCTCTGGATGAGGCAACCATGTATGATCCCCGCATTACCGATATTTTATCTACGAAAGGCAGTTTATAGAAATGACAACACAAAAAAATCTGATTGCAACCATATATTTAAAAAACGGAGAGGCAGTAAAGGGATATAAGGATCTGACGCCATCCGGAGATTTATTTGAGAAGGTACGACGTTACAATGACAACGGAATTGATAAGCTTATGGTGTTTGATCTGTCCGCGGAAGATGAAGAGCATGAGATCAATTTACATACATTAAAAGAGATCAACCGTGTCAGTGAGATTCCGGTCTATGCCGGCGGGAATATCAACCGCCTGGAAGATATCAAGAAAATTATCTATACCGGTTGTAAAAAAGCAATTTTGAACAGCTCCAAACCGGAGGTCGCTGAACTGATACAGGAGGGAAAAAGCCGCTTTGGACAGGATAAGATTGCTCTTTCCATTCTGGATGTGGATCTGGTATTTAAGCAAAGAGAGATGCTGGAAAAAAATGTGAGCGAGATCGTTCTGTTAAATCCAAGCCTTGTTGGAACGATTGAAAATGTGACGGAGCTTCCGTATATTCCGATTCTGAGCAGTAAGAAGCTGGATGAATATATTGAGATATTAAAAAATGAGCATATCAAGGGTGTCTCAGGAGCGTTGTTTGATGATGTGCATCTGGATATCATTGAAATAAAGAAACAACTGAAAGAGAAGGAAATCTCAACCGGACGCCTGGACTCTACCATGCGCTGGAGTGATTTCAAAGTAAACAGTGACGGTCTGATGCCGGTCATTGTACAGGATTACCGTACCCAGGAGGTTCTCATGCTTGCTTATATGAATGAGGAAGCATATGAGACGACCATTTCCATCGGAAAGATGACCTATTACAGCAGAAGCCGTCAGGAATTGTGGATTAAGGGTATGACTTCCGGACATTTCCAGTATGTAAAATCTCTGGTGATCGACTGTGACAATGATACGATTCTGGCAAAGGTATCCCAGGTGGGAGCAGCCTGCCATACCGGAAATCCCACATGCTTTTTTACAGATCTGGTAAAAAGCGAGTTTACGGACAGTAATCCTCTGAAGGTTTTTGAAAATGAGTACGCAGTCATTTCAGACAGAAAGAAACATCCAAAGGAGGGATCCTACACAAACTATCTGTTTGATAAAGGAATTGACAAGATTCTGAAAAAGGTAGGAGAAGAGGCGACAGAGATCGTGATCGCCGCAAAAAATCCGGAGCCGGAGGAGATCAAATACGAGATCGCAGACTTTTTGTATCATGTGATGGTTCTCATGGTAGAGAAGGGGCTTACCTGGAACGACGTGACGGAAGAGTTGGCGCAGCGGTAAAAGAACTTGTCATAAACAGACGTGGGGATGCTTACAATATAGTAAAACCATATCAGACAGGTATCCAATGAAAGAATCCTATGTAGATGACAGAAAAGCATATGTAGAGCGTGTAAGACAGAGTTTTCACGCATCAAATGGAGCAGAACATCAGCGAAGAAATGCGAGATACGAGGACGATTATGATGATTATGAATTTGAGGCGGAGCCGATAGGCTTTTCCTTTTTTAAGGGAAGGATCATTATAGCTGTATTTCTCTTTCTGATGTTCTGCTTTTTGCATATTACCGGACAGAGTATTCTTGATCACAGCTCGAAGGATCTGGTGAAACAGATCGAGAAAAATTATTCACTGAAAGAGGTGACCGAGACAATCTGGAATCTGGTTCCGGTATTTCAGGATGATACGGAAAAGTATTGAAAATGTGTTGGAAGATTTGAGAAAAAGTGATATTATGAAAAAAATAAAAAGAATTATGGAGGGATAGCGATGAAACAGCATAAATTTTGGGCAGCCCTTATGGTGATTAGCTGCATCATGTGTATCATATCCGGACATCGCATGCTGCATCCAAAGAAAACAGAGGAGTAGATTATGGCGCGGGAGTTTATTTATACATATGAAGAGATGCCGCCAAGTCAGGCATACAGTGAGGGAATGCTTACGATAGAGGGAGATACAGAGAACTTAAGGGCTGCGCTGATGCCGGATGATGTGATCTACGCCACAAAAGATGGTATAGATCTGCATTTAAAACTGATATATCCTGAAAAAAATTATGATGAGGATATCTGGCCCTTGTATGTGCATGTACAGGGTTCTGCGTGGATGAAGCAGAATCTGTTTGATCATGTGATGGATCTGATGCCTGTGGTGAAGGCAGGGTATATTGTGGCAATCGTGGAATATCGTCCCACGCCGGGACATACTTTTCCGTCCCAGGTGGAAGATGCAAAGGATGCCATGCGCTATATTATGGCGCATCATGAGGAACTGCGGATTGATATCAGCCGGGTATTTTTCGGAGGTGAATCCAGCGGCGGGCATACAGCGGCTCTTTGCTGGGCAACCTGGAAAAATCATCTGCTGGACACTTCAAAGGAGCCTTTGTGTCCGGTACGGGCGTTTATCGATCTGTATGGTGTGGTAGACCTGGAGCATTATCTGACTTGCCCGGGTGCCAGAATATACGAAGAAGATGCAAAACCGGAGGATCTGCTGCTGGGAGCAGCTCATGTGGCTGAGCATCCGGAGCAGGCAAGAAAAGCCAGTGTGCTCACTTATGTAAATGAAAACAGTAACGATGATCCGTTATTGATTATGCATGGGGATAAAGACCGGACCGTGCCTTTTGAACAGAGTGTTTTGTTGTACGAGCACTGTAAAAAACATAAAAAGGATGTGACTTTTTACAAGGTGAAAAACGCAGATCACGGAAGAAGTGTATTTTACTGTGATGCGGTGATGGAACAGTTTGTCTCATATTTGAATGAGCATTGATGACAATTTGATGTTATGGCAACGAAAAACAGGGGATTTTTATACCCCTGTTTTTCGTTAACGTCTGTTTTTTTTCATCAATGCTACGATCATATCGGCACGTCTTTGTTCTTCCGGGGACATATTTTGTTTCAAAACCTCAATGATCAAATCAGTTTCATCAGGACTGAAGCTGACACCTTCCTGTTTTGCATCCTGCATGGCACTCATGAGGAAGGGTGCCATATCTTTTGTATTTGTTGGTTTGTTTGCATTGGCAAAATTCATGAGAAACTGCAATTTCTCCGGTGATATGTCCTGAAAAAGCGGATTATTTTGAAAAAATGATTGATCCAATATGAAACTCCTTTTCTATACTCTACATTTATCATATGCATCCCGGGGAAGAAGTATGAATTTAGCTCAGAAGCATTATGTGATCTGTGAAAACAGATCCTCCGGGTTTATCCCTCCTTGAAACAGATCCCCGTAAGTAGAAAACAGTTCCATATAATTCAGCATATTTTCTATATTTTCACGATCCTCCGGGTTCATATAGGCTTTCAGATCATTCATCATCTGAAGCATCCGGTTTTCCTGACTTTCATTCTGACAGGCGTTCAATTCAGACATGTGCAGATTATTTCCGTGTTGAAAAAGCCGAATCGTATTTTGCAGTTCCGTCAGTTTCAGATAGATGGAGAGAAATCTCTGGGTAGGATGTTCCATATAGGGGATGATGGCCTTCATCATTTGAAGCTGCCGGTTTTGCACCAGTTGATCCAATGCCGGGATCGGGATATTATTTTCGTCCATTGTTCATCCCTGACAGTTCTTTTATCTAAATCTATGAAATGACAGAAAAATATATGAACGCATATGATAAATTAAAAAGGAGTAAATATGGGAAAATTGATTATAGATGGAAATAGTGTGTATGAACTGGATGAAGGCTGTATGCAAAGTAAATCTATATCCAGTCAAAGTATGTACGCACAGTCTAAAAGAAAAAAGGAAATACCGGAAAAAGAAAAATATACAGATGAGAAAAAAGTAACCTATTGACAAAACATATGAGTATGTATAAAATCGAATACAAGCAAAAAAAGTGCAAAGGCTGTGAAGGAAAGAGTAGGTATAGACAGACTTTCAGGGAGAGAATGGGTGGTGTAAATTCTTACGACGTTTATACAGAAAGCAGTTCCGGAGCTGTGAAGCCCAACGGTAGAAGAATGCTCAGTAGGTTTCAACGTGTTCCTACGTTACAGGGATACACCATGATAGTGGTGACAGAGTGCAGGCTATGCCTGAAATTAGGTGGTAACACGGATTTGATTATTCGCCCTAAGCATCCAAGTGATGTTTAGGGCTTTTCTTATTTTTGCTGAAAAACGCTTACTTTAAGGAGGAACAGATTATGAGAACATTTGAAAAATCTTCAAAACTGAATAATGTATGTTATGATATCCGCGGTCCGGTCATGGATGAGGCAAATCGTATGATTGAGGCGGGCGAGCATATTATCAAATTAAATACCGGTAATCCGGCGCCCTTTGGATTTCGTGCGCCGGAGGAAGTGATCGAGGCGATGCGTTGTCAGTTGGAGGATACGGAAGGATATTCCGATTCCAAGGGATTGCTGTCAGCAAGAAAAGCGATCGTGGAATACTGCAAAAAGAAGCATATCCCGAATGTGACAGTAAACGACGTATATACCGGAAATGGCGTCAGCGAGTTGATCACCATGTGTATGCAGGGGTTGTTGAATAATGGGGACGAGGTTCTGGTACCTTCCCCGGATTATCCCCTGTGGACTGCATCCGTCACATTGTCAGGGGGAAAGGCAGTTCATTATATCTGTGATGAACAGTCGGAATGGAATCCGGATATTGCAGATATGAGAAGCAAGATTACAGACAAAACAAAAGCAATCGTAGTGATCAATCCGAACAATCCTACGGGGGCTCTGTATCCAAAAGAGCTGTTGGAAGAGATTGTGGCACTGGCAAGAGAGTATGATCTGATCCTCTTTGCAGATGAGATTTATGACCGTCTTGTGATGGATGGAGAGGAACATGTGGCGCTGGCATCTCTGGCGCAGGATCTTTTTACCGTATCCTTTAATGGATTGTCAAAATCCCATCTGCTGGCAGGCTACCGTTGTGGCTGGATGTGCCTGTCAGGAGATAAATCGAGAGTGAGAGGTTACATAGAGGGATTGAACCTGCTTTCTTCCATGCGCCTTTGTTCCAACGTTCCGGCTCAATCCCTGATTCCAACCGCATTACAGCATTTGGATGATGTAAAGGAGCTGCTGATTCCGGACGGACGTATTTATGAGCAGAGAGAATATATGTATCAGGCAATTCAGCAGATTGAGGGCATGAGCGTAGTAAAACCGAAGGCGGCATTTTATATGTTCCCGAAATTGGATATGCATAAATTTTCTATTTCAGATGATGAAAAGTTTGCTCTGGATTTTCTGAAAGAGAAAAAGATTTTGTTTACTCATGGCGGAGGTTTCCACTGGGAAGTGCCGGATCATTTCCGTATCGTATATCTGCCCTGTCTGGAGGAGTTAAAGCAGGTTGGAGAAGCATTGGAAGATTTTCTGAAAAACTATAGACAAAATCCGTAAAACCGACTAAAATAATAGCAGATGACAAAGAAGTCCGAGGAAGATCCCCGGACTTCTTTTTAAGATTTAGAAGCAGCCGTTGTTGTTTCCGCCGCATCCGCCGCAGCAGGACAGCAACAGGATGATCCAGATCCAGGAATTGCAGCCATTGCCGCATCCGTTTCCGTTGGAGAAGAAACTTCCGTTTCCACCGCATCCGCCACAGCAGGACAGAAGCAAGATAATCCAGATCCAGGAACAGCAATTATTGTTGTTTTCTTCACAACCGCATCCACAGTTTGTAGCAGCTAAATCACTCATGTTTGATAGCCTCCAAAATTTTTTTTACACTTCATAGTATGTGGGAGGCTTGTAAGTGTTTCTGATGGGGGAAATATTTTTTACTGGACGCATGAGGAATTGTTTTGTATACTAATTTACGACAGTCGTTAAGTGTTCATAACAATGCCTGCCTACTAAGCTCAGCATAAATGCTTCGCTAAGGGTCATGCATGTATCGCACGTAAGCGACCAAAATACGGTCGCTAAGTGCTCGTAACAAGGAGGAAAGAAAATGACAAAGATTCAAATGACGACACCGCTTGTAGAGATGGATGGGGATGAGATGACCAGAATCCTCTGGCAATACATCAAAGATGAACTTCTTTTACCTTTCATTGATTTAAAAACCGAATACTATGATCTTGGTCTTGTAAAACGAAATGCGACTGACGATCAGATTACCATTGATTCTGCAAATGCCACAAAGAAATACGGAGTAGCGGTAAAGTGTGCTACGATCACGCCAAACGCAGCCAGAGTCAAAGAATATGACCTGAAAGAGATGTACAAAAGCCCGAATGGAACGATCCGTGCCATTCTGGACGGAACAGTATTTCGGGCACCGATCATTGTAAAAGGCATTGAGCCATGTGTAAAGAACTGGAAAAAACCGATCACCATTGCAAGACATGCTTACGGTGATGTGTACAAAGCAACGGAAATGAAGATTCCGGGAGCAGGCAAATGCGAGCTGGTGTATACAGCGGAGGATGGCACAGAGACGAGAGAATTGATCCACAATTTTACCGGCGCAGGTGTGATTCAGGGACAGCACAATCTGTGCGGCTCTATTGAGAGCTTTGCAAGAAGCTGCTTTAATTATGCACTGGATACAAAACAGGATCTCTGGTTTGCTACCAAGGATACGATTTCCAAAAAATATGACCATACCTTCAAGGATATCTTTCAGGAAATCTTTGACGCTGAATATAAGGATAAATTTGAGGCGGCAGGTATTACATACTTCTACACCCTGATCGATGATGCGGTTGCCAGAGTGATGAAATCCGAGGGCGGTTATATCTGGGCATGTAAAAATTATGACGGTGATGTGATGAGCGATATGGTTTCCTCTGCATTTGGATCATTGGCTATGATGACCTCTGTATTAGTGTCACCATCCGGTGTCTACGAGTATGAGGCGGCACACGGAACAGTACAGCGCCATTATTATAAGCATCTGGAGGGAGAAGAGACTTCCACCAACTCTGTGGCTACAATTTTTGCATGGACAGGAGCATTGCGCAAACGGGGCGAGCTGGATGGCATTGCAGAGCTTCAGGATTTTGCGGATAAACTGGAGCAGGCATGTGTTGCAACTATTGAATCTGGAAAAATGACAAAGGATCTTGCTCTGATCACTTCTTCCCCGCAGCCGCAGGTATTGAACAGCCTTGATTTTATTAAGGCTGTCCGTGCAGAATTGGAAACTTTGCTTGGTTGATCAGATCAAATTTATAACTTAAGTGAGGGTATCATGATATTATCATGTCAGAACATCAGTAAGTCCTTCGGGACGGATGTGATATTAAAGAATATTTCCTTTCATGTGGAAGAATATGAAAAAGTGGCGATTGTCGGCATCAATGGTGCCGGCAAATCCACGTTATTAAAGATTATTGTAGGCGAATTATCTGCGGATGAGGGAATCGTCACTTTATCTAAAGGAAAGACGCTGGGTTATCTGGCGCAGCATCAGGAAATTTCAGGCAGAAAGACCATATATGAGACAGTGCTGGAGGCAAAACTGGAAATCATCGATATGGAGGCAAAAATCCGGCAGATGGAAGGTCAGATGAATGACTATACCGGAGAAGAGCTGACGGAATTTCTGAACAGCTATCATAAACTCTGTGACCAGTTTGAGCATCTGGACGGATATACATACCGCAGTGAAGTGTCCGGTGTGTTAAAGGGACTTGGTTTTTCGGAAGAAGATTTTGATAAGCCTGTCGGTGAGCTGTCCGGCGGACAGAAAACCCGCGTGTCACTGGCGAAGCTCCTCGTCACAAAGCCGGATGTAATTCTGCTGGATGAGCCGACCAATCATCTGGATATTGAATCCATCACCTGGCTTGAGACGTT
Organism: uncultured Lachnospiraceae bacterium; assembly: GCA_964428795.1. Taxonomy (GTDB): domain Bacteria; phylum Bacillota; class Clostridia; order Lachnospirales; family Lachnospiraceae; genus CAYRZL01. The sequence goes on along the minus strand of CAYRZL010000018.1, from coordinate 18,138 downwards.
TCTGCAAAATTATAAGGGAGCTGTTGTGATCGTTGCCCATGACCGGTATTTTCTGGACCGGATCGTCACAAAAGTGGTGGAGATCAGTCTGCATAAATCCATGGTATTTGAGGGAAACTACACCAATTACGCCATTCAGAAAGAGCAGGTAAGAGAATCTCTGCTTCGTCAGTATTATAATCAGCAGCGTGAGATCAAACATCAGCAGGAGGTAATTGATAAGCTGAAATCCTTCAATCGGGAAAAATCCATCAAGCGTGCCGAGAGCCGGGAAAAAATGCTGGCAAAAATCGATGTGCTGGAAAAGCCTCAGGAGGAAAATACAGATATGAATCTGACGCTGGAGCCTCAGATCATCAGCGGAAATGGCGTGTTATCCGTGGAGGGGCTTTCCAAAGCGTATGATTCCTTACAGTTGTTTTCGGATATCAGTTTTGATATCAAGCGTGGAGAGCGGGTGGCTCTGATCGGTCAGAACGGTACGGGAAAGACTACGATTTTGAAAATCATCAATGAGCTGGTGGAGGCGGATGCCGGAACGATGAAGTTTGGCTCCAATGTAAAAATCGGATATTACGATCAGGAGTATCAGGTTTTGGACATGGATAAAACGTTGTTTGAGGAAATTGCAGACGCTTATCCGACGCTGACCCAGACAAAGATCCGAAACGTGCTGGCGGCTTTTCTGTTTACGGATGATGATGTATTTAAATATATCAGGGATTTGAGCGGCGGCGAGCGGGGCAGAGTGTCTCTGGCAAAGCTGATGCTTTCAGAGGCAAATTTCCTGATTCTGGATGAGCCGACCAACCATTTGGATATTACGTCCAAGGAAATTCTGGAATCTGCCCTAAACCGTTATACGGGAACGGTGCTTTATGTGTCCCATGATCGATATTTTATTAACAAAACTGCCACGAGAATTTTAAATCTTACCGGGCGGACGCTGGTAAATTATATCGGCAATTATGATTATTATCTGGAGAAAAAAGATACGCTGGAAGCGGTATATGTGAAACAGACTTCAGGACCAGAGGAACCGACGACCGTAGAAAATGAATCTGCAGGAAAAGCAGACTGGCAGCAGCAAAAACAGGAGCAGGCAAAGCTCAGAAAACGGGAAAATGACCTGAAAAAGCTGGAAAAGCGTATCGAGGAGCTGGAAGCGGAAGCGGCACAGATCGATAAGGATTTTATGCTGCCGGAAAATATGACAAATTCTGCTGCGCTTGGAAAGTTACACCAGAGAAAGACAAAGATAGAGCAGGAACTGGAAGGATTATACGAAAAATGGGAAGAACTTGCCGAATAAAATAAGGGTTTGAAGCGGATATATGAATTTTTATTGATACAAAGTTGATAAAAATTTGACAATCTTGGAAATGGACGCTATACTATTACTAAGTATTTCTATTTATAGATTATTCTATGTATAGGGAGGCGAGAGAAAGTGGCGAAAGATATTTCCCAGGCTGTAATCCGCAGAATGCCGCGTTATTACAGATATCTGGGCGAGTTGATTGAAGAAAATGTGGAGCGTATTTCATCCAATGAGCTGAGCAGGAGAATGAAAGTGACAGCTTCCCAGATCAGACAGGATTTGAACAATTTCGGTGGTTTCGGACAGCAGGGGTATGGGTACAATGTAAAATTTTTGTATGAGGAGATCGGTAAAATCCTTGGTCTGGACCAGCAGCATAATATCATTGTGCTTGGAGCAGGTAATCTGGGACAGGCGCTTGCAAATTATGTACAGTTTGAAAAGCGGGGATTTGTGATTACCGGATTGTTTGACGTAAATCCGAGACTGGCTGGTGTATCTGTGCGGGGAATACCAATTCATATGATGGATGAGCTGGAAGAGTTTGTCCGTACCCATGAAGTACATATTGCTGCCCTGACCATGCCAAAGGAAAAGGCAGAACAGGCGGCAGAAAAAGTAGTTGCTATGGGGATTCGTGCCATATGGAATTTTGCTCATGTGGATCTGGAGCTTCCAAAGGATGTTGTGGTGGAGAATGTTCATCTTTCGGATAGTCTGATGCAGTTGTCCTATAACATTGTCAGAAAACAGTAAGTAAATAATGTGTGAAAAACGCTTTGCTTTTCGGGGCAAAGCGTTTATTATATAAAAAAGGAGTACGGGATATGAAATATTTACTTTCTGCACAGGAAATGAAACAGTGTGATATAAATACAATGGAACATTTTGGCGTACCCTCCGAGGTGCTTATGGAGCGGGCGGCGCTGTCCGTTGTCAGTGAGATACAGCACCGTCATTTAAATACGGATAACATATTGTGTGTCTGCGGGAGCGGAAATAACGGAGGTGATGGCATCGCCATTGCAAGGCTGCTCTGGCTGAAGGGAGCGAATGTGATGATCTCCTTTGTTGGAAATGAGACAAAGGCCACAAAGCAGACGTCTATGCAGTTATCCATTGCAAGAGCATATGGTATCCCGATCGTCACAGAGATACCGAAGGATCAGAAGTTTACGTTGATTTTGGATTGTCTGTTTGGCATTGGACTTGTCAGAGAGATTACCGGAAGCTATTACGAATTGATCGATAAACTGAATCAGATGTCCGGTATTAAGATCGCTGTGGATATACCGTCCGGTATTTGCGCAGATGACGGTTCCGTGATGGGGATTGCCTTTCGGGCAGACTATACGGTTACCTTTGGATTTACAAAGCTCGGGCAGATTTTGTATCCGGGGACGGAATACTGCGGTGTGCTGATTGAGAAAAATATGGGAATTGACGTGCATAGTCTTTTGGACATAAAACCGTCTGCTCAAATGCTGGAAAAGGAGGATTTGAACAGACTTCCGGTGCGTAAAAACAGATCCAACAAGGGTACGTTCGGCAAAGTGCTCATTATTGCAGGCGCCACTAATATGGCGGGAGCCGCTGCGCTTTCCGCAAAGGCCGCATATGCAGCGGGAGCCGGACTGGTTCGGATCTATACGACCGAGACAAACCGGCAGATTTTGCAGACGACTGTGCCGGAAGCTGTGCTTACTACCTATCAGGAGGCGGTATTTGATGTAAATCAATTAAATGAAGTGATCGCATGGGCAGACTGTATCGTGATAGGACCGGGACTTGGAACCGGAGATGTTTCGACAGAGCTGGTGCGCTATACCTTGTCCAGTGTGATCGTTCCCTGTATTATTGATGCGGATGCCCTGAATCTTGTGGCAATGCATCCAGAGTTTATGCATGATGCATGCGGAGACTGGATTGTGACACCTCATCCGGCAGAAATGGGAAGACTGACAGGCAGAACGGCGGGAGAGGTTTTGGAGGATCCCGTTCATGCGGCAAGAGCCTATACGAATCAATATTCTGTTATAACCGTACAAAAAGATGCCAGAACGGTCATTGCACTGCCGGATGGTTCCGTATATGTAAACAGTACCGGAAATCACGGTATGGCAACCGGAGGGTCCGGCGACGTGCTCACAGGGGTCATTGCAGCATTGGCAGCTCAGGGATGTACCCCCTCATCAGCGGCACCGCTTGGCGTATTCATCCACGGGCTTGCGGGGGATCTTATGTCAGAAGAAATCGGAACATATGGACTAACTGCCTCACATATAGTAGAGGGAATCCGTATGGTCATGAAAGAAGGAGAGAATCATGTTACCTTACGATAGAGTGTATGCATCCGTCGATCTGGATGCATTTCACCATAATTTACAAGTAATCACATCCTGCATTTGTGAAGAAACAAAAATAATTGCAGTAATAAAAACAGATGGCTATGGACACGGGGCGGTTTATCTGGCACGTGAAATGGAGCAGATGGAACGCGTATGGGGATATGCGACTGCTACGGTGGAGGAAGCCATGCAGCTCAGGCAGCAGGGAATCAAAAAGCCTGTTTTGATTCTTGGTTTTTCTTATCCGGGTCAATATGAAACGATGATTTTGCATGATATCCGCCCGGCAGTTTTTAAGTATGAGACAGCCAGAGCATTATCAGAGACTGCATTACGACTTGGAAAAGAAGTTCTTGTACATATAAAGCTGGATACCGGAATGAATCGTATCGGCTACCGCATCACGGAAGAAAATGCAGATGAAATTGCAGAGATTGCAAAACTGCCTAATTTAAGGATCGAAGGCATGTTCAGCCACTTTGCAAAAGCGGATGAGGCGGACAAGACACATGCAATTCATCAGCAGGAATTGTATGACCGGATGGTGCAGATGCTGAAAAAACGCAGCGTACAGATCGATGAATATCATCTTTCCAACAGCGCCGGAATTATTGATCTTCCGGGAGCAAATATGAATCTGGTCCGTGCCGGAATCATTTTATATGGTCTTTGGCCCTCCGATGAGGTGGAAAAAGAACGGGCGGATTTAAAGCCTTTGCTGGAGTTAAAGAGTCAGGTGATCTATCTGAAGGATGTAAAGGCGGGAGAGACGATAAGCTATGGCGGCACATATACCTTCACCAGGGACAGTAAAGTGGCTACGATTCCCGTAGGCTATGGAGACGGTTATCCGAGGGCGCTGTCCAACAAAGGCTATGTGTTGATTCGGGGGAAAAGGGCAAATATTGTGGGACGCGTTTGCATGGATCAGTTTATGGTGGATGTGACAGATATACCGGATGTACAGGAGCAGGATGTGGTCACGCTTATCGGAAAAGACGCGGATCAGCAAATCACCATGGAAGAGCTGGGTGAGATTTCCGGCAGATTTAATTATGAGTTTGCATGTGATCTGGGAAAGCGGATTCCACGGGTATATTATAAAAACGGAACAATTATCTGATTATCGGTATACACTCGATAAATTTGGAAATACTTAAAAAAAACAATGATTCATAGCCAAGCTGGGGCTGACTTTGAATAATTTCAAATTTGGAGAGTGAAATTGTGGTAATTCGACGAGGAGATATTTATTATGCGGATTTGAGGCCGGTTGTGGGTTCGGAACAGGGAGGAATCCGGCCGGTTCTGATTATACAAAACGATGTCGGAAACAGACACAGCCCAACTGTGATCTGTGCTGCCATCACATCAAAGATGAATAAGGCGAAGCTGCCGACACATATTGAACTGGATTCAAAAAAATATCATTTGGTAAAAGATTCCGTGATTTTGCTGGAGCAGATTCGCACGATTGATAAAATGCGGTTGAAAGATAAAGTCTGCCGACTGGATTCGGAAATCATCCGGAAAGTGAACCGTGCACTGGAAATAAGCCTTGATTTGAATACATAAACTTGACTATTTCTGGTAGGAATGATACTATCAAATGTGTATACACTCAGAGCACGACTCATTTTGAAGCATGTGCTGAGGCCGCACAAAATTACAAAAAGGAGTTAGATAAGAGATGGATGATGGCGGGAGTCCGCAGAATATAAAGTGGAGGCAACGGAAAACAAAAAAATTCAGTTTTTTTGACCGAAAGCGGGAAGCAGACACCACTCCTGAAGAAATTATTGAAGAAGAGATTATTTCCATGGTAAATGAAGGACATGAACAGGGTGTTCTTCTTGCCAGTGAGGCGGAGATGATCACAAATATTTTTGAGCTGGGTGACAAAGAGGCACATGATATTATGATTCATCGAAAAAATATCGTGGCACTGGATGCTTCTTTTACGTTGTCAGAGGCACTTGATCTTATTGATAAGGAACATTATTCCAGGTACCCGGTATTTTCCGGTGATATTGATAATATCATCGGTGTGATACATATCAAAGACATGCTTGGACTTTGCAGAAAACAGGATGCAATGGAGAAGGTGATCTCAGATATTCCTGATCTGGTGCGGGAGGTTTCTTATATCCCTGAGACGCGCAGTATCAATCTGCTGTTCCGTCAGATGCAGTTAAAAAAAACGCATATGGTAATCGTGGTAGATGAGTATGGACAGACTTCCGGAATTGTATCCATGGAGGATATTTTAGAGGAGATCGTCGGGAATATTCTGGATGAACACGATGAAGAGGATCAGATGATCGTGCATCAGGGTGAGCATACCTACCTTATGGATGGTATGGCATCATTGGATGAGATTTTTGAGATGCTGGAGATAGAGGATGAACAGGGCGCTCTTGAAGATTATGACACACTGAACGGTTTTTTGATCTCCAGAATTGATAAGATTCCGATGGATGACGAGTCCTACGAGGTGGATGCGTATGGCTATCATTTTCATGTATTGAAGGTTGAAAATAAGATGATAAAGACAGTGAAGGTGACAAAACTTCCGCCTGTCGAGAAATCAGAAAACGAAGAATAAACGGATAAGAGGAGAGAATTATGTCAGGACATTCAAAATTTGCGAATATCAAACATAAAAAAGAAAAAAACGACGCTGCAAAAGGAAAAATATTCACGATCATTGGACGTGAGATTGCAGTTGCGGTAAAAGAGGGCGGTCCGGATCCGGCAAACAACAGTAAGCTTCGTGATGTGATCGCTAAAGCAAAATCAAATAACATGCCGAATGATACGATCGAGCGCGGTATTAAGAAAGCTGCCGGAGATGCGAACTCTGTAAATTATGAGTCTGTTACATATGAAGGATATGGGCCGAGCGGAACAGCGATTATCGTGGATGCATTGACAGACAACAAGAACCGTACTGCCGCAAATGTGAGAAATGCTTTCACAAAAGGAAAAGGAAATGTGGGTACACAGGGATGTGTATCTTATATGTTTGACAAAAAAGGTCAGATTATTGTGGATAAGGAAGAATGTGAGCTGGATCCGGATGATCTGATGATGATCGCACTGGATGCCGGTGCAGATGATTTTAATGAGGAAGAGGACAGCTATGAGATTCTTACGGATCCGGATGTGTTTGGAGATGTACGCCAGGCATTGGAGGATCAGGGAATTGTTATGGCAAATGCAGAGGTAACTATGATTCCTCAAAATTATGTGGAACTGACTGATGAGCAGGATATTACAAATATCAATCGCATTCTCGACCTTTTGGATGAGGATGATGATGTACAGCAGGTTTACCACAACTGGGATGAATAAGAACGTGGAAATTGAAAAAAATAGTAGGAAGCAGGAAAACAAATGAGTAACTACAAGATCAATACAAAATGTATCCAGTCCGGATGGCAGCCTACAAAGGGTGAGCCGAGGGTACTTCCGATTTATCAGAGCACCACATATAAATATGATAACAGTGAACAGATGGGACGTCTGTTTGATCTGGAGGACTCTGGATATTTTTATACCAGATTACAAAATCCTACCAATGATATGGTGGCGCAGAAAATTTGTGAACTGGAAGGCGGCGTGGCAGCAATGCTTACTTCCTCCGGGCAGGCAGCAAACTATTATGCAGTTTTTAATATCTGTGAGGCGGGAGATCATGTGATCTGTTCTTCCGCAGTATATGGTGGTACCTTCAATCTGCTTGGCGTTACGATGAAAAAGCAGGGCATTGAGTGTACTTTTATTGATCCTGACTGCACAGCAGAGGAGTTGGATGCTGCTTTTCAGGAAAATACAAAAGCAGTAGTGGCGGAATCGATTGCCAATCCGGCTCTGATCGTACTGGATTTTGAAAAATTTGCCGGGGCGGCACATAGCCATGGTGTACCCCTCATTGTGGATAATACATTTCCGACACCGATCAACTGCAGACCTTTTGAATGGGGTGCAGATATTGTAACACATTCCACCACAAAATATATGGACGGACATGCGATGGCTGTGGGCGGATGTATCGTGGATTCCGGCAATTTCGACTGGGATGCGCATGCAGATAAATTTCCCGGACTTACCACACCGGATGAGTCCTACCATGGAATTATCTATACACAGAAGTTCGGTAAGGCGGCTTATATTACAAAAGCAACGTCCCAGTTGATGAGAGACCTCGGATCTATCCCGTCTCCGATGAATTCATTTTTGCTGAATGTGGGACTTGAGACACTGCATCTGAGAGTACCCCGCCATTGTGAGAATGCACAGCGTGTGGCAGAATATCTGCAAAGTCATGAGAAAGTTGCATGGGTAAATTATCCGGGTTTAGAAAGTAATAAATACTATGAGCTTGCACAAAAATATATGCCAAACGGTACCTGCGGCGTCATTTCCTTTGGATTAAAGGGAGGCAGAGAGGCTTCCGTGGATATGATGGATAACCTGAAGCTGGCAGCTATTGTGACTCATGTGGCAGATGCAAGAACCTGTGTACTTCACCCGGCAAGTCATACCCATCGTCAGATGACGGATGAGCAGTTAATTGAGGCAGGTGTGGCGCCGGATCTGATCCGGCTTTCCGTAGGAATTGAGGACGTAGAAGATATTATTGAGGATTTACGTCAGGCTCTGGATGAGGTATAATAAATTAAGAGAGGTTTTTTAATAATATATAGGGGGATAAGCAAATGAAAAGAATATTATTTGCAACATCGGAATGTGTACCTTTTATCAAAACAGGAGGACTTGCAGACGTATGCGGGGCATTGCCGAAATGGTTTGATAAGGAAGAATGGGATGTGCGTGTCGTACTGCCAAATTATACCTGCATTCCGGAAAAATACAGAAATGAGTTTGAATATGTAACACATTTCTACATGGGGACCGGCTCTTATGTGCCAAACAAATATGTAGGTGTCCTGAAGTATGAATTGAATGGCATCACATATTACTTTATTGACAATCAGGAGTATTTTGACTGCTTCCTTCCATACGGAAATATCCGGTATGATATCGAAAAATTCTGCTTTTTTGATAAAGCGGTATTGTCCATGCTTCCGCTGATTGATTTCAGAGCGGATCTGGTACACTGCCATGATTGGGAGACAGGTATGATTCCTGTTTATCTGCGCAATGAATTTCAGGGGAATCCTTTCTTCTGGGGTATGAAATCCATGATCACGATCCACAATCTGAAATTCCAGGGTGTGTGGGATGTTGAGACGATGCAGGGGCTCACAGGTCTTTCCTCCGATTTGTTCACACCGGATAAGCTGGAGTTCAAGAAGGATGCAAACATGTTGAAGGGTGGTCTTGTTTATGCAGACTATATTACAACGGTCAGTGATACTTACGCACAGGAGATTCAGACACCATATTATGGAGAAGGACTGGACGGTCTGCTCTCATCCAGACATTTTGATATGCAGGGCATTGTAAACGGAATCGATTATGATATTTTTGATCCTGCAACGGATGAGAAGATTTTTGCAAACTATACGCCGGAAACCTTCCGCAAAAAGAAGAGTATCAACAAAGTAAAATTACAGGAAATGCTCGGTCTTGCGGTAGATAAGAAGAAATATATGATTGGTCTGATTTCCCGTCTGACAGACCAGAAGGGATTGGATCTGATCAATGCTGTGATCGAGGGCATCATTGATGATAATACCCAGTTGGTAGTGATAGGTACCGGTGAGGAGCGTTATGAAAATATGTTCCGCTATTATGCAGACAGATTCCCGGATCGTATGTCCGCTAATATCTGTTATAATGATGATCTCGCCCACAAGCTGTATGCTGCGGCAGATGCATTTCTCGTACCGTCGCTGTTTGAGCCATGCGGTTTGACACAGCTTAACTCTTTCCGTTATGGTACTGTGCCGATCGTGCGTGAGACAGGCGGTTTGAAAGATACGGTTGTTCCGTTTAATGAGTATGAGAATACCGGTGATGGCTTCTCCTTCACAAACTACAATGCGCATGAGATGCTGAAGGTAATCAACTACTCTAAGGAAATTTTCTACGATAAGAAACGTCAGTGGAATCAGATGGTAGATCGTGGAATGGCAAAAGATTTCTCCTGGAGAGTATCTGCAAATAAATATAAAGACCTGTATAACTTCTTACTTGGTCAATAACACATATACTCAATCATATTTGAGCCGATTTTTACATAGGATGAGCAAAAATTGCTTTATTGCTATGTAAAAATCGGCTCTTTTTGAGTTCATAAAGACAGGAGAAAGCATATGAGTGATAAAAATAACAATACAGCAAAAGAACTGGATGTACAAAAACTGATCGAGGAATCCGGACAGTTGATGATGTCGGAAAATAAAAAGCATCATAATATACAATTATTGTCTGTTATCGGAGAGATCGAAGGTCACGAATGTCTGAGCAGCAATACAAAAACAACAAAATATGAACATGTATTGCCGAAGCTTGCAGCCATGGAGGACTCGGAGGATGTGGATGGTCTGCTGATGATTTTAAATACAGTGGGTGGTGATGTGGAATCCGGTCTTGCTCTTGCCGAGATGGTGGCATCCTTAAGTAAACCGACGGTGTCACTGGTGTTGGGAGGAAGTCATTCCATCGGAATACCGCTGGCAGTTTCCGCAGACTATTCTTATATTGTTCCGACAGGTACCATGGTGGTACATCCGGTCCGTATGACTGGAACAGTTATTGACGCACCGCAGACCTATGAATATTTCAAACAGATGCAGGAGCGTATCGTGGGGTTTATACAGGACCATTGTCAGGTAAAACACGGACGTATTGAGGAGATGATGCTGAATACCGGAATGTTCACAAAGGACCTGGGGACAATTCTGGTAGGAAAAGAAGCGGTTCAGGAGGGTATTATCAATGAAGTGGGAGGTATTTCTGACGCGGTGAACCGCCTGCATCAGATGATTGACACGGAAAATGAGGAAAAAAATATGTGATTACGGGTAAGATAAATATTCTGTGGCAAAAAATCTTCTAATATGATATAATACGGACACTGAGCGAAGTATCTATGAGTTAAAAAAATATCTATTCAGAGTCAGGCTGTAAATGCTTGACTTTGAATAAACCTATCAGGAGGTTTATATGTCATTTATTCAATCGATTCTTATGGGACTGATTCAGGGTTTGACCGAGTTTTTGCCGGTCAGCAGTTCCGGTCATCTTGCTATTTTTAAAAATTTGTTTCATGTTAACGTGGAAACAGGACTTTTGTTTGATGTATTGCTTCATATCGGAACTTTGGTCGCAGTGTGTATCGTGTACTATAAAGATATCAGGGAGCTGATCGTGGAAGCAGTGAAAATGCTTACTGATCTTGTTTATAATCTGTTTCTCAAACTTAGAGGATCCAGAAAATCATATCGCAAGATCATCAGCAACAGCTACCGGAAGTTTGTTGTATTGGTTATTGTGGCTACGATCCCGACCGGCATCATCGGTATGCTATTTAGTGATCTGGTGGAAAAAGCGAGCGCTTCTTTGCTTATCCCCGGCATTTGTCTACTCATAACAGCAGTACTTCTTTTTATCTCAGACCATGCTCCGGATGGCAGCAAGCGTCCGAAACAGGTAACTTATAAAAATGCTGTCGTGATCGGTATTTGTCAGGGTATCGCTACATTACCCGGTATTTCCAGATCCGGTACGACGATTACTGCGTGTATACTTAGTAAATTTGACCGCAGATTTGCAGTAAAATATTCCTTTATTTTGTCTATACCGGCAATTTTGGGGGCGCTCGTACTTCAATTAAAGGATATTGGTTCTGTTCAAATTACTTCCGTGGAAGTGGGCAGCTATATTATAGGTATGATCGTAGCTGCTGTGGTAGGATATGTATGTATCAAAGCGATGCTTGTCATCGTTGGAAATAAGAAGTTTAAGTATTTTTCAATTTATTGTTTGATTATTGGTGTGGTATCCATTATTGGTTATTTTACTATGGCAGCCTAATGGCACATCGAATAACCGGAGGAATTATGGCTTCATCGAAGAAGAAGACAACGGCGAAAAAAGCGAATATAAAAAAAACGAATACATATAAGAAAAAATCAAATAATCGCAGGAAAGCAAACAGTCAGTTTGATGGAAGAAAGGAAATTTGTCTGTTTGCTGTTCTGGCATGTGCCATCGTTCTGTTTCTGACCAATATTGGATTCGGTGGAGGCGCAGGAACGGTTGTGAGCAATTTCTTTTTCGGACTGTTTGGTATTATGGCATTTATATTTCCGGTCATACTGTTCGTGGTCCCCTGGTTTTTGTTTGCAAACAGGGAAAACAGCGGTCGCGTTTTCGTACTCGCAGTGACCGGAATTTTATTTTTCCTGCTGCTTTGTACTTTTACACATCTGGTTAGTTTCGGAAAAGCAAATGAGACGCCGCTTTATTTTTGGTATGCCGGCATGGAGGAAAAGGCTGGCGGCGGCATAATAGGAAGTCTGATTGGAGATGCACTCAGCAGAGCCATTGGTCTGCCGGGAGCATTTGTAGTGGATATTATCGCTATTATTGTTTGCTTTGCGTTCTTTTTTCAGTGTTCTATTATCGGGAAGCTGCAAACAGGCGGTCAAAAGATGCGGCAGAAAGCAGCCAGCGAAAATGCGAGAAGAAAAGAACAGGCTGCGAAAAGACGGGAAGAGGAGCTTAAGCATCGTCAGGAGGAAGAGAACAAATATAAGGAAAATGAGGCACGCCGAAGAAAAGAGCGAAAAATCTCCGGCGTTTCTTTTGATACAAAGGTTGACCCGGATGGACAGCACCGGTTTATAAATCTGAGTGAATTGGATCTGAAACATCAGGATAAAACAGGCCGGGCGGACATGGCGGCAGAACGTCAGGAGAAACCCGATGCTGCTTCTCTGAATGAAAAATCAGCAGAGTGTGAACCGGTTATGGCTCCTGAGGAACCAAAGCAGGTCAGAAAGCAAAAAAGTATGAAGATATCAGGAGCGTCTGATATGACGGAACTGCATGCAGAGCCGGATGCAGGAGAGGTATACGGGGAGCCGGACAGCTCTGAAATACCCGGGGGGATGGAGCAGCCTGACGTGTCGGAGCCAATGGATGCTTCTGCTCAAACTGACGAAGCCCCGGTTCCAAAAAAGACAAGTGCGTCCGATATTGCTGAAGTGGCACATGAGGCTGCGGATGGCATGCAGACTATGAAAAAACCTTATCGTTTTCCACCGATGTCTTTGCTAAAAGCCGGTTCCAAACGTGCAGCGGGAGATTCCAGAGCACATTTACAGGAGACAGCGGAAAAGCTGGAGTATACGTTGAAAAGCTTTGGGGTAGATGCCGCGGTTACAGAGGTCACATGCGGTCCTACTGTTACCAGATATGAGATACAGCCGCAGGTGGGGGTGAAGGTAAGTAAAATCCTGAACCTGACCGATGATATTAAATTAAATCTGGCTGTTGCAGATATCCGGATCGAGGCTCCGATCCCCGGAAAGGCTGCCATCGGTATTGAGATACCAAACAAGGAAAATGTTACAGTTGCATTTCGGGATCTGATCGAGTCGTCAGCATTTCGGAAGCATAAATCAAAAATTGCATTTGCTGCAGGAAAGGATATCGGCGGTGAGACCATCGTGGCTGATATTGCCAAAATGCCCCATCTGTTGATCGCAGGTGCAACAGGTTCCGGTAAATCTGTGTGTATCAATACGATCATCATGAGTATTTTGTATAAAGCACATCCGGATGATGTAAAGCTGATCATGATCGACCCGAAGGTGGTGGAGCTTAGTGTATATAATGGCATTCCCCATCTGATGATCCCTGTTGTGACTGATCCGAAGAAGGCTGCAGGAGCTCTTCATTGGGCAGTTGCCGAGATGACGGAGCGTTACCAGAAGTTTGCTCAGTATCATGAGCGGAATCTGGAAGGCTACAATAAAAAAGTGGAATCGATTCAGGATATTGACGATCCGGACAAGCCGGAAAAAATGCCTCAGATCGTTATTATTGTGGACGAGCTGGCAGATTTGATGATGGTGGCTCCGGGCGATGTGGAGGACGCCATCTGTCGTCTGGCACAGCTTGCCAGAGCAGCGGGTATTCATTTGATCATTGCTACCCAGAGGCCATCGGTAAACGTCATTACAGGATTGATCAAAGCGAATATGCCATCGAGAATTGCATTTGCGGTATCTTCCGGTGTGGATTCCAGAACGATTCTTGATTCCAATGGGGCAGAGAAGCTTCTTGGGAAAGGAGATATGCTGTTTTATCCTCAGGGATATCCAAAGCCGGTCCGTGTGCAGGGCGCTTTTGTCTCGGATGCAGAGGTGGCAAAGGTAGTGAAATATCTGGCAGATCAGAATGGTACGGCATCTTACAGTTCGGAGATGGAGGAAAAGGTGACCACTGCCATGAATACTTCAAATTCTTTGAGCGGTGTTACCGATGCAAATGAGAGAGACACTTATTTTGTGGAGGCAGGAAAGTTTCTGATTGAAAAAGAGAAAGGTTCCATCGGAAGCCTGCAGCGTATGTTCAAGATTGGTTTTAACCGTGCTGCCAGAATAATGGACCAGTTGGAAGAGGCAGGTGTGGTAGGACCGGAGGAAGGTACAAAGCCGCGTCGTGTATTGATGACAATGGAAGAATTTCAGACACAGGTTGAGGAACTAATGTAACTTCTTCCTTAACATAAGGTGTAATGTGAGGAAATCTATGAAATGTTTATCATGTGGTACAGAACTGGAAAATGGTCAGGTCTTCTGTACTAAATGCGGGAAAGAAATACAGATCGTATCAGATAAAAATACACTGGAAGAAGATGTGTTGTTGAATCTGATGAATGAAGAAGACGATTTTATGCATGAGGATGAGTCAGAAGTTGAGTCTGAGGATGAATATGAGGATGAGTACGAGTACGAGGATGAAACGGAGGAGTTTCATATATCCGGAAGAAGAAATGGATTTTTCTATTTTATCCTCATTGATGCTATCGCAGTGTGCATTGTCTCTGTGATCGTTTTATTGTACTATCGCTGAAAATATGTCAGACAGGAGTAAGGATTTTATGATAAACATCCGGATTTTGACCGTAGGAAAAATAAAAGAAAAATTTTATGTACAGGCGCTCGATGAATATTGCAAGCGCCTGAATCGTTATTGTAAGCTGGAAATCAAGGAAGTAGCGGATGAAAAGACGCCGGATCATGCCAGTGAAACAGAAGAGAGACTGATCAAAGAGAGGGAAGGAAATCGTCTTTTGAAATTGATTCGTCCTGATGCTTATGTGATCGCTCTGGCTATCGAGGGAAAACAAATGGATTCTGTGGAATTGTCGGAGTACATAGAGAAATTGGGAATCAGCGGTACCAGTAATCTGACTTTTGTCATTGGAGGGTCGTTGGGATTGTCGGATGATGTTCTGAAGAGGGCAGATTATAAGCTCAGCTTTTCAAGGCTTACGTTTCCATATCAGCTTATGAGGGTGATTTTACTGGAGCAGATTTATCGGAGTTTTCGCATTATGCATCATGAACCGTATCATAAGTAACAGAAGAGAAAAATTCCCGTTTACTTTTGAAGGCAGGCTCAAAAAATGTAAATGATAACTTTCGTAGCAAAAAATGTGATGTAACAACAATTTTCGTTGTAAAAAGTGTAATAGTGCTTATAATAGCATATATAAATATAGTGGAGGTGCTTTATGTATCGTTTTGCAATAGAACAGCTAAAAGAGTGGAAGAAAAGTTTGTTTATGGTTTCATTCGGGAAGGAGCAAGAGCAAAAGATTATGAAAATGCGATTATGTGGTTATCAGATTGCGGATTAGTCCATAAGGTAAGCCGCGTAAATGCACCGGGATTGCCATTGAAGGCTTATGAGGATTTGAAAGCATTTAAATTATTTTTAGTGGATGTAGGATTGCTATCATGCATGACAGGATTAAGACAAAAGACATTATTAGAAGGAAATCGCTTGTTTGAAGAATTTAAGGGCGCGTTAACAGAACAATATGTAATGCAACAATTACAAACGATAACAGATATGAAAACTTACTATTATACGAATCAAAGGGGAAGCTGCGAGATTGATTTTATAACAGACGATGGAGAAAAAATCATTCCGTTAGAAGTGAAAGCAGAGGTAAATCTGAAGGCAAAAAGTTTACAGGGTATATTGTGAGAAATATAAGCCGGAATTAGCAGTCAGGGCATCTATGGCGGATTATAAAGAGCAGGAATGGATGGTAAATCTTCCGCTCTATGCGATAGAAGAATTTCATAACGTTACGAAAAAGTTTTAATATCTAAGTTGCGATAATACTCCCTTTTGCACAATGATGGAGGAGTTAGTATGAATAAGATTACCTGTATTTGTTTAGGCGTAAGAAGTATGGAGAAGGCAATCTAACGGTTGATATGTTAGGGGATTTGCAAATTACATTTTGCCTGGGATGGCGTATACCCGGGTAGAATATAATATTCATTTTATTTTGAAAGGCGGACTTATGAGAACAGAAAATGAAATGTATAATCTTATATTGAATATTGCAATGCAGGACAAAAGAATTAAGGCTGTCTATATGAATGGTTCAAGAACAAATGTAAATGTACCAAAGGATATATTTCAGGACTTTGATATTGTCTATGTTGTTGATGAAACCAAAAGTTTTATCGAAGATAAGGATTGGATAAAACTTTTTGGGGAAATCCTTTATATGCAATATCCGGATGAGAATCCTGAGTATTCGTGTGACAAAGATAATTTTTATGGATGGTTAGTCCAGTTTGCAGATGGAAATAGAATTGATTTGCATGTGGAGACTATCAGTCATGCGATACAACATATAGCGGATGATAAATTGTGTAAAATTTTGCTGGATAAAGAACACATATTACCCCCGATAGAATCGGCAACAGACAGGCAATATTGGGTTAAAAAACCTACGCTGGAACAATATGCTGCTGTTTGCAATGAATTTTGGTGGTGTACGAATAATATAGCAAAAGGACTTTGGCGGCAGGAAATCCCCTATGTACAGGACATGACAAATGATGTTGTCAGAAATCAGCTTATTAAGATGCTGAATTGGAAAGTAGGAATCATAACTGACTGGTCAGTAAGTACAGGAAAATCATCGAAATATTTATATAAATGGCTCGAAGAAGAAGAGTGGAATCTGTTTTTGTCAACATATTTCGGATATGATATTATGGAAGCATGGCAAGCTGTTTTTAAAATGTGTGATTTATTCCAAAATACAGCACAGTATGTTGGAAATTATCTGGGCTATGAGTATAATGCTGGTGAGGGTGAAGCAGCCCGAAAATTTTTAGAGTATGTATATAAGAGCACAGATTCGTAAATTTTATTGCAGAAGGTCTCTGTTAATTCAGAATAAAGAGGTAGATTGGGATGACAAAAAAATTGAAACAAATTTTAGACAATATTCATAAATACAATACGGATCATATTGCAAATGAAAATTTTGGCCTGGCAGAGGATGTTGTTTATGATGCATTGGTGGTTGCCCCATCTTATACGCCATATAAAGTAATAACGGATGATAGTTTTAAAATTACAGAGATGGGGTCGCGAAGTCATTCTGCCGGATATCAGGTGGAAAAAGATGATTTGAAAATTGCATGGATGAAAACCGCATGCGGTGGTTGTAATATGCTGGATTATCTGTTGATCTGCGGAGAACTGCAATTCAAAAAACTTATTTTCATAGGTGCAGTGGGTGCCTTAAAGGAAAATTTCAATATTGGCGATATCTGTACTCCGTCTTATTCCGTGGCTGGAACATTAGCTAATACATATCTAAAGGATAGTATAAAAGATTATATTCCCTTTGAAAAAATATATCCGGATCAGAAATATATAGAAGGTATTATTCAGTTGGCAAAAGAGCGCGATTGCGAAATAAAGAAAGCATCTGTATTTTGTACGGATTCAATTGTAATGGAATATACACATTTGGAGGAAATCAAGTCATTTGATACAGACTTAATTGAGATGGAAACATCCACATTTTATGCAATCGCAAAGCTGATGAATATCCCGGCAGTTGCTTTGTTGGTTGTTTCGGATAATTCAGCTACAGGTATTCCCCTTGTTGGCAGAAGTGAAGAAGTACAAAGGATATATGAATATTCAAGAAAAGTGATATTGATTGACCTGATATATCATATAGCGAAGTTATAGCCCTTAAGATATGTGAGGATGTATAAGAGCGGATGAAATCAAATCGATATGAGCTGTTAAAATATGTTTACAATCATAGATAAATCTGTTATAATCCATTATACATTTTAGCCGAACTTCTTTTTCGGTGGAGGGAGCATCAGACTCCCATTCTGAATTTCTAAGATTCTTTTACATATCGCAAAAACAGGTTGAGTGAAAAAGTAAATTCCACATGTAAAAGTAAATTCTATACTGAAGACT
>CAYRZL010000017.1:0-34933 GCA_964428795.1 uncultured Lachnospiraceae bacterium | reverse complement strand
TGAGAAAGTATCAGAGGCTGTTATCACGGTTCCGGCTTACTTCAACGATGCACAGCGTCAGGCAACCAAGGATGCAGGTAAAATTGCAGGTCTGGACGTAAAACGTATCATTAACGAGCCGACAGCGGCAGCTCTGGCTTATGGTCTGGACAATGAAAAAGAGCAGAAAATCATGGTATACGACCTTGGCGGCGGTACATTCGACGTATCTATCATTGAGATCGGTGAGGGCGTTATCGAGGTGCTTTCCACATCCGGCGATAACAGACTGGGCGGTGATGACTTTGACCAGAAGATCACGGATTACATGATCTCTGAGTTTAAGAAAATGGAAGGCATCGATCTTTCCGGCGATAAGATGGCGCTTCAGAGATTGAAAGAAGCTGCAGAGAAAGCGAAGAAGGAACTTTCCTCTGCAACAACCACAAATATCAACCTGCCATTCATCACAGCTACTGCAGAAGGTCCGAAACATTTTGACATGAATCTGACAAGAGCAAAATTTGACGAGCTGACACATGATCTGGTAGAGAGAACAGCTGTTCCGGTACAAAACGCACTGAGAGATGCAGGCATCACAGCGGCAGAGCTTGGTCAGGTGCTTCTGGTAGGTGGTTCCACACGTATCCCGGCTGTTCAGGATAAAGTAAAACAGCTCACAGGAAAAGAGCCGAGCAAATCTTTGAATCCGGATGAGTGTGTAGCTCTGGGCGCTTCTATTCAGGGCGGTAAGCTCGCAGGTGATGCGGGCGCAGGTGAGGTTCTTTTACTTGATGTGACGCCGCTTTCCCTGTCTATCGAGACAATGGGAGGTGTAGCCACAAGATTGATCGAGCGTAATACAACCATTCCGACAAGAAAGAGCCAGATTTTCTCCACCGCAGCAGACAATCAGACTGCAGTAGATATCAACGTAGTACAGGGTGAGAGACAGTTTGCGAGAGATAACAAATCTCTCGGCCAGTTCCGTCTGGATGGTATTCCGCCAGCGAGACGCGGTGTACCGCAGATCGAGGTTACCTTTGATATTGATGCAAACGGTATCGTAAATGTATCCGCAAAAGATCTGGGAACTGGAAAAGAGCAGCACATTACCATTACCGCAGGCTCCAATATGTCCGATGAGGATATCGAGAAAGCAGTAAAAGAGGCTGCTGAGTTCGAGGCACAGGATAAGAAGAGAAAAGAAGCTATTGATACAAGAAACGATGCGGATTCCTTCGTATTCCAGACAGAGAAAGCACTGGAAGAGGTTGGAGCAAACATCGATCCATCCGAGAAAGCAGAAGTGGAAGCTGATATGAATGCGTTGAAAGCACTGGTTGAGGCTCATCCGAATGCAGAGGAAATGACAGATGACCAGGTAGCCGAGATGAAAGCTGCAAAAGAGAAGCTGATGAACAGTGCTCAGAAAGTATTTGCAAAGATGTATGAGCAGGCACAGCAGGCAGCAGGCGGTGCAGGCCCGGATATGGGCGGATACCAGCAGGCAGGTCCTGACACAGGAGCTGCAGGCGGCGCTGCTGATGATGTGGTAGATGCAGATTACCGCGAGGTTTAAACACGGACTGTTTGAAAGCAAAAAGATCATATAGGAAACGGAAAAAGGAGCTGCGAGTATTCGCCGCTCCTTGTCGTGTGAGAAAGAGGATGATAAGATATGGCAGAACAGAAAAGAGATTATTATGAGGTCCTGGGCGTAGAGCGGAGTGCTGATGATGCCGCAATAAAAAAGGCATATCGTGCATTGGCAAAAAAGTATCATCCGGATATGAATCCAGGGGATGCGGAAGCAGAAAAAAAGTTCAAAGAGGCATCTGAGGCATATGCCATTTTAAGTGATCCGGAAAAGAGAAGACAGTATGATCAGTTCGGTCACGCTGCATTTGACGGAGGCGCCGGAGGTGCAGGCGGTTTTGATTTTTCAAACATGGATATGGGAGATATCTTTGGAGATATTTTCGGCGGAGATATCTTTGGCGATCTGTTCGGAGGCGGAAGGAGACGTTCTTCCAATGAGCCGATGAAGGGGTCCAATCTGCGCACCAGTGTAAGGATCACATTTGAGGAAGCAGTTTTTGGCTGTGAGAAGGAGATTGAGATGGTGCTCAAGGATGAGTGCTCTAAATGTCACGGAACCGGCGCAAAACCGGGTATGGGGAAAGTGACCTGCAGTAAATGCGGCGGAAAAGGAAAAGTGATGTTTACACAGCAGTCCCTGTTTGGTATGGTACAGAATGTGCAGACGTGCCCGGATTGCGGAGGAACCGGACAGATCATCAAGGAGAAATGCCCGGATTGTCGTGGTACCGGATATTTTGCCAGCAGAAAGAAGATTAAGGTTTCCATTCCGGCAGGAATTGATAACGGACAGAGTGTCCGCATTCGTGATAAGGGCGAACCGGGCAGAAACGGCGGACCAAGAGGCGATCTGCTGGTTGAGGTTATTGTATCCAGCCATCCGATTTTCCAGCGTCAGGATATGCATATTTATTCTACTGCGCCCATTTCTTTTGCACAGGCTGCATTGGGCGGAGAAGTACGGATCAGCACACTGGACGGAGATGTGCTGTATGATGTGAAACCGGGCACACAGACGGATACCCGTATCCGGTTGAAAGGAAAAGGTGTACCTTCTCTGAGAAATAAAAATATCAGGGGTGACCACTATGTTACACTGGTGGTTCAGGTTCCGACTTCTTTAAGCTCGGAGGCGAAAGAGGCTCTGCGCGCTTTTGATGAGGTGTCAGGAAATACATTAAAAAATTCAGAAGTAAAGCAGGAAAAAGATAAACATAAAAAGAAGAAGTTCTTTGACAAAAATTAGTTTGAAGCATTTTATTCAGTCGGACAAATAACGACTCGATGGAACTGCGTTCCTTAGCCTCGTCTTATATTTGTCCGACTGCCTAAAATGCATATACTTTTTTGAAATATTCAGCCGGACAAATAACGACTCGATGGAACTGCGTTCCTTAGCCTCGTCTTATATTTGTCTGACTGCCTAAAATGCATATACTTTTTTGGAAAATCAGTTTTTGAGGAGGAAATCAGATGAAATGGCTGAAATTTACGATTAAAACGACCACGGAAGCGGAGGATTATCTGAGCGCTATGCTGGATGAGATTGGTATTGAAGGGATTGAGATCGACAACAATGTACCTCTCTCTGACAATGAGCAGTCAGCCATGTTTATCGATTTTCCGCCGGAGCTGCCGGAGGATGACGGGGTCAGCTATGTAAGTTTTTATCTGGATCCGAAGCAGGATGCTACCGGAATTTTGGAACAGGTTCGTATGGGAATCGAAGAACAGCGTCAGTTTGTGAATGTGGGAGAGGGAACGATCACCTCGGGAGAAACCGAGGATATCGACTGGATCAACAACTGGAAACAGTTTTTTAAACCCTTCTATATTGAGGATATTCTGATCAAACCGACCTGGGAAGAGGTTACGGATACGGATCAGGATAAGATCGTGATCGAGATCGATCCGGGTATTTCTTTCGGAACCGGAAAGCATGAGACAACCCAGCTTTGTATCAGGCAGCTTAGAAAATATTTAAAGCCGGGTATGGAGGTGCTGGATGTTGGCTGCGGCAGCGGTATACTTTCTGTTGTCAGTTTAAAGCTGGGGGCAGCACATCTTACCGGTACGGATATCGATGACGCCTGCATGGTCTCCACTTATGAAAATATGGAGGTCAATGGTCTTTCCAGAGAGATGGGAGATTTTTATGTAGGAAATCTGATCGATGATACCGAGCTGCAAAATAAAGTAGGAACAGAAAAATATGATATAGTAGTTGCAAATATTCTGGCAGATGTTATTATGCCTATGGCACCTGTAATTCCGGACAGGCTGAAACAGGATGGTATTTTCATCACTTCCGGAATTATTGACTTTAAAGAAAACGCTGTAAAAGAGGCGATTGAGGCTGCAGGAATGACTGTACTTGAGATCACCCATCAGGGTGAGTGGGTCAGCATTACCGCGAGTAAATAGAAAAGGATAACGTATTTATGTTTCAATTTTTTGTAGAAGACGACAATATCGAGGATGACAGGATCCGAATCGAGGGAAGCGATGTAAATCACATACGAAATGTTCTTCGCATGAGAGAGGGCGAGGATATCCGTGTCAGCACTGACAGCGGCAGAAATTTTTTCTGTGAGATTGGAGAAATACAGGAGGATGTGGTATACGCAAATGTGCTGGAGGAGGATTTCAGCGGAACAGAACTCCCTTCCCGCATTTATCTCTATCAGGGACTCCCGAAGGGAGATAAGATGGAGATGATCATACAGAAAGCGGTAGAGCTGGGGGTATATAAGATCATACCGGTCGCCATGAAAAATTGTGTCGTAAAGCTGGATGAGAAGCGTGCAGAAAATAAGGTGCGCCGCTGGCAGGCAATATCTGAGAGCGCAGCAAAGCAGTGCAAAAGGAGCATCATTCCCCAGATCGGACCGGTGATGCCTTTTATGCAGGCGGCGGAGCTTGCAATGGAGCGTGATGTGCGGATCGTCCCCTATGAAAATGAGCGGGGTATGGCGAAAACGAAGGAGCTTCTGGAAAATATTGAACCGGGACAGAGTATCGCTATTTTTATCGGACCCGAGGGTGGTTTTGCCGAGGAAGAAATTGAGCATGTAAAGGACTATATGAGCGTTATTTCTCTTGGAAAACGTATTTTGCGTACAGAGACTGCGGGTATGACGATGCTGTCTATTTTAATGTACGAGCTGGAGGCCAGAGATGGAAGTATATCTTGATAATTCAGCCACTACCAGATGTCTGCCATCTGTGACAGACAAAATGGTGGAGGTTATGCTGGAGGGGTTCGGCAATCCATCCTCTATGCATATGAAGGGTGTGGATGCGGAAAAGTATGTCAAAGAGGCGGCAGCACGGATCGCAAAGACGCTGAAATGTACCGATAAGGAGCTGATCTTTACGTCCGGGGGTACGGAGGCAAATAATCTTGCTCTGATCGGATGTGCGATGGCGAACAGGCGTGCCGGAAAGCATTTGATCACTACGTCGATTGAGCATGCGTCCGTATCTGCGGTGATGGATCATCTGGAAGAGGAAGGATTTGAAGTAACCCGCCTTTGCGTGGATGAGGAGGGGCATATCTCTCTGGACGAATTGGAGGCTGTCATCAGAGAGGATACGATTCTGGTTTCCATTATGTATGTGAATAATGAGATCGGAGCGGTTCAGCCCATTGCAGATGCGGCAGCTTTGATAAAAAAGAAGAATAAAAACACTTTGATCCATGTGGATGCTATTCAGGCATACGGAAAGCTGGCGGTATATCCGAAGCGGCTGGGAGTGGATCTGCTCAGTGTCAGCGGACACAAATTTCATGGACCGAAGGGTGTTGGATTTTTGTATGTGAAAAGCGGCACAAAGATACTCCCTGTCATTTATGGCGGAGGGCAGCAGAAGGGAATGCGTTCCGGAACGGAAAATGTGCCGGGAATTGCAGGACTTGGACAGGCCGCTATGGAAGTCTGTGGCAAATTGGAGGAAAACCGCAATCGCATGTATGATTTGCGGGAGCATTTTATAGACGGGATTGAAAAGCTTGCGGATTGCCGGATAAACGGAAGGACGGATCGTGAAAACGCGCCCCATATAGTCAGTGTCAGTTTTTTTGGTGTGCGCAGCGAGGTATTGCTGCACGCATTGGAGGATCGGGGGATCTATGTGTCCTCCGGCAGCGCCTGTGCATCCAATAAGCCTGCTGTCAGCAGTACCTTAAAGAGCATAGGCGTAAAGCAGGAGCTGCTGGATTCTACCATCCGGTTCAGTTTTTGTGAATATAATACGTTGGAAGAAGTGGATTATACCCTGCAGACATTGGCGGAGCTTCTGCCCATGCTGCGTAAATATACAAGACATTGAGAAGGAGCACATATGTTTCAGACATTTTTGATTAAATACGGCGAGATCGCAGTAAAAGGAAAAAACAGATACATTTTTGAAGAGGCGCTGATGAAACAGATCCGTTATGCCCTGCATCCGGTGGACGGAACCTTTGAGATTACCAAAGAGCAGGGACGTATATATGTGCAGGCGCAGGGGGATTATGACTATGAGGAGACGTTGGAAGCACTGAAAAAAGTGTTTGGCATCGTTGCGATCTGCCCGGTAGTTCAGGTGGAGGATCACGGATTTGACCAGTTGGCAAAGGATGTGCTCACCTATCTGGATGAAACATATCCGGACAAGCATCTGACCTTTAAGGTGAAAGCCAGAAGAGCCAGAAAAAATTTCCCTATGGATTCCCAGGAGATCAATATGGAGCTGGGAGGCATTATTCTGGACGCCTATCCCGATATGAAGGTGGATGTGCATCATCCGGATGTTCTTTTGAATGTTGAGATCCGAAATCAGATCAATATTTATTCCATCAGCATTCCGGGACCGGGCGGTATGCCCATCGGAACAGCCGGAAAAGCCATGCTTCTTCTCTCCGGTGGTATCGACAGTCCGGTAGCCGGCTACATGATCTCAAAACGCGGCGTGAAGATCGATGCGGTATATTTTCATGCGCCCCCATACACCAGTGAGCGTGCAAAGCAGAAGGTGGTGGATCTGGCACGCATAGTTTCCCGTTACAGCGGCACCATCGAGCTCCATGTAGTAAACTTTACAGACATTCAGCTTTATATCTATGAGAAATGTCCTCATGAAGAACTGACCATCATTATGCGCCGCTACATGATGAAGATCGCAGAGCATTTTGCAAGGGAAAATAATTGTCTGGGACTGATCACCGGAGAGAGCATCGGGCAGGTGGCAAGCCAGACCATGCAGTCTTTGATGGCGACCAACGAAGTGTGTACCATACCGGTGTATCGTCCGCTGATCGGATTTGACAAGCAGGAGATCATTGATATTTCCGAAAAGATCGATGCCTATGAGACGTCCATTCAGCCATTCGAGGATTGCTGCACGATTTTTGTGGCAAAGCATCCGGTGACAAAGCCGAATCTGAATGCCATTAAGCGTTCTGAAGCAAAGCTGGAAGAAAAGATTGATGAACTGATGGCTGCTGCCATTGAGACCGCAGAGACGATTACCGTATCTGCGCATGAAGATCAGGGTGTGTATTAGTTAAATAAAAGAGGCTGCATACAGCAGCCTCTTATCTACATAGATCAAACAAGATAAGGTTTCAATGTTTCCATAATCTCGTCAATGTCGTCTTCTGCATGGATTGCCAGATCGATCGGTTTGGAAAGATCCAGGCTGAAGATTCCCATGATTGATTTTGCGTCGATAACATATCTTCCGGAAATCAGGTCAAAGTCAAAGTTGTACTGAGAGATTGTGTTCACAAAAGACTTAACTTTATCGATTGAATTTAAAGAAATTTGAACGGTTTTCATTGGCCGTACCTCCTTAAAAGTTTATTTTTGCTATGAAACCATAGTAACTTTTTCGGGGGAAAAAGTCAATAGGTCGGAGGGATCAAATACAGATGGAAATCAGGAAAAAATGTGCCGCATTGCACAATCTGGGCTGTAAAGTAAATGCATATGAGACAGAAGCCATACAGGAGCTGTTGGAGAAGGACGGGTATACCATCGTGCCTTTCTCAGAGCCGGCGGATGTCTATGTGATCAATACCTGCTCTGTGACCAATATTGCAGACCGGAAATCCCGCCAGATGATCCATCGGGCAAAAAAGAAAAATCCGGATGCGATCGTGGTCGCGGCAGGATGTTATGTGCAGACGGAGGAAAGACAGGAGCAGTTAAGTGAATATGTGGACATCATTCTTGGCAATAATAAAAAGACAGAGCTGATAGAGCTGCTGCATGATTATGAAGAAGAGCATTTGCTTCGGGATGTCCGGATCGACATCAATCATGGCAGACAGATTTATGAGGAAATGCGTTTGAGCAGAACATCGGAGCACACCCGTGCATTTTTAAAGGTGCAGGACGGATGCAATCAGTTTTGCAGTTACTGTATCATCCCTTATGCCAGGGGAAGGGTGCGGAGCAGACAGGCAGACGACGTGTGTGATGAGGTGGAACGTCTGGTAAAAAACGGATGTCAGGAGATCGTGCTGACGGGAATCCATCTCAGTTCCTACGGAGTAGATACAGGGAGCAGTCTGTTGGAATTGCTGGAACGGGTACATGGAATATCCGGGGTAAAACGGATTCGGATGGGATCTTTGGAACCTGGTATCATTACAGAGGAATTTGTGCGGAAGATTTCTTCCATGGAAAAAATATGTCCTCACTTTCATTTATCTTTGCAGAGTGGATGTGATGAGACATTAAAACGGATGAACCGCAGATACACAACAGCAGAATATGCGCAGAAATGCAGTCTGCTGCGGAAATATTATGGACATCCGGCGATTACGACGGATATTATTGTGGGATTTCCCGGGGAGACGGAGGAAGAATTTGCAGAAACATTAGCGTTTGCAGAACAGATCCGTTTCTATGAAATTCATGTGTTTAAATATTCCAAGCGTCAGGGAACGAAGGCGGCGCAGATGGAAGATCAGATTGCAGAACCGGTAAAGCATGAGCGCAGTGTCAGACTGATAGAAGCGGCAGAACGGATGAAAGAAGAATTTTGTCGTTACTATGATAAAAAGCAGGTGACCGTTTTGTATGAGGAGTCCTGTCAGGCGGCGGATATGCCGGAAGTGGCGGGACAGAAGTATTATCAGGGATATACACCGGAGTATGTGAAGGTAGTGCGAAGTGATGAAACAGACCTGAGCAATAAACTCTGCAAGGGCACGGTGCAGTGGAAAGAAGGAGTTCTTTTGCAGTGATTTGCTTTACTTTTCGCGAAAAGTATATTAGAATAACAGTGGTTGCATATGAGAATGGAAAGATGGACCGAAGAGGTGAGACAGAATGCAGGATAAGAATAATACACAGTACTTTAAGGTAGAGAAAGAACCGGAGCTTCGGGTTTCCGATATTTTGGAAAAGGTATATAAAGCTATGGCGGAGAAAGGTTACAATCCGTTGAATCAGATCGTGGGCTATATTATGTCGGGTGATCCCACTTATATCACCAGCCATAACAATGCAAGAGGTCTGATCCGCAAGGTGGAGCGTGACGAACTGGTAGAAGAGATTTTGAAGGATTATATTAAGAATCATTCCTGGAGTTAATGATGAGAATAATGGGACTTGATTTCGGGACAAAAACAGTTGGGGTTTCGATAAGTGACCCCTTGCTTTTGACTGCTCAGGGTGTGGATATTATAAGGAGAAAATCACCTTCCAAGCTGCGACAGACACTGGCTGCGATAGAGGCATTGGTACAGGAGTATGAGGTGGACCGGATCGTACTTGGATTTCCGAAGCATATGAACAATACGGAGGGTGAACGCTGTCAGAAAACATTGGAATTTAAGGAGATGTTAGAGCGGCGCACAGGTCTTGAGGTCATATTGTGGGACGAGCGTCTCACTACAGTGTCTGCGGACCGCACCATGATGGAGAGCGGCGTGCGCAGAGAAGACAGAAAACAGTATGTAGACAAGATCGCTTCGGTTTTTATTTTGCAGAGCTATTTGGATTTTCTGGCAAATCAGAGCCATGAATAGAAGAAGAGTGGGTATATATGGAGAAAATTAAGTTTAGAGATCCGGACCGTGAGCTGGATCTGGAGTTTTTTGTTTTGGAGCAGACCAGTATCAACGGTCAGAATTATCTGCTTGTGACAGAGGAAGAAGAAGCAGATGGGCTGGCATACATTTTACAGGAAGTTGAGACCGGGGATGCGGAATCCGTCTACGAATTTGTGGAGGATGAAATGGAATTGGATGCAATATCAAAAGTCTTTACGGAGATGTTGGAAGACGTGGATATTGAATTATAGATTTATGTTACGAATACAGTAAATGGAATGGAGTTTTACCGGAGGTAGAGGTTTGTTTCTTTTGCTGCGGAGAAAAATGAAGAACGGAAATAAAAAATGATGGAGGTGCATGTATAAAACATGGAGAAAAAATCAAAATTGAAAATTATTCCTTTGGGTGGGCTGGAATCTATCGGAATGAATATAACTGCTTTCGAGTATGGAGACAGTATTATTGTGGTGGACTGCGGTCTGGCATTCCCGGAGGATGATATGCTGGGTATTGATCTGGTTGTTCCGGAGATCACATATCTTCAGGATAATATTGACCGGGTAAAAGGCTTTTTTATTACACATGGTCATGAGGATCATATCGGTGCGCTGCCCTATGTGCTGCTGGAGGTGAATGTCCCTATTTATGCGACAAAACTGACCATGGGAATCATTGAGCACAAGCTGAGAGAGCACAACCTGCTGGGTACTACGCGCAGAAAAGTGGTAAGCTATGGACAGCATATCAATTTAGGGTGCTTCCGTGTGGAGTTTATAAAAACAAACCACAGCATTCAGGATGCGGCAGCATTGGCAATCTATTCACCGGCGGGTATCGTACTGCATACTGGAGATTTTAAGGTGGACTATACACCGGTGTTCGGGGATCCCATTGATCTGCAGCGGTTTGGTGAGATCGGCAAAAAAGGTGTACTTGCATTGATGTGTGAGAGCACCAATGCGGAGCGGACCGGATTTACCATGTCAGAAAAGACGGTGGGAACCACCTTTGATCATATTTTTGCGGATCACAGACATTCCCGCATTATCGTTGCAACATTTGCATCCAATGTGGATCGTGTGCAGCAGATCATCAATACTGCAAAGAATTATGGTCGAAAAGTAGTGGTGGAAGGCCGCAGTATGGTAAACATCATTGCTACAGCAAGTGAACTGGGCTATCTGGATGTGCCGGAGAATACGTTGATCGAGATTGACCAGCTAAAAAATTATCCGGATGAGCAGACCGTATTGATTACGACCGGAAGTCAGGGTGAATCTATGGCTGCATTGTCCCGTATGGCATCCGGTATGCACAGAAAAGTAAAAATTCAGCCTACGGATACTATCGTATTCAGCTCGAATCCGATTCCGGGCAACGAGAAGGCTGTTTCAAAAGTAATCAACGAACTGGCTGCACAGGGAGCTGAGGTTATCTTTCAGGATACCCATGTTTCCGGACATGCCTGCCAGGAGGAGATCAAGCTGATCTATGCGCTGGTTCATCCGAAATATTCTATTCCGATCCACGGTGAGTATAAACACCGTCAGGCACAGGCAAGGCTCGCAGTGGAGCTTGGGGTAAAGAAAGAAAACATTTTTATGCTTAATTCCGGCGATGTGCTGGAGATCAATGAGGAGAGTGCCGAAGTAACCGGCAAAGTTCCGGCAGGACCTGTTATGGTAGATGGTCTTGGCATCGGTGATGTAGGCAATATCGTGCTGCGGGACAGACAGCATCTGGCGGAGGATGGTATTATTATCGTAGTTTTGACGCTGGAGGGCGGTTCTGGACAGGTTTTGGCAGGACCGGATATCGTATCCAGAGGGTTTGTGTATGTACGCAGTTCGGAAGGACTGATGGACGAAGCCGGACAACTGCTCCATGACGTGGTTGATGAAATCACGGGACGCGGTATTACCGATTGGGGCAAGATAAAGGGTGAGATCAAAGATGCACTCAGTGAATTTGTATGGAGAAAGACAAAGCGCAGACCTATGATCATGCCGATTATTATGGAAGTATAAAAGGTGGTAGTGATTTATGAACGAGATAAAATCCAGTCTGGAGGTCTTGATTTCTGCTGTTAAGAAAAGTGAGGAATATCAGCGTTTTTGTGAGAGCAGAGAGGAGATTAAAAAGTATCCGGAAAAGCTTACGCTTATCAATGAATTTCGTATGCGCAATTTCCGTTTGCAGAACAGCAAAGAAGATATTGATCTGTATGAGGAGACAGACCGTCTGAATAAGGAATACAGGAATTTGAGTCAGGATACCGTCATTGGCGCCTATCTGGAAGCGGAGGCAGCAATTTGCAGGATTGTGCAGAAGATCAACTGGAGCTTGACCCGTTCGCTGGATTTTGAAATTGAATTGAAAGGGACGTCCGATGGAGAAAAATAGAATTGGTTTAAAAATTCTATATGTGTTTATTGGGATCGTGATCACGGCTCTGGTGTGTTATGCATTGCTGAAATTAGGAAAGTTTTCTTATGAGTTCAGTTATGATATTTTTAATGAGCAGGCGGCATCAAAGCCGCCCGGAAAAGATGTGGTGGTCACGATTGATGATGGTATGTCCACGGTAAGGATCGGAGAGATCATGGAGGAAAAAGGACTTTCGGATAGCCGGTGGCTGTTTACGGTGCAGATGAAGTTATCTGATTACGGAAAAGATGTGAAGCCGGGTACTTATCAGTTGAATTCTTCCATGACGCCTACGGAGATGCTGAAGGTAATGGCACGGGCGGTAGAAGAGGCAGAGGAGTAGAGACATATGATCGTGGACGAGCGTTTTGTAACATATATCAATTCTCTTGCCGGAGAAAATTCACCCTTATTATGTGAGATTGAAGAACAGGCAAAAAAGGATTTTGTTCCCATCATCAGACGTGAAATGCAGAGCTTGTTAAAGGTTCTGCTTCGGATGAACCGTCCGGTCAGAATACTGGAGGTCGGTACTGCGGTTGGATTTTCTGCTCTGCTGATGGCGGAGTACAATCCGGTTGCCTGTGAGATCATTACCATAGAAAATTATGAAAAGAGGATCCCTGTTGCAAAGGCAAATTTTGCAAAGGCGGGAAGAAGTGATTCCATCACTCTGCTGGAAGGGGATGCGGCAGATATATTAAAAGAGCTGACAGAGCCCTTTGATTTTATTTTTATGGATGCAGCCAAAGGACAGTATATTCATTTTCTGGAGGATATTCTCCGGCTGCTGAAACCCGGTGGAGTGCTTGTGTCAGATAACGTGCTTCAGGACGGGGATATTATCGAGTCCCGTTATGTGGTGACCAGAAGGAACCGGACCATCCATAAGCGCATGAGAGAATACTTGTATCAACTGACGCATCTGCCTGAGCTTGAGACAGCGGTGCTTCCTCTGGGCGATGGGGTGACAGTCAGCGTGAAGTGGGAGAGATAAATGGGAAAACCAGAGCTTTTGATTCCGGCGAGCAGCCTGGAAGTATTAAAAATTGCAGTAAAATTCGGCGCAGATGCGGTATACATCGGTGGAGAAGCGTTTGGACTTCGCGCCAAGGCAAAGAATTTTTCGATGGAAGATATGCAGGAGGGAATTGCATTTGCCCATGCCCATGGGGTCAGGGTGTATGTGACAGTAAACATTCTGGCACATAATTATGATCTCCAGGGTGTGGATAAATACTTAAGAGAGTTAAAGGAGATCGCACCGGATGCATTGATTATCTCAGATCCCGGTATTTATCAGATGGCAAAGGAGATATGTCCGCAGATCGAGCGTCATATCAGTACACAGGCTAATAATACCAACTATGGAACTTATCAGTTCTGGTATGCTCTGGGGGCAAAACGTGTGGTGTCCGCCAGAGAGTTGTCCATGAAGGAATTGAAGGAAATCCGGGCGCACATTCCAAAGGATATGGAGATCGAGACCTTTGTT
Organism: uncultured Lachnospiraceae bacterium; assembly: GCA_964428795.1. Taxonomy (GTDB): domain Bacteria; phylum Bacillota; class Clostridia; order Lachnospirales; family Lachnospiraceae; genus CAYRZL01. Next base: position 21,380 of record CAYRZL010000017.1, on the reverse strand, counting down.
CACGGGGCAATGTGCATCTCTTATTCCGGGAGATGTCTGCTCAGCAATTTTTTTACCGGGCGGGATGCAAACAGGGGAGCCTGTACGCACCCATGCCGCTGGAAGTATGCGGTAGTGGAGGAGACAAGACCGGGGGAATATATGCCGGTATATGAAAATGAGAGAGGCACTTATATTTTCAATTCTAAGGATTTGTGTATGATTGAGCATATTCCTGAGCTGATCGATGCGGGAATAGACAGTTTTAAAATAGAAGGCCGAATGAAAACTGCGCTCTATGTGGCTACCGTCGCAAGAACTTACCGGAAAGCAATCGATGATTATCTGGATTCACCGGAGAAATATCAGGCAAATATGGACTGGTATCTGGATCAGATTTCAAACTGTACCTACAGACAGTTTACTACCGGATTTTTCTTTGGAAAGCCGGATGAGCATACACAAATTTATGACAGTAATACGTATGTGAAGGAATACACCTATCTGGGAATCGTCGGAGAGAGACATGATGAAGGCTTGTACCGGATTGAGCAGAGAAACAAGTTTTCAGTGGGCGAGACCATTGAGGTCATGAAGCCTGACGGAAGAAATATAGAGGTTGTGGTTCAAAAGATCATAAGCGAGGACGGGAAAGCACAGGAATCTGCGCCTCATCCTAAACAGGTACTGTACATTGATCTCGGCTGTGAGCTGGATCAGTATGATATATTACGCAGAAAAGAGGAGGATTTATGATGGCAGAAGATCGTTATGTAGCATATGTAGGTACTTACACACATGGAAACAGTGTGGGCATTCATATTTATGATGTGGATGAGGAGAAACACTCACTGAAGCAGAAAAAAGTGGTTCCGATCAATAATCCATCTGATCTGATCGTATCGACTAGCGGAAAATACCTGTATTCTATTGCAGATGAAGGCGTGGAGGCATTTCGGATCCTGCCGGACGGCGACCTGGAACCGATCAATGAGAAATGGATCGGAGGAATGCGCGGCTGCTATGTGGATGTGGATGAGCAGGACAGGTATCTGTTTGTGGCAGGATTTCACGACGGACGTGTTACCATGATGAAGCTGAATGAGGATGGCAGTATTGATAAAATTTCAGACGGAATATTTCATAAAGGTATGGGACAGTGTGTGTCTGATCGCAGCTTTTATCCCCATGTGACCTGTGTCAAGGTGACACCAGATCAGACCAGTCTCTGCGCAGTGGACAGTGGTCTGGATCAGGTAAAGGTTTATAATATCAATTATGAGGAAGGAAAGCTGGAAATGAGAGATACGATCCGTTGCGATCTGGACAGCGGCCCACGTATGATTCGTTTTTCAAAAAACGATAAATACGCATACATTTTGTGTGAGCGCAAGAACAGTGTTGAGGTTTACAGATTTGTGGATTCCTCCGGAGGAAAAACTTTAAAACGTATTCAGAGTATTCCGACTGTATCAGAGGAAGAGAAAAAAATGTGCTCCGCATCCGGCATTGAGTTTACACCGGACGGGAAATATCTTCTGGTCTCCAATGCCGGAACAAACTGTGTAACTATTTATGAAGTAAATGAGGAGACAGGAGAACTGACCTTGTTCTGTCATAATAAGACCGGCGGAGATTACCCGAAATGTCTGGATATTCTGCCAGATAATGAGCATTTTGTGGTATTAAACAATGGGAATAATGAGATCGCGATATTCCATATAAATTATGATAAAAAATATTTTCTTATGGATACGAAGCCGATTCTGATCGATAAGCCAAACTGCATTTTTATCCATAAGCTGTAAATTAAATATTGATAAAATGTGAGAAAGAAAGCTTCGACAGAGCTTTCTTTCGCTTTTTAGAACATGTCCATACGACTGTTTTTATTTGCAAGCAAAGCATCCAAAATAGTAATAGCAGTCATAGATTCCACCACAACCACAGCACGGGGAACAATGATCGGATCATGTCTTCCCCGGATAGAAAGCTCCATAGCAGTTCCGTCTGTTTTTACTGTCTGCTGCACGGCTGCAATGGAAGGGGTAGGCTTGATGGCTGCCCGGAATATAATGGAACTTCCATCACTGATTCCGCCAAGAATGCCACCTGCATGGTTCGTCGCTTTCCCGATGGAACCGTCTGAATTTTGTATAAATGCGTCATTGTTGGTCAGACCTGTTGCGGCAGCAGCGGCGAAACCATCTCCGATTTCAAATCCCTTTACCGCACCGATGGAAAAAATCGCTTTTGCCAGATTGGCATCCAGCTTCTCAAAAACCGGATCTCCCAGTCCGGCAGGAACACCGGTGATGACACATTCGATAATACCGCCTGCGGAATTATTCTCTCTCATACAGTTTTCCAAAAAGGCGGAAGCTTTTGCAGCAGCATCTGTATCCGGCATACAGAGAGGATTGCTTGCAATCTCCGCTCTGTCGAAATTTCTTTCATCTATAGTGATGGGACCGATGGATTTCGCATAAGCACAGATTTCAATTCCCGTCTCTTTTAAGATTTTCATGGCCACAGCGCCGCCGGCTACCCTGCCAATCGTTTCCCTCCCGGAAGAACGTCCGCCGCCGCGGTAATCCCGGAAGCCATACTTTTGATCAAAGGTAAAGTCTGCATGTCCCGGACGATAGCAGGTTGCGATCTCTCCGTAATCTTTGGACTGTTGATTTTCATTGTACACAGCCATTGCAATAGGAGTACCTGTGGTTCTGCCCTCAAAAATGCCGGACATAATGTGAACGGTGTCACTTTCCTTTCGAGGTGTATTAAATTTATTCTGCCCCGGTTTGCGGCGGTCCAACTGCGCCTGTATATCAGCTTCACATAAGGGAAGTCCTGCAGGACAGCCATCTACCACAACGCCAAGTCCATTTCCGTGGGATTCGCCCCATGTCGTAATTCGAAAAATATTTCCATATGATGATCCAGCCATAATGCCTCCTGTAAATAACATATTATTTTTCAAGTATATCAACAAATCCGGGGAGAGACAAGGCTTTTTGAAGCGTAATATCACTGATATATTTACATTCGTAAACAAATCTGTTATAATTTATAATGCATTCCAGCCGATTTTCTTTTTCGGCGGAGGGAGTATCTGGCTCCCGTTCTGAATTTCTAAAGTTCTTTTGCGTATCGCGAAAACGATTCAGAAAAATGTTGTACAACACGATCGAAAAAAGTATAATGAAGATAATATGTCTTTTGATGGATGGCAGCATAGAGCTGAAAGAACGTGTGAAGAGAGCATATTATATAACCGGACATGCCACAGAAGTAGATCAGGTGGATATCGGAAAAATAGAGGCGGTGATTTATACGATGGCAAACAAATTTTTAGATCAGGTGGATATGCAGGATATAAAGGAGAGTATGGCTATGACGAAAATTGGTAAAATATTATTTGAAGATGGAATATCGCAGGGAAAAGTAGAAGATTTGAAAAATCTTATGAAAAACATGGGGTGGACAGCGGAAGCGGCATTGAAAGCACTCTCGATTCCGGAACAAAACTGGGATTATTTTATGAAACAATTATAAGTATGGAGGCGTTAATTTGGATTTCACGAGACTTGAGAAAAATATATGTGACGTTATTAAAGAAGAGCAAATAAAACTGGGATACCGAAAAGAAACGATCCGGTTATATTACCCGTTATTATCTCTGAACCGTTTTCTGTATACGGATTTAGACGAAAAAGAAATGATGGAGGTATTAAGGGAATTTCCGGCGGCTGTGGAAAATAAGCTTGGAGCTGTTGAAATTTCACATGAAAAAGAGAGGTTTTGTTTTTATTTCCCGGAGGAAGCTTCTGAATATATTCATTTGAATACCGATCAGGATGGCTTTCTGTATGATTTTATAGAGACAGTGTCAAAGCATGGTGTTTCCATAGAGGATGTGATCTGTCAATTTAAGAAATATTCGGATAAGGTTCATATTGAAAAGAAAGAGCATGGTGAATTTGATTATCTGGTATATTTTGAAGATGGGGTGCCGGATGATTTCAGATATTGCCTGACAGATGAAGGGTGTCATATCATTTATCACCGCTTTACAATAGAGGATTATAACGATTTTCATTTCGATGAATAACGGGTTCCCGGAGAGGAGAGAAATATTTAAATGTATAAAATATTAAAAAAAGAAGGGCGTGCAAAACGTGCAGAATTTCATACGGTGCATGGTACCATACAGACACCGGTTTTTATGAATGTAGGTACGGCGGCGGCCATTAAAGGAGCGGTGTCTACCATAGATTTGCAGCAGATAAAAACCCAGGTGGAGTTGTCAAACACCTATCATTTATATGTGCGTCCGGGCGATAAAATTGTAAAACAGATGGGAGGACTCCATAAATTTATGGTTTGGGACAAGCCAATCCTGACAGATTCCGGTGGATTTCAGGTGTTTTCCCTGGCAGGACTTCGAAAAATAAAAGAAGAGGGCGTTCAGTTTCATTCTCATGTGGATGGACGTAAAATATTTATGGGTCCGGAGGAGAGTATGCAGATACAGTCAAATCTGGCTTCCACGATAGCAATGGCGTTTGATGAATGTGCTCCGGCGAAAGCGGACCGCAGCTATGTACAGCCCTCCGTTGACCGAACCACCAGATGGCTGGAACGATGTCAGAAAGAAATGAAGCGTTTAAACAGTCTGGAGGATACCATCAATAAAAATCAGCTTTTGTTTGGTATCAATCAGGGAGCCATCTTTGAGGATATTCGTATTGACCACGCAAAAAGGATTTCCGGGATGAATCTGGACGGTTATGCCATCGGCGGACTTGCGGTAGGGGAGACACATGAGGAAATGTATCACATTCTGGACGTGACGGTGCCATATTTACCGGAAGATAAGCCGACCTATCTGATGGGAGTGGGAACGCCTGCAAATATTCTGGAAGGAGTAGAACGCGGAGTGGACTTTTTTGATTGCGTATATCCCACCAGAAATGGACGTCACGGACATCTGTATACCAATCATGGAAAGATCAATCTGTTTAACAAAAAATATGAGACAGATCCCCGGCCCATCGAAGAAGGATGCGGCTGTCCTTCATGCCGGCATTACAGCAGAGCGTATATCAGACATCTGCTGAAGGCGAAGGAGATGCTTGGTATGCGTCTGTGCGTATTGCACAATCTCTATTTTTATAACACGATGATGGAAGAAATCAGGGATGCACTGGATGCAGGTAATTTTGGCGCATATAAAAAAGAGAAGCTATATCGGATGAATCAGGGAGAATAATGCAGTTATTGAAAAAAAGACTTGATGTTCAAAGTTGTTTTGTGTAGAATATAAGCAGTGTGTAAGAAAGACAAACATACAAGAGATTTAAATTAGGAGGAATTGTATTATGCCGATTATAGCATCAGGCGCTCTTGGCGGTGGCAGTGGAATGACCATGATCATCTGGATCGTTGTTCTGGTTGTGTTCTTTTTCTTTTTTATGATCAGACCACAGAAGAAAGAACAGCAGAAGAAAAATGAGATGATGGCTTCTCTGGCTGTAGGTGACACCATTCTGACCACCAGCGGATTTTACGGAACTGTTATTGATATCAACGAGGATGTATTGATCGTAGAGTTTGGTAACAACAAAAACTGTCGTATTCCAATGCAAAGAGGAGCGGTAGCTCAGGTTGAAAAAGCAGAGGATGGAGCTGCAGAATAAATCTGAAAAGTGACTGCCTGGATTACAGGCGGCTATGAAATAAGACTGTGGGTTCGTGGTGCTCCCATAGTCTTATCTTGTTGCATGGAAAATTCATTTGGATTTCCCGTGACATAAATGTGAAAAAGGAGGTAAAGGATATGAAGTTTCATGTAGGCGTAATTTCCGGAGACGGTATCGGACCGGAAGTAGTAGCTGAGGCCCGCAAGGTGCTGGATAAAGTGGGCGATATATTTGGACATACCTTCGAATATGAAGATATTTTAATGGGCGGATGTTCCATTGATGCAACAGGAGTTCCCCTTACAGATGGAGCTATTGAGCAGGCATTGCATTCCGACGCGGTGCTTATGGGTTCCATCGGAGGAAATACCAGTACATCACCCTGGTACAAATTGCCGCCAAATTTAAGACCGGAGGCAGGACTTTTAAAACTGCGTAAATCTTTGAATCTTTTCGCTAATTTGAGACCTGCATATCTCTATGAGGAGCTGAAAGCAGCCTGCCCGCTGCGGGATGATATCATCGGAGACGGTTTTGATATGATGATCATGCGAGAGCTGACCGGAGGTCTCTATTTCGGAGACCGGGTGACAGAGGAGCGGGATGGAGTTATGACAGCAGTGGATACACTGACTTATAACGAAAATGAGATCCGCCGTATTGCAGTCAAAGGTTTTGAAATTGCCATGAAACGTCGTAAAAAAGTGACCAGTGTGGATAAGGCAAATGTGCTGGATTCCTCCAGACTCTGGAGAAAGATCGTGGAGGAAGTGGCAAAGGATTATCCGGAAGTTTCCTATGAGCATATGCTGGTGGACAACTGTGCTATGCAGTTGGTAAAGGATCCGAAACAGTTTGATGTGATTCTGACAGAGAATATGTTTGGAGATATTCTTTCTGATGAGGCCAGTATGGTGACCGGCTCAATCGGTATGTTATCTTCTGCCAGCCTGAACGATACAAAATTTGGTCTTTATGAGCCAAGCGGCGGCTCCGCACCGGATATTGCCGGGATGGGTATTGCAAACCCGATCGCTACCATTTTGTCTGTGGCTATGATGCTTCGTTATTCCTTTGATCTGGATAAGGAGGCTGACGCAGTGGAAGCAGCGGTAAAGCAGGTACTGAAGGAGGGATATCGCACCATCGATATTATGCCTCAGGAGGAAGATAAGAAAGACTCTGTAACACAGGTCGGCACCGTACAGATGGGTGATTTGATCTGTGAAAGAATAAAAATGAAATAATAAGGAGATAAGAAAATGAGAAGTGATAATGCAAAAACAGGTTCCGCACAGGCACCTCACAGATCCCTTTTTAATGCTCTTGGTTATACAAAAGAAGAGCTTCAGAAACCATTGGTAGGTATTGTAAACTCCTACAATGAGATCGTTCCGGGGCATATGCATCTGGACAAACTGACCGAGGCTGTAAAGCTTGGCGTTGCTATGGCAGGCGGTACTCCAATCGTTTTCCCGGCTATCGCAGTATGTGACGGTATTGCCATGGGTCATACCGGAATGAAATATTCTCTGGTAACCCGTGACCTGATCTGCGATTCCACAGAATGTATGGCTCTGGCACATCAGTTTGATGCATTGGTTATGATTCCAAACTGTGACAAGAACGTACCGGGACTTTTGATGGCAGCGGCAAGACTGAACATTCCTACCGTATTTGTCAGCGGAGGCCCGATGCTGGCTGGTCATGTAAACGGACAGAAGAGATCTCTCTCTTCCATGTTTGAGGCAGTTGGTTCCTATGCAGCAGGTACCATGTCCGAGGAAGAGCTGGAAGAGTTTGAGGCAAAAGTATGCCCTACATGTGGTTCCTGCTCCGGTATGTACACTGCAAACTCCATGAACTGTCTGACGGAGGCAATCGGTATGGGTCTGCAGGGAAATGGAACAATTCCGGCTGTATATTCTGAGCGTATCAAGCTTGCAAAACATGCAGGTATGAAAGTAATGGAGCTGCTTGAGAAAAATATCCGTCCAAGAGATATCATGAACGAGAAAGCGTTTATGAATGCTCTTACCATTGATATGGCACTTGGATGCTCCACGAACTCCATGCTTCACCTTCCGGCAATCGCACATGAGGCCGGTGTGGAGATCAATCTTGATATTGCAAATGAACTGAGTGAGAAAACACCAAACCTGTGTCATCTGGCACCGGCAGGCCCTACATACATGGAAGATCTGAACGAGGCAGGCGGTGTATATGCAGTTATGAACGAGCTGGATAAACTGGGACTGCTTTACACAGATATCATCACAGCTACCGGAAAAACAGTTGCTGAGAACATCAAAGGCTGTGTAAACAAAAATCCGGAGGTTATTCGCCCGGTAGAGAATCCATACAGCAAGACCGGTGGTATCGCTGTACTGAAAGGTAACATTGCTCCGGATTCCGCAGTTGTAAAACGCAGTGCAGTCGTTGAGGAAATGCTGATCCATGAAGGTCCTGCAAGAGTATTTGACTGTGAGGAAGATGCTATTGCAGCAATCAAAGGCGGAAAAATCGTTGCAGGTGATGTTGTCGTGATACGTTACGAAGGACCGAAAGGCGGCCCAGGTATGAGAGAGATGCTGAATCCGACTTCCGCAATCGCAGGTATGGGACTTGGTTCATCCGTAGCTCTGATCACAGACGGGCGTTTTTCCGGCGCATCCAGAGGAGCTTCCATTGGTCATGTTTCTCCGGAGGCAGCAGTGGGCGGCCCGATCGCTCTCATCGAGGAAGGGGATATCATCAAGATCAATATTCCGGAGAATACGCTGAATGTGGATGTATCGGATGAAGTTCTGGCTGAGCGTGCGAAGAAATGGCAGCCCCGCGAGCCAAAGATCACGACCGGATATCTTGCACGTTATGCAAACCTTGTTACTTCCGGTAACACAGGCGCAATCCTGAAAAATACATTGAATTAACTAAAATTTGTGTATTTTTCATAAAATATGTGAAAAAAATGTCGAATCTTCGGCGGGTTACCACTTAATAACTACTTGAAAAATTTGAAAAAAGTTCTTACAATGGAGAGTATCTGGATTTTAGGATAGTAATATCCTAAAGTCCGGGTACTTTTTGATTTGCTAGAGAGGGGATTGGCATATGTTGCTTTCAGGAGCACAAATTGTAATTGAATGTTTAAAGGAGCAGGGCGTGGATACGGTTTTTGGTTATCCGGGCGGAGCGATTTTGAACGTATATGATGAACTATATAAGCATAGTGATGAGATTCGACACATACTGACTTCCCATGAGCAGGGGGCTTCCCATGCAGCCGACGGATATGCACGTTCTACCGGAAAGGTAGGGGTATGCTTTGCAACTTCCGGGCCGGGAGCTACGAATCTGGTAACAGGTATTGCCACCGCATTGATGGATTCTGTACCGATTGTTGCCATTACATGTAATGTAGGCGTACCGCTGCTGGGCAAGGACAGTTTTCAGGAAATTGATATAGCAGGTGTCACAATGCCCATCACAAAACATAATTTTATAGTAAAAGATGTAGATAAGCTTGCCGATACTATGCGGCGTGCTTTTGATATTGCCAGAAAAGGACGTCCGGGTCCGGTGCTGGTTGATATTCCGAAGGATGTGACCGCTGCAAAGACTGAGTTTGAGCCAAAAGAGATCCTGAAACCTTCACGTGTCACAGAGACCATCGCACAGGAGGATATCACCCGGGCACTGGAACTGATTCGCCAGTCGAAACGTCCATATATATTTGTGGGCGGAGGAGCAGTTATTTCAGATGCCAGTGAGGAGCTGGCTGAGTTTGTACGTCTTGTGCAGGCGCCGGTTACTGATTCTCTTATGGGAAAAGGTGCGTTTGATGGAACAGATCCTCTGTATACGGGTATGCTTGGTATGCATGGCACAAAGTCATCAAACTTCGGCGTGAGCAAATGTGATCTGCTGATTGCTGTTGGAACCAGATTTTCTGACCGTGTCATCGGGGATGCATCCCGTTTTGCAAGCGGTGCGAATATTCTGCAATTTGATGTGGATGCTGCGGAGGTCAACAAAAACATACAGACGACATCCAGTGTGATCGGAGATGTAAAAGAGATACTCAGCATTCTGAATGAACGTCTGGAACAGCAGAATCATGATCCCTGGATTGCAGAGATTATGGAGATGAAAGAAAAATATAAATTGAAATATACCATGCCGGGTCTTAGCGGTCCGTATCTCATTGAGCAGATCTATGAGAAAACAAAAGGGGACGCTATTATTGTAACTGAGGTTGGACAGCATCAGATGTGGGCGGCACAGTTTTACAAATATTCCAAACCCCGCACATTCCTGACCTCCGGCGGTCTGGGTACTATGGGCTACGGTCTTGGAGCTGCCATCGGAGCGCAGATCGCAAATCCGGATAAGCAGGTTATCAATATTGCTGGGGACGGATGCTTCCGCATGAATATGAATGAGGTCGCAACCGCAGTGAGAGAGGGGCTGCCATTGATTCAGGTGGTGGTAAACAATCATGTTCTTGGTATGGTCCGCCAGTGGCAGAATCTGTTCTATGGACAGCGTTATTCACATACCGTTTTAAATGACAGCGTGGATTTTGTGAAACTGGCAGAAGCCATGGGAGCTGCGGGTATCCGGGTGACTTCCAGAGAAGAATTTGACAAAGCCTTTGACCAGGCGCTTGCAATGAAAACACCGGTGGTGTTGGATTGCATTATTGACAGCGATGATAAGGTTTGGCCGATGGTTGCTCCGGGAGCACCAATCAGCGAAGCATTTTCACATGAAGATTTATAGATTTATCAAGGAGGAAACAAAAATATGAAGAGAGTGTATAACTTTTCGGCAGGCCCGGCTGTATTACCGGAAGAAGTATTGAGAGAGGCTCAGGAAGAGATGATGGATTACCGTGGATGCGGTATGTCCGTTATGGAAATGAGCCATAGATCAAAAGTATTTGATACCATTATCAAGGAAGCAGAGCAGGATCTGAGAGATCTGCTGCATATTCCGGATAATTACAAAGTACTGTTCCTTCAGGGCGGTGCATCCCAGCAGTTTGCTGCCATCCCGATGAACCTGATGAAAAACGGTGTGGCTGATTACATTGTAACCGGTCAGTGGGCAAAGAAGGCGTATCAGGAAGCTCAGAAATACGGAAAAGCAAACAAGATCGCTTCTTCTGAGGACGAGACATTTTCCTATATTCCGGACTGCTCAGACCTTCCGATCTCTGAGGATGCAGATTATGTATATATATGTGAGAACAACACGATTTACGGTACAAAATATAAAACATTGCCGAATACCAAAGGGAAAATTCTGGTTTCTGATGTTTCCTCCTGTTTCCTGTCAGAACCCCATGATGTAACAAAATACGGTGTACTCTACGGTGGCGTTCAGAAGAATATCGGACCGGCAGGTGTGGTAATCGTAATCATCCGTGAGGATCTGATCCGCGATGATGTGCCGGAGTATGTACCGACCATGCTGAAGTACAAAACACAGGCAGACAATGATTCCCTGTACAACACACCTCCATGCTATGGTATCTATATCTGCGGCAAGGTATTTAAATGGCTGAAAAATATGGGTGGACTGGAAGTGATGAAACAGCGCAATGAGGAGAAGGCAAAAATTCTCTACGATTTCCTGGATCAGAGCAAAATGTTTAAAGGAACCGTCCGCAAAGAGGACCGTTCCCTGATGAATGTTCCTTTTGTGACCGGAGATGCGGATCTGGATGCAAAATTCATCAAAGAGTCCAAAGAGGCAGGATTTGAGAACCTGAAAGGCCACAGAACCGTAGGCGGTATGAGAGCAAGTATCTACAACGCTATGCCGAAGGAGGGCGTGGAGGCTCTGGTAGCATTTATGAAGAAGTTTGAGGAGGAAAATGCATAATGTTTCAGTATACATGTTTAAATCCGATTTCCAATGTGGGACTGGATCTGTTTACAGATAATTATGAGAAAACAGATGATGTGGCAAATGCTCAGGCAGTTCTGGTGAGAAGTGCAGCCATGCACGATATGGATCTGCCGAAAGGACTTCATGCCATTGCCCGTGCAGGCGCAGGTGTAAACAATATTCCGCTGGAGAAATGTGCAAAAGAGGGTATTGTGGTATTTAACACGCCGGGTGCAAATGCAAACGGTGTAAAAGAGCTTGTACTGGCAGGTATGCTGCTTGCTTCCCGTGATATCACAGGGGGTATCGACTGGGTAAAAGAAAACAAAGATGATCCGAATGTAGGAAAGGCGGCGGAGAAAGCGAAAAAAGCCTTTGCAGGTACTGAGATTGCAGGTAAGAAGCTGGGCGTCATCGGTCTTGGAGCTATCGGTGTTATGGTGGCAAATTCCGCTGTTGATCTTGGTATGGAAGTGTACGGTTACGATCCTTACATCTCTGTAAATGCAGCCTGGAGCCTGTCAGCCAGCGTACAGCATGTGATGTCGGTAGAGGAGATTTATAGCCAGTGCGATTTGATTACCGTTCATGTTCCTCTTATGGATTCTACAAAAGGTATGATAAGCAAAGAGGCAATCGACATGATGAAAGAAAATGTGATCGTGTTGAACTTTGCAAGAGATCTTCTTGTGGATGAGGCAGCAATGGTAGAGGCGTTAAAAGCAGGAAAAGTCAGAAAATACGTGGTAGACTTTCCGAATGCCACAACAGCGGGCGTTGAGAATTGCATCGTAATCCCTCATCTTGGCGCATCTACGGAGGAGTCCGAGGATAACTGTGCAAAGATGGCGGTACAGGAATTGATGGATTATATGGAAAACGGTAATATCAGAAATTCCGTAAATTATCCGATCTGCGATATGGGCGTATGTAAGACCGCAGGACGTGTGGCAGTACTTCACAAAAACGTGAGCGGTATGATCAGCCAGTATACCAATGTACTTGGTGAGGCGAATATCAATATTGCAAACATGACAAACAATACCCGTGGTGATGTGGCGTATGCATTGCTGGATGTGGATGCTCCGATCACAGAGGAAGTAGTAGAAAAACTTTCCGCTCTTGATTGTGTATTGAAGGTACGTGTGATAAAATAAGAATGATAATGTGAACGCCGGAGGCAAGTTTCTATTTGTCTCCGGCTTTTTTCGAAGGAGGCATAAGATGGCAGTGATCAAACCCTTTGCAGGAATCAGACCTGCAGCAGATAAAGCAGATAGAATTGCGGCGTTGCCTTATGATGTATATAACCGGGCGGAGGCGAAGCTTGAAGTAGAGAAGGAGCCAATGTCCTTTTTAAAGATTGACCGGGCAGAGACACAGTTTTCCGATGACGTGGACGCCTATGCACCGGAGGTTTATCAGCGGGCTCATGATACCCTGTGGGAGATGGTAGATGCCGGTGATTTTGTCCGGGAAGAAAAACCGGTGTATTACATTTATGAGCTGACCATGAACGGACGCAGCCAGACGGGCATCACAGCCTGCGCATCCATTGATGACTATGCGGATAATGTGATCAAAAAACATGAGAATACGAGAGCGGAGAAGGAAGCAGACCGTATCCGCCATGTAGATACCTGCAATGCCCAGACGGGGCCTATTTTCCTTGCATATCGCGCAAAAGAGGAGATTAACGCGGTGGTGGACCGGATAAAAAAGGAATCTGCGCTGTATGATTTTGTGTCACCGGATGGAATCGGGCATCGTGTGTGGGTGATTTCAGAAGATATGGATATAGAGATCATAGAGACTGCTTTTGCAAATATCAATGAAATTTACATTGCGGACGGACATCACAGAGCCGCATCTGCGGTGAAGGTTGGATTCAAACGTCGTCAGGAGCATCCCGGTTACGATGGTACGGAGGAGTTTAACTATTTCCTTTCCGTTCTTTTCCCGGATGAACAGTTGATGATCATGGATTATAACCGTGTAGTGAAGGATCTGAACGGACTGTCTGAAGAGGAATTTCTGATGAAGGTGAAAGATTTGTTTGAGGTGCATCCGACGACCTGTGCATACAACAAACCCGGGAAAAAGGGTACATTTACCATGTATCTGGATGGTCAGTGGTATTCCTGCACAATAAAGGATAAAGACAGGAGCACTGATCCGGTGAAGGGACTGGATGTATCATTGTTGCAGGATCTTTTGCTGCAGCCGGTACTTGGTATTGAGGATCCAAAGACGGATGCCCGGATTGATTTTGTGGGGGGCATCAGAGGGTTGAAGGAGCTGGAGCGCAGATGCAGTATGGATTGTGCGGCTGCTTTTGCCATGTATCCTACTTCCAGCGGAGAATTATTTGCAGTTGCGGATGCGGGATTGCTTATGCCGCCAAAATCGACCTGGTTTGAGCCGAAGCTGCGCAGCGGTCTGTTTATACATGAGATTTAAGAAGGGTAATATATGTTTACGGATATTTACAGAACAGAAGAAATCGATACGGGAGAGATTGCTGAGGCGCTGACGCAGGATGTGGAGATCATGTCTCCGTCTGTGTTTAAGCAGTATCTGGCGGACAGTATGCCTCTGGTATTGAATTTTTGTGTAAAACTGATCATAGCGGTCATTGTTTTATTGGTGGGCATACAAATTATAAAATTGATCATGCGTCTGGCAAAAAAGGCTTTTGATAAATCAAAGCTGGATGAGGGACTGAAACAGTTTTTGCAGAACCTGTTGAAGCTGTTTTTGTACTTTGCATTGATCATGGTCGTCCTTGCAAGGTTTGGCATCACAGCAAGCTCCGTCATAGCCATCGTAGGTTCTGTGGGATTATCGGTAGGTCTTGCCCTTCAGGGAAGCCTGTCCAATTTTGCCGGCGGTGTATTGATCTTGCTGCTGAAACCGTTTAAGGTAGGAGATTATATCATAGAGGACAATCATAAAAATGAGGGAACCGTGACGGAGATTCAGTTGTTTTACACAAAACTTCTGACCATTGATAACAAGACTGTGATTTTGCCGAACGGGGCTTTGTCTAACGGAAGTCTGACCAATGTGACTATGCAGAATGAGCGGAGACTGGATCTGGAATTTATGATTTCCTATGACGCCGATCTGAGGAAAGCAAAAGAGGTGATCCGCCGGGAGCTGGAGAAAGAGCCTTCCAGACTGCCGGAGCAGGAGATTTTAGTGTATGTTTCGGAACTGTCCGACAGCAGTGTGGTGATCGGTACCCGCATGTGGGTTTTGGGAGAGGAGTACTGGCCTGCCCGCTGGCGTATCCTGGAAAATGTAAAATTAGCCCTGGATGAGCATCATATTTCCATTCCATATCCTCAAATGGACGTTCATGTGACAAAAAAGAATGGAAAAAAATGAAAATTTATTGACTAATAACGTGAACTATGATAATTTAAATATGTAGTAAGCACACACTGTTTGGCTTTTAGGACAAGCATATGCTGTGTATTTAAAGAAGTATTGAGGAGGAAGTTTTATGCAGCAGGGTACCGTGAAATGGTTTAATGCAAAGAAGGGTTATGGATTTATTTCTGATGCAGAAGGAAATGACGTATTTGTTCATTTTTCTGCACTTCAGATGGACGGTTTCAAAGAGCTGAAGGATGGCGAGACCGTTGAGTTTGAGGTAGTTGAAGGTGATAAAGGACCACAGGCAGCAAACGTTGTTCGTCTGGGCTAGTTTATAGTTTTAACAGTCAAAAATAGAAACAAAACCGGGGAACTGTTCGTGAAGAGCAGTTCCTTTTTTCTGTATATTTACTGGGGAAAAAAAACATGATATACTAAAAAAAGTTTAGTAAAAGGAGACGCAATATGAATATAAACGAGTTAGACACTTATGAGCTTTTGAACCAGGTAGAATTAAAGGATCTGAATGCAGTCGGTTATCTGCTCCGGCATAAGAAAAGTGGAGCCCGAATCAGTATTATATCAAATGATGATGAAAATAAAGTATTTTATGTGGGCTTTCGTACTCCGGTCAATGACCGCACCGGCGTACCGCATATTATCGAGCACACGGTTTTATGCGGTTCTGAACAGTTTCCGGTAAAAGACCCGTTTATCGAGCTTGCAAAGGGGTCCCTGAATACATTTTTAAATGCCATGACATGGCCCGATAAAACGGTTTATCCGGTTGCAAGCTGCAATGATACGGATTTTCAGAATCTGATGCATGTATATCTGGATGCAGTGTTTTATCCGAATATTTATCATTATCCGGAGATTTTTAAGCAGGAAGGATGGCACTACGAGTTAAACAGTAAGGACGAGCCCATTATGATCAATGGTGTAGTATATAATGAGATGAAGGGCGCTTATTCTTCACCGGAGAGTGTACTGGATTCTGCAATTCAGAACTCTCTGTTTCCCGATACTACCTATGGCTGTGATTCCGGCGGAGATCCTGATTTTATTCCTACTTTGACAAGAGAGGAATATCTGGATTTTCACAGGACTTATTATCACCCGTCCAACAGCTATATTTATCTGTACGGAGATATGGACCCGGCAGAGAAGCTGATCTGGATGGATGAATACTATTTGTCACATTTTGAGAAGATGGACATAGATTCCGAGATCAGACCTCAAAAAACTTTTGAAAAGCCGGTGGAGAAAGAAGGGTATTATTCCATTTCCAGCAGTGAGAGCGAGGAGAATAACACATATCTTTCTTATAACATGGTGATCGGTAATGCACTGGATAAACAACTGTACATTGCCTTTGAAATCCTGGATTATGCACTGTTTGGCACTCAGGGAGCTCCGGTGAAGCAGGCATTGCTGGATGCCGGAATCGGCAAAGATGTGATGAGCTATTATGACAATGGCATATATCAGCCGATTTTTTCCATCGCTGTAAAGGGAGCAAACGCTTCCGATAAAGATAAATTTGTCTCTATCATTCGTTCTGTATTAGAAGAACAGGCGGCAAATGGGATTGATAAAAAGGCGCTTATGGCAGGTATCAACGGTTCCGAGTTCAAGTACAGAGAGGCGGATTTCGGACGCTTCCCCAGAGGACTGATGACCGGACTTCAGATGCTGGATAGCTGGATCTATGATGAAAATCAGCCTTTCCTGCATACGCAGGAGTCCGAAGTATACGCATTTCTGCGTGAAATGGTGGAAACAGACTATTTTGAAAACCTGATCGAGAAATATATGCTTAAAAATACCCATGCGTCGGTGGTCACTATATTGCCGAAGATCGGGCTGAATGATGAGAAGGAGAAAAAGCTGGAGGAAAAACTTCAGGCATACAAAGAATCACTCAGTGAGGAACAGATCGAAACATTGATCCGTGAGACAAAAGAACTGGCAGAGTATCAGGAGGCCCCATCTCCGAAAGAAGCATTGGAGACAATTCCGCTGTTATCCAGAAGCGATCTGAGGAAGGACATACTTCCCCTTCGGAATGATGAGAAAGAGATCATGGGGATCAAAACCATCCACCATAATATTGAGTCCAATGGAATCGTTTATCTGAATCTGATGTTTGATGTAAAGCACATCCCACAGGATCTGGTTCCTTATATGGGCATTTTGAAAAATGTCATCGGATTTATGGATATGGAGGATATGACCTACGGAACATTTGCAAACGAGATCAATCTTCACACCGGAGGTATCAGTCAAAATATCCAGTTGTATCCGGTATGCGGACAGAAGGATGATTATCAGTCAAAGTACGAGATAAAAATAAAATCGTTTTTTAATAAGACACAAAAGGCTTTGGAGTTGGTCGAAAAGATGCTGTATCATACGGTTATGACGGACGATAAGCGGCTGCAGGAGATTATTACGCAGTTAAAAGTATCCATGCAGGCGTATATTTCATCCAGCGGACATACAGTATCTGCCACAAAAGCCATGGCATCCTATCTGCCCCGGGCAAGATATACGGATATGACCCAGGGAATCGAGCAGTATAAGCTGCTGGAGTATCTTGCCGGACATTTTGAAGAAGAGAAAGAGGATTTAAAGAAAAAGCTTTCCGGGCTTTGCAGTATGATATTTTCAGCAGATCATCTGATGATAGGATGTATTGCAAATGAGGAAGGATATAGAGTATCCGAGGAGGCATTGCGGATGCTGTTAAAGAGTATGCCAAAGACATGTGTAGAAAAGAAACCGGTTCAGATCGGTTGTGAGGCTGCGAAGGAAGGCTATATGGATGCATCTCAGATATTGTATGTGGGCAGAGCAGGAAACTACTCTGATGCCGGATATACTTATACCGGCACATTCCAGGTATTAAAGACGATACTGAGTTATGATTATCTGTGGACCCAGATTCGTGTCCGGGGCGGCGCATATGGATGTATGAGCGGTTTTACAAAAGGAGGGGACGTTTTCTTTACGTCCTATCGTGATCCGAATCTGTCCCGAACCAATGAGGTATATGAAAAGACACCGGAATATTTAGAGCAGTTTGATGCAGATGAGAGGGATATGACAAAGTATGTCATCGGTACATTCAGTGAGATGGATACTCCTATGAATCCACTTGCAAAAGGAAACCGTTCTATGAATTGTTACCTGTCCGGAATTACAGAGGAAATGCTGCAAAAAGAGCGTGATGAGGTGCTGAAAACACAGCCGGAAGATATCAGAGGGCTTGCGCCTGCCATTCGGGCAGCTCTTGACCCGGAATATCTCTGCGTGATCGGAAATGAGAAGAAGATCAAGGAAGAGAAGAATCTGTTTGATAAGATTATAAACCTGAATTCCTAAGGAGGAGCTATGAAGGCAGATTTTAAATCGGGATTTGTCACATTGATCGGGAGACCGAATGTGGGAAAATCCACATTGATGAATCAGTTGATCGGTCAGAAGATAGCGATCACTTCAAAAAAACCGCAGACTACCAGAAACCGTATTCAGACGGTTTATACGGATGAAAACAGAGGACAGATCGTGTTTCTGGACACACCAGGTATTCACAAAGCGAAAAACAAACTCGGAGAGTACATGGTAAATGTGGCGGAGCGCACACTGACAGAGGTGGATGTGATACTCTGGCTTGTGGAAGCAACTGATTTTATCGGGGCAGGAGAACAGCATATTGCAAAACAGCTTCAGCGAACCACCACACCGGTAATTCTTATCATAAATAAAATAGATACGGTGAAGCGGGAGGAAGTATTTGGATTTATAGACAATTACCGCAAGATCTATGATTTTGCTGAGATCATACCGATCAGTGCATTGCACGGGGATAATACGGATACGGTCATTGAAATGATATTCAAATATCTTCCCTACGGTCCCATGTTCTACGATGAGGATACCATTACGGATCAGCCGGAGCGTGCCATCGTGGCGGAGATCATTCGGGAGAAAGCCCTTCATGCGCTGGATGAGGAGATTCCTCACGGAATCGCAGTAACCATCGAAAAGATGAAGACCCGCGCCAAAGGAAATATGGTGGATATCGAGGCTACCATCATCTGTGAGCGGGAATCCCACAAGGGAATCATCATTGGAAAGGGCGGCAGTATGCTCAAAAAGATAGGAAGCAATGCCCGTTTTGAGATTGAAAAAATGCTGGAATGCAAAGCGAATCTCCAGCTTTGGGTGAAGGTGCGCAAAGACTGGAGAAACAGTGATATTCAACTGAAAAATTTCGGCTATCGTCAGAATGAGGATTGATTTCCAGTATTTGTGCAGGATAGAGTGTGATGGTGTCGGGGAACCTAATTTCAGGAGAACAAAAAGCATACTTTTGTTCAGACTGAATGAGGGGGATACGGACATGACAGATGAAACATGGATGCGTTTTGAAAAAACCGGAAGAGTGGCAGATTACCTGCGTTACTGCAGCAATGACAGATTTGACAATACATGGGAATGTAACAAGTATGTAAGCGAGGGAGAGAGAGCAGATGGCTCAGAGTGTGAGCCTGACAGGGATGGTGTTGACAGCCATGCCTGTAGGGGAATATGACAAACGTATAACGATACTCACAAGAGAGCGGGGAAAGATTACTGCTTTCGTGCGGGGAGCCAGAAGGCCGAACAGCTCTATGCTGGCAGCCACCGCTCCCTTTGCCTTTGGAGAGTTTGAGGCGTTTCGGGGACGGAATGCCTACACGGTGGTAAAGGCTTCCATCTCCAATTACTTTCGGGAGCTGTCTGAGGATCTGGAAAAAGCCGGATATGGCTTCTATTTTCTGGAATTAGCCGACTATTTTGTACAGGAGAATGGGGATGGAACAGAGCAGTTAAAGCTTCTGTATCAGACATTGCGTGCATTGAATGTAAAATCGCTGGATCATCGTCTGGTGCGCTGTATTTATGAATTGCGTACACTGGTGATTCAGGGGATATATCCCGATTTTTTTTCCTGTATGAGCTGTGGAACAAAAGATAAGATACATGCGTTTCACGGAAAGAGCCACGGTGTATTGTGCGATTCCTGTTACCATCCGGACGGAACGATCTTTCTGCCGGACTCTGCCCTTTACGCATTGCAATACATAGTGACTTCTCCTCTCGGAAAACTGTATACGTTCACCGTAACTCCTGAAATTCTGGATGTTTTGGAGCGGGTCTGCGGGGAGAGTATGAAGCTTGCGGTAGACAGAGAATTTAAAACGTTGGACTTTTTGGGAGGAATTATCTTGAAATGAATGTAACATCATGCTAAGATAAAAAATAGTCTCGTTTGGAATGGGAGGATACATTATGAGAAAAATAGTCTCACTGAGTCTGGCGGCAGTGCTGGGCTGCGGTCTGCTTGCCGGCTGCGGGAAACTTGATGTAACACGCGATACCGTATATATACAGAAAAATGGAAAAGTAACAGCAGCTTCGGTAGATAAGCTGGATAAAGATTATTACAGCGCAGAGGAGCTTGAGGAATATGTGAATCAGACGGTTGCTGAATATACCGCTGCTAATGATGATAAAAGTCTGAAGGTAGAATTGTTTGAAGCGGAAGAGGGAAATGTAAAGCTGAATTTAAAATATGCTTCCGTACAGGATTATGTTTCGTTTAATGGTACAGAGCTGTTTTCCGGCACGGTTGCAGATGCAAAAAGTGCAGGATATGATTTTGACACGAGCTTTTCTTCGGTAGAAGAGGGAGCTGTAACGTCAGAAGCGGATGCAGCCACCATACTTTCTGAGGGAGAAAACAAGATCGTGATCACCAATGAGCCGGTAGATGTAAAAATAGACGGAACCGTCCTGTATATTTCGTCAGAGGGTACATCCATGGTGGATAAATCTACGGTAAGTATCGCTGAACCGGCGGAAAATCAGGTACTTGGTTTAAATTATATTATTTATAAATAGAGTTGGAGGACAGATGAGTATGGAAAAAACAATGGAGAAAATTGTTGCATTGGCAAAAGCCAGAGGTTTTGTATATTCCGGATCTGAGATCTATGGCGGTCTGGCAAACACATGGGATTACGGTAACCTGGGTGTGGAGTTAAAGAATAATGTGAAAAAAGCATGGTGGCAGAAGTTTATCATGGAGAATCCATACAATGTAGGTGTGGACTGTGCTATTTTGATGAATCCCCAGACATGGGTGGCTTCCGGTCATCTGGGCGGATTTTCTGATCCGCTGATGGACTGCCGCGAGTGTCATGAGCGTTTCCGTGCAGATAAGATCATTGAAGATTTTGCACAGGAAAACGATATTGAGCTGGGCGGATCCGTGGACGGATGGACACAGGAGCAGATGAAGGATTTTATCGGGGAGCATAACGTGCCATGCCCTACCTGCGGAAAGCACAATTTTACCGATATTCG
>CAYRZL010000016.1:20631-38143 GCA_964428795.1 uncultured Lachnospiraceae bacterium | reverse complement strand
AATGCCCAGTTAGCTCAGTTGGTAGAGCAGAGGACTGAAAATCCTCGTGTCTCTGGTTCGATTCCGGAACTGGGCATTTTAAAACGATACGGGTGTGTAGCTCAGTTGGTAGAGCACTTGACTTTTAATCAAGTTGTCCCGGGTTCGAACCCCGGCACGCTCATGGAAAATAAGGGGAAGCAGTTCAATAAATGGACTGCTTCTTTTTTGCATCCCTTTTGTGCGTCCGGCTAAAAGTGTGCATTGGGCACAGTGAGAAAAAAGAAACGTAAACCTGGAGCATGTTGATAAGAATTCTTGAAGCTGTAAAATTATCTTGAGCAAAAAAACGGAATCATAGAAAGGGGTATTTTATGAAAAAAAGAACAAGATGGATTGCTCTTATGCTTATTGCCTGTATGGGGATGGGTATGATTGCAGGATGTGGAGATTCCGGAGAAGATCAGACCTCCGAGATTTCTGCAGGCACAGAGGAAACAGAAGTGACAAAGGTGGCAGCTACTACGGGCACAACCAATAAGACAGATCTGATTGTGGGTGTCGGGGCTCAGCCTTCCTCATGGAATATTTTGGAATCTGCGGATGTCACGTCCATAAGTATTGAGGATTTGATTTATGACAGATGTTTTGTGGTGGAAGATGGAGAAGTAGGGGCAAATATTATCGAATCTTATGAATATACGGGAGATGATGGTCTTGATTTGGTCCTTCATGTTAAAGAAGGGGCGTATTTCAGTAATGGTGATCCACTGACTGCAGATGATGTTCTCTATACGATTGAACGGTTGTGCAGCAATTTTGTATGGGGCAATCGTATGGGAAGTGTGGACATTGAGAATTCCTATGTAGAGGACGAGAATACGGTTGTCCTAAGATTATTTCAATATGATAATATCACATTAAGTACCTTGACCGCAGAGGCATCTTATATACTGGACAAGGAACTTGTTGAGGCAAATGGCGGGGAAGATTTTATCTCTACGGCAGATGCATTGGTTGGGACCGGTCCTTATAAGGTCGTTTCCATTGAAAATGATGTAAGTATTACATTGGAAAGAAACGAATACTACTGGGGTGAACCGGGTGCCTTTGATACAATCACCATCAAGTTTTTTACGGATGAGAGCACAAGAGCTTTAGAACTTCAAAATGGAAATCTTGATGTTGCTTATATTACAAGCGGTGAAACGGTAAAATCTTTATCTTCCGGCAGTGCAGATAACGTAAATCTATACTCCTGGCCCATCACAAAATATGGTTTGTTCTGTATGTCAACTGTAGTAGACACGGATACTATTTTTCAGAATGAAGATTTAAGAAAAGCGGTAGCCTATGCGATCGACATTGATGCTATTGTCGAAAATGTATGTAGCGGCACAGGTACTGCGGTTCATTCAACTTTATCTGAAGGTGTTATGGGATATAAAGATGAAACCATTGAATATGATCCGGAAAAAGCAAAAGAATATCTTGAAGCAGCCGGTTATTCAGATGGTTTTGAATTTACTACGATGATTGCAGCCGATCAATATCAGGATTTATCCGTTGCGGAAGCAATTCAGGCATATTTAAGTGCTGTTGGTATTACGATGAACATTGAATCTGCGGATCTTCCTACTATCATGGGAGCACAGCTTGGTTATCAGCAGGTATCCGGTATTATGACAACTGCGCTTCGGGCAGACCCAATCGAAGTTTACACAACATATTTTACAGGAAGCGGGAACTGTCTGGGTGAAAATCATGATGAGAGTTTGAATGAAATGTTAAATGAGAACAGATATGAATCTGATCAGGATGCGCGTGAAGCGCAATTGGAAGCCATTCAGGACTATGTAAAAGAACACATGTATACAATTCCGTTATATCAGACGACGGGATCCTGGGCATACCAGAATTATGTAAATGGCGTTGAGAATGCTGCTCAGTCTGAGGAAGCATGTTTATGGCTTGGACAGTTGTCCTTCAATAACTGATATTTTTTGAAAGATTCTGACTGCCAATACCTGCTGTTTGGCAGTCAAATTTTCGCTGCCAAGCATGCGAAAGGAAACTCATGTGGCTACCTGTTTGACAGAGAGATAAAAATATAAGGTGATATTATGTTACGTTACATCATAAAAAGAGTGTTAATGTTGATTCCTATTCTTCTTGGCGTAATTATCATAGTTTTTACGATCAATTATTTTACGGATGGCAGTCCGGCTATTGCAATTTTAGGTGGATCAGCAACACCTGAGAATATTGCTCAGGTTGAACATGAATGGGGATTGGATCGTCCGTATTTTGTACAATTAGGAGAGTATTTGTGGAATATTGTCACAAAGTTTGATTTTGGTACTTCTTATGTCTGGGAGCGTCCTGTTATGGAGATGATCATGGAGAGGCTTGGAACAACCATGCTGCTTGGACTGTTAGGTGTGGGTGTTACGGTTGTCATAGGAATCCCACTGGGGTTGCTGGCGGCGTCAAAACAGTATTCTGTTTTTGATTATGCTTCTACAACGGTTGCCGTTGTTCTGGCATCGTTACCATCTTTCTGGTTGGCTTTGATGATGATCCTGTTCTTTTCTGTGAAGCTGGGAGTGTTGCCGATATCCGGATTAGGCTCGCCGGCACATTGGATATTGCCGGTTGCAGCGGTAGGCGTATTTCCTCTGGCTATTATTACGCGAATGACAAGATCTTCCATGTTAGATGTTATCCGACAGGACTATGTCAGAACAGCCAGAGCGAAGGGACTCAATGAACGGAATGTATTATATAAGCATGCTTTGCCAAATGCGATCATTCCGGTCATTACTGCAATTGGTATGACGGTCGGTTTTGCTATGACAGGTACCATTATTATAGAGACAATCTTTAATATTCCGGGCATTGGTTTGTTAATGAGTCAGGCAATCTCAAGCTATGATTACAATCTGACACAGGGGATTGTTGTGGTTTGTGCTCTAATCATAAGCGGCTGTAATCTGATCACGGACATTATTTATGCATTTATTGATCCACGAATTAAGGCAATGTATAAAGGGCAGCGAAGAAGTCAGAAAATCAGAGCCAGAGATCTGATAGACGAGGAATATGGAGAGGAGGAGCAGCATGAAAATTCCCAAAAAGAGATATGAAAAAATACCGGATGCGGCTTCTCAGAAAAAAAATCGCAGCAATTTTGCGGAAATATGGAGACGCTTAAAAAAGAGTAAGCTGGCTATGGTGTCACTGATCTTTTTGATAGCACTATTTATTTTGGTAATTTTTGCAGGTGTGATCGCCCCATACGAATATGACAAAATTGACTTGAGTTGTGCATTACAGATGCCAAGCCGGACACATATTATGGGAACGGATCAATACGGAAGAGATATTTTTTCCCGCATATTATACGGAGGGAGAATGTCTCTTGGTATAGCTCTGGCTTCTGTGGTGATCAGTTTGGTGGCAGCCTGTATTATTGGTACTATTGCCGGCTTTTTTAAAGGGATGGTTGATAATATTCTTATGAGGATCATGGATGTATTTATGGCAATTCCCAGTATGCTTTTGGCTATTACGATTGCAGCAGCTATGGGTACAGGACTTGTAAATACGATCATTGCATTGTCGATCAGTAACATTCCTCAGCTTGCGCGAATCGTAAGATCTTCTGTATTGCTGCTCAGTGATAACGAATATATAGAGGCGGCTCAGACTTTTGGTGAAAGTAAAGCGCGCATTATATTAAAACATGTGTTGCCGAATTCACTTTCCCCGATCATTGTACAGGCAACACTAAAATTTGGAGATGCGATCATTACGATTGCAGGTCTGAGCTTTATCGGATTGGGCATTGCGCCGCCAACTCCAGAGTGGGGCTCTATCTTAAATTCGGGAAGAGAATATATTATGACCTTCTGGCCTTTGATTACATTCCCCGGGATTATGATTGCTCTTACCATGCTTGCAGTTAATTTGTTGGGGGATGGTTTAAGAGACGCCATGGATCCTCGCTTGAGACAGTAGGAGGATGAGGGATGAGTAAGAAAATACTTGATATCAAAAATCTGATAATTCAATACAATACAGATGCCGGAGCCGTTAAAGCCGTAAATGGAGTATCTTTTGCAGTGCAGGCAGGGCAATCTTATGGTCTGGTGGGAGAAACAGGAGCAGGAAAGACAACGACATGTCTGGGGATTCTTCGTTTGTTTGCAAAAACCACAGGAGAGATTGTCGGTGGTGAAGTTTATTTTGAGGGTGAAAATCTTCTGAAAAAGTCAGAGAGGGAAATGCAGAGGATCAGAGGAGAAAAAATCTCTATGATCTTTCAGGATCCGATGACTTCTCTGAATCCTGTAAAAACGATTGGAAAGCAGATCAGTGAGGTGATCAAACAACATCAGGAGTGTTCCAGAAAAGAAGCGTGGGAGAGAACCATGGAGATGTTAAAGCGTGTTGGCATACCTGCAGAAAGAGCAAATGAATATCCCCACCAGTTTTCCGGAGGTATGAAGCAGAGAGTAGTCATTGCCATGGCGTTGGCATGTAATCCGGCCCTGTTATTGGCAGATGAGCCAACATCTGCCCTGGATGTTACAATTCAGGCGCAGGTTTTGGATATGATCAAGAATCTGCAGAAAGAATACAATATGGCATTGGTATTGATTACGCATGATCTTGGCATTGTGGCAGAGTCCTGTGAAAATGTGGCGATTATTTATGCAGGACAGATTGTTGAAGCGGGAACAACGCGGGAAGTGTTTAAGAATGCAGGACATCCGTATACGAAGGGCTTGTTTGCAGCAATTCCGCGGTTGGACATGGATGTAAAACGATTAAATACGATTCAGGGATTGATGCCGGATCCGGTGAATCTGCCGAAAGGATGCAGTTTTCATCCGCGCTGTCCGTATGCAGAAACACGATGCGGTATGGTTGAGCCAGAGGTAATAGAAATCTCCCGGGGACATTATGTAAGGTGCCATCTGGCAGGCAGGGAAGGGGAAAAAGATGAGTGAAAATATCATTGAAGTAAAAAATCTGAAAAAATACTTTCCGACGCCGGGCGGTGCATTACATGCTGTTGACAATGTGGATTTTCATATAAAAAAGCAAACAACGTTTGGGGTGGTGGGAGAGTCCGGATGTGGGAAATCTACATTGGGACGAACATTGATCGGATTGACACCTGCGTCATCGGGGGAAATTTTTTTCAAAGGTCAGGATATTACAAATATAAAGGGAGCTGAGAAGAAAAAGCTTTGTACGCAGATGCAGATGATTTTTCAGGATCCCTTTTCCTGCCTTGATCCAAGGTTGTGTGTCAGGGATTTAATCGCGGAGCCGCTGGATGCGAACCGAATCTATTCTTCGAAAAAAGAAAGAAACGACAGGGTAAAGGAATTGATGGATACGGTAGGGTTATCGGAACGTTTCGAATTATCGTTTCCTCATGAGCTGGACGGTGGACGTCGGCAGCGTATAGGAATTGCGAGGGCATTGGCATTAAACCCGGATTTCATTGTTTGTGATGAGCCCGTAAGCGCACTGGATGTATCTATACAGGCACAGATTTTAAACCTTCTGCAGGATTTACAGGAAAAACAGGGGCTTACCTATATGTTTATTACTCATAATCTGTCTGTTGTAAAACATATATCAGAAGAAATTCTTGTGATGTATATGGGGTGTGTGGTAGAGACCTGTTCAAAGGAAGAATTGTTCACACATTGTGCGCATCCGTATACAAAGGGAGTTATGTCAGCCATACCGATTCCTGATGTGGATCACAAAAAAGAGAGAATTATTATGGAGGGTGAAGTGAGTTCGCCGATCAATCCAAAACCCGGGTGTCGTTTTGCAGTGCGCTGTCCTTTTGCGACGGAAATATGCTGTAAAAAACGTCCGGTATTGAGGCAGATCGCACCGGAACACTGGGTGGCATGTCACAATATATAGATAAAAAAACGGGAATGAGGTGTGTTATGGGTCAGTTTAAAATCGTACCTGATCATGTTGGGATCAGTGTTGCAGATTTAAATGAAGCGATTGCCTGGTATAGTGATATATTATTCTTTCAATTAGAAAGGTGGGAATATAATGAGAAGATTCATTCGAAGGTTGCGTTTTTGAAAAACGATGGTTTCCGTATTGAATTGTTTGAACATGATGATTCAAAAAAACCATCAAAGGAGCGTTTTATACCGGATTTAGATATTATGACGCAGGGGACAAAGCATATTTGCTTTCACTGTAATAATATGTCAGAGCTATACCTCCGCTGTCAGGAGAAAAGCGTGGATGTGGTCTTAGGTCCGGTATCTAATTCACATAGTGATATGATGTTTATACGGGATAATAGTGGAACTTTAATAGAAATTATATCTTTACATATGAAAGAGGAATAAAAATGGAGCTTACAAAAATGGTACTTTTTCATAACCTTTCGGATGAAGATGACAGACCTATGCTGGAGAGATGGTTTTATAGATATCATGTGCCGGAAGTGATGCAACAGACGCCATGGATGATCCGTTATTGTATGTTCCGTCCGGTTCCGCCGCCAAAAGGGGCGGAGGCATTTAATTATATGAATTACAGAGTACATGAAAACTGGACGTTGGATAAGGAGCTGCGCAGACCACCCCGGGGTGCATTGGCGATGACAGATGAACCGGGAAATCAGAGTGTTACAGGCGCAGGCATTCTTGTGCCGGGAGCGCCTACGGAGGATTTTTTGGGCGATGACTGGAGTGTAGATCAGCATTCTATCGTGCGATGGCTGCTTATGATGCGTTATCCGGAAGGAATAGATGAAAGAGCAGTAGATGACTGGTATATCAATGTTCATGCGCCAGAGGTTATGAAGCAGCCGGGTCTTATACGTTTTTTCAGTTATAAAGGAATTGCAATGGAAGGAAACCTCACACCTCATAAGAAGAAACATGGGGATGTGGATTTTAAAAAGAAAGAAAATGATAAGCCCAAAAAGAAATATCATCGGCTGACAGAGCTTTGGTATGAGAATAACAGCGGATGGATAGAGTCTGTGATCAAAAATCCGCCGGCTTATACAGCTCCGCCATGGGGCGGGTATGATAAATATCCGTTTTTTGAACCTGGTGTGGATCTTGCCACGACATTTATTTTAGAACGTCCGGAGTGTGTATACACACAGAATAGCAGTCCGATTATATGGTAAAAAGAGGAGGAAGCAGATTTGAGTAACGATCTCGGAATTAAAATTCAGCATGCAGGTATTCATGTGCGTAATTTAGAGGAAACGGTGCAGTGGTATCATGATATCCTGGGGTTTGAACTGGTGGATACCAGACCGGAGATGAGAGGCGGCATGTTCCCGAAATGCTGGATGATGAAATGCGGGGATTTTTTTCTTGAAATATACGAAGTTATAAACGCAAGACCGTTTTCCTATGTGGATTATGAATATAATCTTGGCGTAAAGCATCTGTCCTTTTCCGTTGAAAAAATAGATGAGTTAATGGATAAAATTTACGCCAGAGGAGATGTTAAGGTGATAGTAGACAATTGTTATGCAGAGGAGATGTGTCGTGTGAAGGGCGGAGACCGAGCAGTGTATCTGGAAGACTGTAATGGCATGCTGGTTGAACTGCAAAAAAGCCACGAAAAAAAACTGGAACAGCATTAGGAGGTGACATAATGGGATTAGATGGCAGATACGCGGCATGTATTTTAAAGGAAGAATTTGGACTGCCGCTTAAAAGATACGGAGAATTGACATTGCGCACGGATGGAGATCAGTTAAAAGGCATTATGTTCCCAAGATTTTTTTGGATCAATACTCCGTTCCGGAACGGAACATATGATGGAAATCAATTTAAATTTACCGTATATTTTAACAGTCCCTGTCAGCAATGCTTCATGGAAGTAGAGGGGGAGGTCGTAGGAGATAAGATTCATGGTATTGTAAGGGATGCAGCAGGAGAGGCAAGAATAGAAGGATACAGGATCGAAAATTGAAAACTGCCGGGTGGAAAAGTCCACCCGGATTTTCTGCGTTGAAAAAAGTCATTACAAGTTTTGTATATATTATTCTCAGTTGTATTTTTATATGATATATTGTTTGTTAAGGTGGTTGATTATTATGGAGAAGATGTTTGAAAAAATAAATGATATAGAGGAAAAGAAAAAGAAAATAGTAGGCTTTTTGGCGCAGATGGAAAAGGCAGATGAACTGGAGCGCTATTTATATGGGATTTTGAAATACCCCTACATTGTTTTAGATCCAATGTTCCGTGTATTGGGACATGGAAATTTAAACAGCGATGAGGATAATATTCTGCATGTGATCCGTGGGGATGGATATATGACGTCTCACATGATGATGAATCTGTGTCAGGCTATGGGACATGATGTTATGCCGGATGAATATAACGGACGTGTCTGCATAGACGGAAAAGAGTTTACGTTAATGTTTTATGTGTCCCGTCAGCGGGGATTGATCATGAGCATCATCATAGCGATTCGGGAAGAGGGTTCTTTTGATCAAGAGGATGTACATCAGATAAAAGAAATATCGGATATTTATTGTATTTCCCAGAGAATGCTGTGGGGCAATGATATTCTTCGAAAAGAATATGAGGAATCGTTTGTTCGTAATTTGTTAGACGGACAATATTTAAACCATGAAGAGTTAAACGACGAATTTAACAGGACCAAAATAAAACGAAAAAAATATATTTATGTGGTAGCCACAACTTATCGGAAATTTTTGGAAAAAGCAGACAGAAATACAAATATGCTGGCAATTCGATACCATCTCACATATTTCCAGAACTTTTTTCTCAATTCGAGTACCGTTGTGATGAATAACAGGAGCCTGGTTACGATCGTATCCACAGATGATGATATGTATGCATTTGAGGGACATTTGTACGGTCTGGCAGCATTCCTGGAAAAAGAAGATATGGTTTTGTGCTGCAGCAACGGGGTAAAAGATATAAGAGACATTTCGCTGGCATATAAACAGACACAAAAATGTATGCAGTTGTTGAATCTGGATACATTGAAGCATTCCAGAATAAAGATGTACTATAAATTTGCTTTGCGGCATATGTATCAGCTTGTGTCAGTGGAACAGGAACTGATCAACTTCTGCCATCCGGCAGTAACCATACTGATGGAGTATGATAAAGAACATGGTACGGAATATTTACGGACATTGTTTGTGTATTTGAAAAATTCGCAGCAGCTAAATAAAACGTCCGAGGAGCTGCATGTTCATCGAAATACGTTGGCAAAGCGGTTGGAAAAATTGGAATCACTTATTTTTATAGATATGCAAAACGGAACGGAAATGGCACATTTGATTGTGTCACTTGAAATGTTATACAATGGATACACATCTCTGGAGGTTTAGAGGGAACGGGAAAGTTTTTTGAGTGTGCGTCAGGCACATTTGAAAAACTTTCTTCTGTTTTTGAGGAACCTTGTTGCGGTATGCCTGGAAGTTTATTCTATTATTATCAGAAAAAGACTGGATAAGAAAGGAGACTATCAATGAGCATACCTTTTTATGCAAAGGGAAGACGCAATCAGGGATATATAAAAAACATGGAAGTGCTTGCATTTCATGATATAGAAGGCAGTCATTTCGGGCAGCCCCAGTTGTATCGTACGACGGAAGGAAAGTACTATCTCTATGGTAATGCGATGAGAGAACTGCTGATTCTGGATGTTACGGATGTTACCAATCCAATGTTAGTAAAGAAATTTCCGCTGGTAGAGAATACACAGATATATCCCACATCGGAATGTGTAAAGATTCAGGTGGCAGATGGATTGCTGATCTGCGCCATGACAAGTGGGAGTGGTCCGGATTTTATAAAGAGACCGCCGATTGATCCTCAAAAGCATAAGGCATTGAACGGGGTTCAGATATATAGTTTAAAGGATCCTGAAAATCCTGAGTTTTTAAGTTACTGGGATAATGGAGTCCCTTTTGCAATGGGAGTACATCGTTTTATGTACAATGGCGGAAATTATGTACATCTCTCTTCCGACGCGGAGGGATTCGAGGGAATGATCTACCGTATCTTAGATATTTCCAATCCATATGATCCGCATGAGGTTGGACGCTGGTGGAAACCGGAACAATATGCAGACGGATATCCGGGGCGTACGTTCGATCCGGGTGCAAAGCATTGTCCGGAATTTATGGATAAAGGCTGGTTGCATGGACCTCCATTTGTGAGAGGTAATTATGCATATTTGGGCTACAGCGGAGCAGGTCTGGTGATTTTGGATGTATCGGATGTGAAGCGGCCGAAGTGTGTGGGACAATTACAATTTTCACCCTTGTTTGCCGGAGGGCTGTCTGGAGCCCGTACCCATACGGTATTGCCGTTACCGGGAAGAGATCTGGTAGTTGTTACGAATGAAGGAGAACGTTTTTGCTGGATCACACATGAGAAGCTTGCCGGTCGTGCACAGCCAATGAATAATCTGCACATGGTAGATGTCAGGGATCCGGCGCACCCTACATTGGTGGCGGAGTTTCCCTATCCGGAAGTTCCGGAGGATTTTCCCTATCCGAACTTTAATGAGGCGTGGCTGGGAGAGCAGGGACCGTTTGGCCCTCATAACATTCACGAGCCTATGAGCGGAAAACCGTGGTTGGAACAGCGGGGAGATCGGGTATACTGTTGCTATTTTGCTGCCGGTTTGCGTGTTTTTGACGTATCGGATCAGTATTATATCAAAGAACTGGCATACTTTATTCCGCCTGATCCATTACCGGGCCCCCGGCCAAAGCCGGGACCGTCAATGGCGATCACAGAGGATCTGGTTGTAGATGACAGAGGAAATATAATAATCTGTACAAGTGGAGACGGATTATATTTTCTGAGGATGACAATTTGAAAGCAGAGGGAAAAATGATGTATGAACTTATGTTGGATACGGCACGCTGCAAAGGCTGTGGATTTTGTATTTCTGCGTGCCCGAGAAAAGCATTGAGCCTGTCAGACCATTTTAATAAGCAGGGAATCCAGGTTATAGAAGCAAATGAGGAATTATGTGTAAAGTGCGGTGTGTGCTACACCGTCTGTCCAGATTATGTATTTAAGATATTGAACGTAAAAAATGAGGGAGAGGAGGTATAACCACATGAGAGAATTATGGAAGGGAAATGAAGCAATGGCAGAAGCGGCTGTCAGAGCAGGAATGAAAATGTTTGTGGGATATCCGATTACCCCTCAGTCAGATATTATTGAATATTTGTCAAAAAGAATGCCTGAATTAAACCGGACGGTAATTCAGTCGGAAAGCGAAATCGGGAGTATCAATACGGTGATCGGAGGCAGTATCACGGGAGCCCGTTGTATGACCAGCTCCAGCGGAGTGGGAATCTCTCTGATGCAGGAGGGGATCAGCTGCTGCTTTGCACGGGGCATTCCTGCCGTGCTGATTGATGTAAACCGCAGCGGCTGTGGTATGGGAAGCCGTGATTTTGGCGGAGGACAGGATGACTATCTGCGTTCCACCAGAGGCGGAGGAAATGGAGATTACAGACTGCTTGTCTATATTCCGAACACGATACAGGAAGCGGTGGATTTGGTCTATCACTCATTTGAAGTGGCTGAAAAATATCGGAACCCGGTCATGATCCTGACAGAAGGACGGTTAGGGCAGATGATGGAGCCTGTTGAGATGCCGGAATATAAAGAAGGACCGTCTCTTGACTGGGGCATTGATGGCAGTATGAAGATCATGGAAGATTATGATTCTACAGAGTCCGGCGATATCAATGATGCGAAATACAGGGCTAAGAGAGATCTGATGCTGGCAAATGAACAAAAATGGGAAACTTTTATGACGGAGGATGCAGATACCGTTATTGTATCCGTAGGAATGAGCTCACGGGTTAGCAGAACTGCGGTTACTGAGCTTCGTAAGGAAGGATATCGGGTTGGGTTGTTAAGACCTGTATCCGCATGGCCTTTTCCCATAAATGGATTTATGCAGCTCCCGAATAGTGTGAAACGTCTGGTATGTGTTGAGGTCAATAATTTCGGGCAGGTTATAGAGGATGTATTGATCACTGCGAAGCAGGTGAAGAAGTTTAATGATATTCCCGTATATAGCTATTATGATCATCGGCTGATGTCCTCGGAGTCAGTAACAGACTATATAAAACGGATATACAACAAAGAAGAGGTGGAGGTGACGATAGATGCCTAAGGAAATGAAAGCGCCGGAATGCCTGGGTGTTCATACCTATTGTCCGGGATGCGGACATGGTATTTTTGTTCGTTTGATTCACGAAATACTGGAGGAGAAAGGGCTGATTGAAAATAATGTATGTGTCATCGGTTCAGGTTGTTCCTCGAATTTAAAAGGTTTTATTAAGGGAAGCAATAAAATAGAAGCTCATCACGGGAGACCGCCTCATGTGGCAAGAGGATTGAAGGCAATGCTTCCGGACTGTTGTATCTGGACCTATCAGGGAGATGGTGATGCGTATTCTATCGGATTAGGTGAAACGATTCAGGCAGCACATGCAGGTGACCCATATACCGTATTTGTCTTAAATAATACCAATTATGGTATGACAGGCGGGCAGACAGCTTTGACTACTTTGCCGGAGCAGGTGACAACTACGTCTCCATATGGGAAAAAGGGTCCTGCTTTTGATGCAGTGCCGGTCTTGATGCAGATGGAACAGGTGGGATACATTGCCAGAGGCGCAACCACCAGCTATGCAGAGATCGTAAAATTAAAAAAATATATGACGAAAGCGATTGACTATCAGATGAAGGAAAGGAAGTATGCTTTTGTGGAAATTATGAGTCCATGTCCAACTAACTGGGGAAAATCTCCGAAGGAGGCATGTGACTGGATCATGAACGAAACAGCAGAATATTTTCCGCTGGGTGAATTTAAAGGATAATGGAGGGCGATATGGAAATTATTTTTGCGGGATTTGGAGGGCAGGGAGTATTGACTTCAGGCCAGGTTATGGCATATATCGCTATGAGTAAAGATTATGAGGTGATGTGGAGTCCTGCTTATGGTGGACAGATGAGAGGTGGAAAGGCCTACAGTCTGGTTAAATATCAAAAGGATAAAATCGGAGATCCGGGAATCACAAAAGCAGATGTACTGGTGGCTATGAATGAGGAATCTCTTGATTTTGTACATAATGTAAAACCGGATGGGACGATCATCATAAACAGCGATGTGATAGATGATGATGTGGAAATTTCTACCACTGCAAAGGTAATCCGCATTCATGAAAACGAGCTTGCGTTGCAGTCAGGCAGTGCCAGAGCTGCAAATATTGTAACTGTAGGAGCGGTAATTCATATACTTGATGATTTTGAGCGGGATGAAGCCATGGATGCAATGTGTAGTTTTTTTGAGAAAAAAGGAAAAGGGAAGCTGAAGGAAGGGAACAAAAGGGCATTTCTTTTGGGATATGAAGGTGTAGTTCTGTAAAGGAGAAGGGGGGAAAGATCAATGAATATGGATCGTTTGCTGAAAGCAAAAAGCTTTGTCTTGATTGGTGCCAGTGACAAACCGGGATTTGGAAAGGATCCGGCACTTGGAATTGCAATGGGAAAGGGTGTGACCGTTTACTATTTAAATCCCAGGCGTGATGTACTGTTTGACAGAAAAGTATATCATAGTCTGTCGGAGCTGCCGGAGGTACCGGAGTGTATGGTTTTCTGCACACCGGGCAGAGTTGTAAAACAGTATTTGGAAGAAGGCGGAAAAATGGGAATCAGGTCTGCCATTGTATTTGCCAGTGGCTTTAGTGAAGAGCGCTCCGAGGAAAGTCATGCCATGGAACGTGAGCTTGTTGAAATCTGTGAAAAATATGATATTGTAATGTGCGGACCAAATTGTGTAGGATTTATCAATTATATCGATCAGATCAGCGGCAGTTCTTCAATGCCTGTATTTCCGGAAACGCCATTAAAAAAAGGATGTGGTCTGGTGGCTCACAGCGGATATATTATGGGGCAGACGCAGAAATCAATTCCTGATATTGTTGCATATGCTGTGAGCGCAGGTAATAGTGCTGTGTGCAGTCTGGAGGATTACATGCTGTATTTTGCGCATGATGATTCTGTAAATTGTATTGCAGCATATCTGGAGGGTACAAAAAAACCGGAGGTATTAGAGGAAGCTCTGAAAGTGGCCGCTATGAAGAGGAAGCCTGTCGTAGTGCTGAAATCGGGCAGGAGTAAAAAAGGAGTATTTTCTGCGGCAAGTCATACCGGAAATATGGCTGGCAGTTTCCAGACATATGAGAGCGTATTTCGAAAATATGGAGTGGTGCTGACTTCCAACTTTATGGAATTTACTGCCTGCGCTAAAATGTTTACCCTGATGGATGGCAAATTTCCTGTACAGACCGGGATTGGAGCGATCAATTTTTCCGGCGGAGAAAACACGTTGTGTGCGGATATATGTGAAAAATATGGCTTGGAACTGCCGGATTTTGAACAGAAAACAGTGGATGCCATTGCGGCTGTGATCCCTTCCTATGCAACGGCAGCCAATCCGTTAGATCCGACAACAACCCTGTTTGCACAGGAGGAGAAAGTCCGGACCTTGTTCTCTGCTATTTCTTCCGATAAAAATATTGGAATTATGACCATTGGCAATGATCTTGGCGCTGTTTCCCAGATGAAGGATATTACATGCACCAATTTACTGGAAAAAATGACGACAGAGGGGGGATTGGCTCCAACATTCTTTGTTCCAACAGTGGAGAAAGAACGAAACAGAGAATTGGTTGGGCGCCTGGAAAAAATGGGTATTCCCGTTCTTCCTACCGGAGAGATGGCGTATGCGGCATTAAAACATCTGGTTGATTTTGTGAATTATGATCATACAGAACATACTATGGAATATATACTTCCTGCTATATCGGATAAAGAGAGGGACTATGTATCATTATCCGAGCATGTTTCTAAAAATGAACTTGCTCGGTATGGGATAAATATTCCGCCGCAGATCATACTGAAACCTGAGGATAATCAGGATGTAATAAAAGAGAAGCTTGCTTTGACAGAGTACCCAGTGGTGTTGAAAATCAGTTCGCCTGATATCACGCATAAGACAGAGGCTGGCGGTGTAAAGTTAAATATTAACTCGGCAGAGGAGGCAATGGATGCATACCACGAAATACTGAAAAATTGTGAGAACTATAAGCCGGATGCTGAAATAGAAGGCGTAATGGTGCAGAAAATGATGCCAAAGGGAACGGAAATCATCATCGGCATTCAGAACGACGCTCAGTTTGGTCCGCAGCTGCTAGTGGGATTAGGCGGGATTTACGTTGAAGTATTTAAGGATATTTCGCTATATCCATGCCCGGTCAGCAAAAAAGAAGCGGAGTGCATGCTTCAGCAGTTGAAAGCGTACAGGGTATTGACCGGGTACCGCGGCTCAGAACCGGTAGATTTAGATGCTTTAACAGATCTGATGGTGGGAGTTTCCACTTATGCAATAGAGCATATCCATGAGGTAAAGGAGATGGATCTCAATCCGGTGGTGGTTTACGAAGAGGGAAAAGGAGCAGTGGCAGTGGATGCACTGATTGTAAAGTATGTTTAGCGTAAAAAAAGGGGATTCCGAAGTACTTTGGAACAAGGGATATATTATTGTATTGATGGTGTCCACATGTGCCTCATTCAGTTTCAATATGATGAATTCTCTTTTGACCAAATATCTGATCGGTCTGGGAACAGGTGTTACGATTGCCGGCATTATCGTGGGAATGTTTTCTATTACATCTTTGATTGTAAGACCTATATCCGGTATGTCAGCAGATCGTTTCAACAAAAAGAAGCTTTCCGCTGTCTCGATCACGATAATAGGTGTGGCTGTATTGGGGTATGCCATATCCTCAAGCGTACCGCTGCTTACTTTTTTTCGGGTATTGCACGGGGTGGCTTTTGGAGTTAACGGAACTGTTATGGCGGCTCTTGCCACAGACTATATTCCCTCATCCCGCATGGGAGAAGGGATCGGATATTTTGGTTTTGGTCAGATACTGGGATCAGCAGTGGCGCCCGGCATTGGAATTTCTGTGGCAGATAAAGTGGGATTCAATGCTACTTTTGTTATTTCGTGTATCATGGCTTTGCTGGGGGCATTATTATTAGTGGTAAGCCGCATAGAAGACAGATCGCTGATTACGACGACAGAAAAACGAAAGCAGTTTGAGCAGTTTAAGCTGGGTAATTTGATTGCAAAAGAGGCATTGGGCGTAACCATTCTGGCTGTTATTTTTACCTTTGTTAATGGATGTGTATCTGCTTTTATTCTCGTTTTGGCGGAGGAGGTAAATGTAGCAAACATTAGTTTATATTTTACCATCAGTGCGGTTGTGATGTTTGTGATCCGGCCATTTGCCGGAAAAATCATGGATAAAAAGGGATTGGCAATTTTGCTATATCCGGCTTTTGTATGTAGTTTTATTGCAATGATCATGACGGCAAGAGCCCACTTTCTATGGGTATTTCTGCTTTCGGCAGTGTTTAAGTCTATTGGACAGGGAATAGCATATCCTTCATTACAGGCGGAAGCAGTGAATCTTACCGGAAAAGACAGGTCAGGCATTGCAAACAGTACCTATTTGGTGGGAGCTGATCTTGGTAATGGCATGGGACCAATCATAGGCGGTGTAATCGCAAGCTTTTTTAACTACCAGACAATCTTTTATACCTGTGCTATATTATTAGTAATTGGTATAGTAGGGTTTTTCTTTGGAAAACGGACAGTAAAAGGGTAATTATGGAGAGTTTTATATGTCATACATAGTAACAGAACTGAAACAAAACATGTGGATGATCCGTGATGCTCATGTCAACATGTATTTGTTTGACGGAATGGATCATGCAATATTGATCGATACCGGGTTTGGGCAGGGAAACATCAGAAAACTGGTGGATTCTATAGTAAACAAGCCGGTGGAAGTGATTTTGACACATGGTCATGGTGATCATGTGGGCGGTGCATCCCAGTTTGAATGCTTATATGGGCATCCGCTGGATTTTTCATTGTATGATCGGGATGTCAGTCTGCAGAAAAGGAAAATTTTAAAGCCTGTTTCAGACAATGACTATATTTATAATGGATATTTTAAATTTCGCATTATTCATACACCGGGTCATACAAATGGGAGTATTTCATTGCTGGAAGAAAACCGGAGAATGATGTTTGTTGGAGATAATATGTCCTATACACCGGTATATATGTGTCTGCCTGACAGCTCCATGGATAAGTTTGAACATTCTTTGAGGGTAACAAAAGATTTATGTAAAGCACAGGATGTTTTGTATGCGAATCATTCTGTAGAACCGATACCGTGGGAAATGCTGGATGAGTTTATCGAATTTTGTGATTTATATAAGGAAAACCGGATAGAAAGACAGCCGGCTGTGTATTTTGGAAAATATCCGTGCGGATTATATATGCATAAAAGAGCGTCCGCACTAATATTGTGATCCTGCAGCATCGAATAGCTGTGAGTTTATAT
>CAYRZL010000016.1:0-20531 GCA_964428795.1 uncultured Lachnospiraceae bacterium | reverse complement strand
GAGCGTCCGCACTAATATTGTGATCCTGCAGCATCGAATAGCTGTGAGTTTATATATTTCTGACATCCTTTTGCACTTCGAGTATACGTTTGGTATCTGATTTTTCAACCAGACATATACGGAAAGAATGCACTTATCTCATATTTAAATGATAAAGGGAGTGAATCTACATAAATATGAATAGGATACTACCTTATAATAAAAATATCCGGAAGTATCGGGATTTCATTATGAGGAGGGATCAGCATGCAGAAGAACTGTCGGAATGGCGGATGGGAAGCTCTATTGAGCCGATTCCTGATAATATGCTTTCCTTCCTGGAAATTGGACTGGAGTCAATGAAAGAGTAAAAAAATTTTAGAAAAAACACCTTCGTGGAAATCCAATGTGTATGAAGCCATGGATTTTCACGGAGGTGTTTTTAATTGTAATCATTAAATTTGTATTGAAACAATATAGGTAGTTTGCAAATTTTCCTTGAAAAACAGGTGAAAATCCGCTATACTTGTATTATGATAATACAAGTATTGTAAAAATTTTATTTTTGTAAATATTTCAGTAAGGAAAATTAGCAGGATGAAAAAAACAGGAATTATCGGATTTGGAAGAGCCGGATATGCAGCGGCAGAAAATTTAAGAAAATCTTCTTACGATGGAGAAATACATGTTTTCAGTGATACGGATATGGGACCTCAGAACCCAATGTTGACTACATACTACGCATCAGAAAAAATTCCCGAAGAACAGGTGACTCCTTTTGGGAAACTGGAAGAGATTTGTGATTCACTTCGCATTGCGGCTCATATTAACTCGAAAGTGATCAAGGTCCTGCCGGAATCTATGGAGTTGTTAGTAAAAACGGAGCAGGGAAGAGAAGAAACCTATGCGTTTGATGATATTGTAATTGCAACAGGTTCAGAACCTATCATTCCCAATATGCAGGGAGTGCATTCAAAAAACGTCGTGTCGATCCGGAGTATCGGTGACGCAAAAAGAATGCATTCCGCTCTCCTGGCAAAGAAAAAGGCGCTGGTGGTGGGAGCTTCTATGATAGGGATCAAGGTTGTGCAGGCGCTGCGTGAATTCTCGGTAAGTGATGTGACAATGGTGGATTTTGCACCGGTTGCTTTCCCTACCGCAGTATTGGAAGAAGCAAGCGGTATTCTTCATAACAGAATTGAAGAAAAGGGTGTCAGGTTAAAGCTAAAAACGGGAATTAAGGATATTTGCGAGATAGATGATGAGACGTTGGAGGTAGAATTTACCACAGGGGAAAAGGAAACCTATGACGTGGTATTTCTGTGTATGGGAACCCGGTCAAGAATAGGGATCGTCGAGCATACAGGGATTGAGACGGACAGAGCAATATTGGTTGACGGTCATCAAAGAACCAACTACGACCACATTTATGCTGTGGGGGACTGCGCTTGCGCATATGAGATGTCCACGGGGGAAAAAAGAAATGTAAGCCTCTGGGCAAATGCGGCGGAGCAGGGAAGGATCGCGGGGGAAAATATTGCAGGAAAGGATACGACATACGGTGGAAATATTTTTTGCAATATCACCTATTTCTGGGACACGGATTTTGTCAGCATAGGAAATAACCGGGCACAGGGAAAACACATAAGCCAGAAGGGAAAGGACTGGTATTTTTTTGCTGTGGTGGGTGAAGATGTGATTGAGTGTGTAAACATCATCGACAATCCGGAGCTTGCGGGAACCATGAAAAATCTGATGCAGAAGGCGTTTAAGGGTGAACGTTCCAACTATCCTATGGTGGAGTATAATCTGAACCGCTTCGGGCTTGGCAAAGAAATCATAGATATCATATGCGCTAAGGTGGCGGCAGATATTCCTCAGAAAAGTGATGCCCCGGCGGACGGAGGCGAAAAGGCATCGAAGGAGAGAGACAGAAAGGAAGAGGCCTCCGGGCAGGCAGTCCCTTCCTGCGATCCGGCAGACATTGAAAAAAAGATAAAAGCGAAGATACCGGGGAAGGATACCGGGATTGAAATTAAAAAAACTTTTTGCGACATATGCACGCCCATCAACCACTGCGGAATAGATGCCTATGTGAAGGATGGAACGGTGCTGAAGATCGAGGGTACAATAGGGCATCCGATGAACAACGGAAAACTATGTACAAAAGGGGCATGCAACAGGGCATATATCTACAGGAAAGACAGATTAAAAACTCCTCTGAGGAGAGTCGGACAACGGGGAGAGGGCAAATTTGAGGAAATATCCTGGGAGGAAGCCATAAGTGAGATTGCAGAGAAAATGTCAGCCATTAAGGCGCAGTATGGAGCAAACAGCGTCTTGTTTTATTCGGGATATGCGAAATCCTATCGGTTTATGCTGCAAAGACTGGCCCATGATTTCGGCAGTGTGAATTATGCCACTGAGTCCAGCGCCTGCTTTACAGCCGGAAAAATGGCGTGGACATTGAATACGGGAAAAATGGGGCGTCCGGATCTGGAAAACGCAAACCTGTTTGTGGCATGGGCAAGTCCTACCCACCACGCCAGGTTTACCAACGGAAATGCGGTGGATGCTTTTCATCGGAGAGGCGGCACGATCATTTCCATAGATCCAAGAAAAACAACGATCTCAGAGCGGGACGCAGATCTTCATCTGCAGATAAAACCGGGTACCGACGGGCTTCTTGCAAATGGGATCGCCGGATATATCATTCGCAAAAACAAGCATGATAAGGAGTATATAGAAAAATATGTACACGGTTTTGAGGAATATGCAAAGTATGTGTGTTCCCTGGATCTGGATGAGGTGAGCCGGGTGACAACTATACCTAAAGAGTTGATTATAAAAGCGGCTGATATGATCGCAGGCATAAAGCCCATGTCTGTGGAAAACAGCCCTACATCCCTTATGCATCAGGCAAACGGAACACAGGCGATCAGAGCGATCATTGCCCTTTCGATCATTACGGGAAATTATAATACTGCGGGTGGGAATACATGCCTTGATTACACATTTTGTGAGCAAAGTGCGGGATTTCATACATTGGATGAGGAATTTGCTGTTGAAACGGTTCCGGCGGATTTTGACAAAAACAGGATCGGCGCAGACAAATTTCCTGTCTGGAACCGGCTGGTGACGCAGGCGCAGGCATGTGATTTCAGCAGGCAGGTCATAGAGGAGACGCCGTATCCCATTAAATGTGTCTATGCACACGGAATGAATCATTATATGTTCCCCAATACCGCATACACAGAGAAAGCCCTGGAAAAACTGGATTTCTTTGTGGATGTTGATCTGTTTATGACGGACACAGCAAAGTATGCGGACATTCTGCTGCCGGCGTGCTCTTCCTTTGAACGGGAGGAGTTTAAGGTTTATCCGGGAGGTTTCGCGGCTTATTATCTTCCTGCAATTTCCAGATTATATGACGCGCGCCCTGATTTTGATATTATAAGCCAGGTTGCGAAAGCGTTAAAGCTTGATGATGAATATCTTGCAGGAGGTTACAGAACATGCTTGGAGTATGTTCTGAAAGACACGGGACTGGACATTGAGGAGCTTTCCGGGTCCGATCTGCCTGTAAAGGTTGATATAAAAAAACCGGGGCCCTATGAATATCTGAACAGCGGCTGCAATACCCCCAGCGGAAAATTGGAGCTGTTCTCCGAGATCATAGCTGAATATGCGGACGAATATAAATTAAACCCGCTTCCGGTATATGAGGAGCCTGCTTTGAAAACTACGGATGAGTATCCCTTTGTTTTGCAGACCGGAGTCAGAATCCCAGGGGCAATTCACACCAGACTGAACAAGGTGAACTGGGCAAGGGCGCTGCGGCCGGACCCGATGATCGACATAAGCTTTGAGGATGCGGAGGAGTTGGGTATCACAAAGGGAGAGGACGTGGTTGTTTACAATGAGAACGGAAAAATATATGTGAAGGCGAACCCGTCTGTGACCATAAAAAAAGGACAGGCGTGTATGTTTCACGGATATTCGGAAGCGAATGTGGCACTGCTTTTATACAAAGATATTTTTGACCCATATTCGGGATTTCCGAACTACAAGTCCGTGATCTGCAACATAAAAAAAGCAAAGGATATGGATGTTTATGAAAATGATATTTGATCTTGATATGGAAAAATGTGTTGGCTGTGGCGCCTGCGCTGTGGCGTGTATGGATCAAAATGATTTACATCCGGAAAACGGGGACAAGCTTTTTCGGAACGTGGGAAATACGGAGCATCCTGTAAATTTCTCCAAAATTAAATATCTGTCCGTAGGTTGTATGCATTGTGATGATGCACCCTGTATACCGTCCTGCCCTTGTAATGTTTTTCAAAAGAATGAGCGGGGAATCACCATCTATGATAATACGGGCTGTATTGGCTGTCATAGCTGTCTGCTGGCATGCCCTTATGGAGCGCCTACCTTCGGAGTTTCCAGGAAAATGGAGAAGTGTAATGGATGCGACACCAGAATAGAGAACGGTTTACTGCCCGCCTGCGTGAGGATCTGTCCCACTGGAGCCCTCACCTGTATGACAGAGGATGAGTACCGGCTTGCCGATCACACCCATTCTCTTAGAAAAAAGATGGAAAGCAAATAAATGTGAGCGTCTGAAGATTTTTCAGGCGCTCATTTTAGCTGTAGTGTATAGGGATACCGTTTATGAAAGATTTTTCGGTTTATTAAATATGGGCGTATTTATCAAACCAGGCAAGCATCTCTTCCAAACGCTTTATTTTGTGATGAGGGAGACCGTTGCGGGAGAGATTGTGGTTTTCACCTTTAAAGATAAAAAGCCTTGTCTCAACACCTTTGTCAGCCAATGCGGTGTACATCTGCATGGCTTCTGAGAGGGGGGCGCATCCGTCCTCGTCCGAGTGCAGAAACAATGTGGGAGTTTCTGCGTTTTTTGCATATTTCATGGGCGAGTGAGCCCAGAGCTTATCTGCACTGTCAAACAGAGTTGCCTTTATATGAACCGGCGCATAAATGGTTCCGATATCCGTATCTCCGTAAAAGGAGATCCAGTTTGAAATGGAACGCTGGGATACTGCGCAGCAGAACCGGTTTGTGTGTCCGATGATCCAGTTTGTCATAAACCCGGCATAGGAACCGCCGGTGACAGCGACTTTTCGTCTGTCAATTTCCGGGTACATATCCAGTACGGTGTCCGTAAAAGACATCAATTCCTCATAATCGTCTATACCGAATCTGCCGCGAATGTCTGAAAAGTCATCTCCCCGCCCGTCAGAGCCTGCAGGATTGCAGTAAAACACAAAATATCCCGCATCGGACAATACCTGCATTTCGTGGAGAAATGCCTCGCTGAAAGCAAGCAGGGGTCCTCCGTGAATGTAGAGGATTGCCGGATAGCTTTTGCCCGTCTCAAATGAGCGGGGCTTTACGATCCAGGCATCCGTATCGTGGTCATGAAAGGAAAAGGGTATCTTTTCCGGAGTATATAAAGTCCTGCCGCATATATAACTGCTGTTAAAGTCGGACAGTCTGGTTCTTGTGGGAGCCAAAAGATACAGTTCATTTGGAATACCGTTCCAGAGTGCGGACACAACGATTTCATCTGAAACGGGAGAAACGGAAAAGCACAAAACGCCGCCGGGGTTATCGGTAATTTGTTTCAGGCTATCCGTCAGACGGAAGGAAAACATGTTGCATGCCGGCCCGTCGGTCATAAGAAAATACAAAGTGTCCTTTCTGGCCTCCAATATTTTGCCGCCGAAAAA
Source organism: uncultured Lachnospiraceae bacterium (assembly GCA_964428795.1). Classification (GTDB taxonomy): domain Bacteria; phylum Bacillota; class Clostridia; order Lachnospirales; family Lachnospiraceae; genus CAYRZL01. The sequence continues at coordinate 14,799 of CAYRZL010000016.1, read as the reverse complement.
TGCGGTATCCAGATGAAGCTTGTTGCCCGGGTGCCTGCCGGGGCTTAACACCGGATGATATGTGTCACCGGGGCTGTCTGTCATATACAAAGAAGGGCTCTCCCAGTAGTGATAGCGTTCGCCGTCAGCGGCAAAAAAGGCGAGATGTCCGTTAAATTCGCACATTCCGGAAAAATAGTAATCCTTATCCTTTGTTACGGTTATGACAGAATCCTCTGCTTTCTCATAGCGGAAAAGACGTTCCTTTGCCGGCATTTTTGCGCGATACTCTTTTGCCGAATAGAAAATGCTGCTTCCAACCACCGCAAAATCAGAAACGTTTTCATAAAGTCCGGAAATTTTGTTTATAATCCCGGACTGGGGATCATAGACAAAAAGGGAATTTCTTTTTTTGTTTACGAAACCTGTCTCGTTAAAATAAAAGGGCAGTTCATCGACGATCTGATAATTTTTGTCCTCATATTCCAGACGGGTAACGGTTGCCCGAAAGGACGCATGGTCCATTTTGTACAGATCAGGATATCTCAGATCACAAGCTGCGGTAAAATAGTATGTTTTGTTTTTCCATACTATCTTTTTCACGGAAAGCGGAAGATAAAATGCCGCCTTTGCGGTCCCGGATGTCAAATCGTATTCATAGAAGAACGTCCCGCAGTGAGAATCTGAGTTGGTAAAGGGGGCGCCTTTGTAAATAATATGTTCACTGTCCTTCCAGAAATACAGAAGCCCATGCTTTAATTCAAAAAGAACAGATAATGACTGATCTTTATGTAAACATAAATAATGCTCATAATTTTCACCGCTTTTAGCGGGCATACTTTTTATAAAGGCACAATCTCCCTTTGGAGAATGTGAAATATGTGAGACGGAGCTTAAGTCTAACAAAGAACTGGTAGTTAAATGATACATGTTTATCACCTCCCGAGATGTATTACTATAATACACGATTAAGCGAAAAATAGCAACAAAAATGTAGAAAATAGGCAAAAAATTTGTAAAAAAATGCGTAAATATTAGGAATAACAATACAAAATGACGAAATATGGAAAAAATTTTAACAAATTTAACTTGTCTTATTTAAGAACATGTGGTATACTGCAAAAAAGACAAGGAGAGAAAATGAAAGGAAATTGAAGCGATTGCAGTTAAATAAAAAATAAAAAGGAGAAGAATGAAATGTTAGTCAGAGAGCAAAAAGTATACCAGGAAAAACTTCAGGCGCAGATGGAAAAATTCAACTTGGATGCACTTATTTTGTCCCATCCGGAAACTGTGTTTTACGCAACAGGAACGTGTAATCACATTATGTACGCTACATTCCGGGTAGGAATGGGACTTGCTGTAGTGCCGCGTCAGGGAAATGTTACGCTGATCTGCAGCAATTATGATTTTCAGGCGGCGAGCATCAGCGCACCGAAGGACGTGGATTTTAAGATTTATCCAATCTGGACTTATATTGAAGATCTGGATGACGGGGAGCAGATGAAACCGCAGCCGGATCCAAACCAGACATGGAGGATCGCAAGCGAGGCTATCCGGGAAAAATGCCCCGAGATCAAGCGGATCGGTGTGGAGAGAACCTACATTCCTTATGACAGAATGGTGTTTTTGCAGGAGACCTTCGGGAAGGATGTGATCGTGGACGGTACCCAGGCGATCGTTGAGGCAAGAGCCATTAAGACTCCATGGGAGATCAATTGCATGAGAAAAGCCGCAGCCGCTACCCATAATGCAATGTATGAGGTGGCTCAGAATACCCACGAAGGTCTTACGGAAGCGGATATGGTAAATCTGTGGAATAAGGCATGTGCAAACCAGGGTCCGGATTATTATGACCGGCACAGCGTTCATGCATTTGCAGACATGTATTCTCCGGTTGTCATCCCGAGAAAAAATGTTGTCTTAAAGGATGGTGACATTGTAAAGCTGGACGGAACATTATTCTATCAGGGATACATCAGTGACCTGGCAAGATCCTACGCAGTGGGAGGAAAGGTAAGACCGGAGTGTGACGAAATTTATCAGCTTCTTTTGGAGGCTCACGATAAAGAATTTGCCATGGCGGGACCGGGAGTTCCGATCAACGAGCTGTTTGACGCCTGCATGGCGATTATAAAGAAAAAATTCCCAAGCTATAAGAGAGGACATTTCGGACATTCCATCGGATGCAATAAGTTCCCGGAGGAAGCTCCTTTTATTACAGGGGAAGAGAAACGGGTATTGGAGCCGGGCATGGTATTCTGCTTCGAGGTACCATATTATTCATCAAAGAACGGTTCTTATAATCTGGAGGATGAGATCGTGATCACGGAGACCGGCATAGAGAGATTATCTGCGGTTCCGCGCAGCCTTGACTGGAAATAGAGGATAAAGGATGGATTTTGATAAAGTTATATCACGAAAAAATACAAATTCTATGCGATGGGACAGCGTGGAGGAAAAATACGGCGAACCGGATCTGATCCCCCTTACCACGGCGGATATGGATTTTGAGGTGGCGGCGCCGATCAAAGAGGCAGTCATAAAGGCGGCAGAGCAGGGAATATGGGGCTACACAAAGCCCCGGGATCCGTATTACAACGCAGTGATAAACCGTTTCCGGAAAAAATGGGACTGGGAGATCAAACGGGAGTGGATATCCTATAGCCCGGGAGTGGTAAATGCGGTGGCTTATTGCATTCAGGGAATGACAAAAGAGGGGGATAAAATCGTGATCCCGACTCCCATGTATCATCCCTTTGCTCATCTGGTGGAGGATAATGCAAGGGTTTTGGCGGAAAGTCCTATGCTGTTTGATGGTGATCGCTATTCCATCGATTATGCAGGACTGGAGGATATTTTGAGTAAGGATGTGAAAATGCTTATTTTCTGCAATCCCCACAATCCTTCAGGCATTGCCTGGTCCTATGAGGAGCTTAAGCGGATATGTGAGCTTTGCGTCAAATACGATATTATTTTGATTTCGGATGAAATTCATGCAGACTTTGTCTACAGTGGAAAGACCTTTGTCTCCATGAGCAAACCTGCGAAAGAGCTTGGCGGTGAGATGCTGGAGCATCTGATCGTATGCACCTCGGCAAGTAAAAGCTTTAATCTTGCCGGACTGCAGGCTTCTGATATCATCATCTCAGGCAGGGATTTGATGAAAGATTACAGCAGAGTCTTAAAGCAGCAGCATTTTATGCAAATCAATCTGTTTGCTACGGTTGCGGTTGAGGCGGCTTACAATTACGGTGAAGCGTGGCTGGAGGAGCTTCTTGTCTATCTGGAGAAAAACCGCGATTTTACCGTGGATTATATCAGGCAGAACATGAGGGGGATCAAACCGGTGATTCCGGAGGCCACCTATATGATATGGCTTGACTGCAGGGAACTGGGACTGGACGAACAGCAGCTTGAGCGGTTGTTTATCCATGATGCAAAGGTAGGTGTGAATATGGGAAGCACCTTCGGTACAGGCGGTGAGGGGTTTGTGAGACTGAATTTCGCTGCGCCGAGAAGTGTTCTGGCAGAGGCTCTCCGGCGTATTTCAGAGGCACTTAATAAACAGGATTCTGTTTATGGATAATTTATTTATAAAAAAGGAGGACACTATGAAGAAAAGAATTGTTGCAATTATTTGCGCCGCGGCTATGATGGTTGCTGCGTTGGCAGGCTGCGGCGGATCCGGTGATTCCGGCACACAGGGTGACAGCAGTGGAGGCGAAGCAGTTGCTTCCGGAGATTACGGAACTGCTCAGGGTACGGATACGGTAGTGGTAGCCATTGCGGAGGAACCGGCGAATATCTCCGCTTACAACCATTCCACATTGGTTGGGGGTTACTTTAACCGTCTGACCTTCAATGGTTTGATGAAGTTTGATCATGACCTGAATCCGGTCTGTGATCTTGCAGAGAGTTATGAAGTAAAAGAGGATGAGAACGGTGTATTATGCGAGTGGTATTTTTATCTGAAACAGGGCGTTTTGTTCCATGACGGAACAGAAATGCATGCAGAGGACGTTGTGGCATCCTTAGAGACAGCACTTGCTACTCCGGAGTGCGCAATGTTCACCGCCTCTTATAATGCAGTGGAAGAAGTGGATGAGTATACCGTAAAGATCACAACTAATGGCGAGAGCGCAGCTTTCCTGAGCGATCTTTGCATCCACAGCAATTATATCTGTCCGAAGGCTTTACTGGATGAGGGTTGGGATTTCAACAGCAAGCCTATCGGAACCGGCCCATACAAATTTGAGGACTGGACAATTTCTGAGTCATTGTCATTTGTAGCAAACGAAGATTATTTTGACACAGAAAATGCGCCTAAGATCGATAATGTTGTATTTAAGATTATTCCTGAAAACTCCTCCCGTACCATCGCTTTGGAGGCAGGAGAAATTGACTACGTGGTAGATTTTGACACAAATGAGATGGCAAGCATTGAAGACGGCAACTATCCGGAGGTTACTCTTCTGACCGCGGAGGGAACCGGTCATAATTATCTGGTTTTCAACACAGAAGAGAGCCCGTATGATGATGAGAATCTGAGAAAGGCGATCAACTGCGCCATTAATAAAGAGGATGTCATTACAGTAGCGATGAACGGGGCGGCTTCCGTAGCCTTATCTTGCGCACCGAATAATATGCTTGGTTCCACGGATGAGAATACTCTCACATACAGCGTCGAGGAGGCGGAGAAGTATCTCGAGGCGTGGGGCGGAGATGTTTCCACTCTGAATTTCGAGATCATCTGTAAAAATGAAACGCATAAGCATGCGGCAGAGGTTGTTCAGGAATGCCTGCGTCAGATCGGTATCGAGTGTACTGTTTCTACATATGACAATGCATCCTACAGCTCTATGATCGCGAGCGGCGAGTATACTGCCGCAATGGCAAGCTGGACGACAGAGACGGTCATGGGATACTTAAACGGTAACTTTAACAGCGCAAGTATCAATTCTACCAACCGCGCCCGCTGGAACGAGTCATACACAGATGAAATGCTGGCAAAGGTTTGCGGTACCGTTGACGAAACGCAGCGCGCTGAATATGCGAGTGAACTGATCGCTTATCTGAATGAGCATCAGGTTACCATTCCGCTGTATCAGAACAATATTGTTTCTGCTTCCAATGTTCATCTTCAGGGGACATCGCCTCTTCAGGCGGCAGGAAATCTTTACATCGAAGATTGGTATTGGGAATAACAATTTTATAAATTAAGGTGGCTGCATATGTGGAAATACATTCTAAAAAGAATCCTCTTTATGATATTTGTTGTCATAGGAGTTACATTGATCGTTTATTTGATTTTAAATTTGGCGCAGGGAGATCCGGCGCTACAGATTCTTGGAGACCATGCAACACCTGAAGCGATCGAACAGCTTCATGAAGAAATGCATCTGGACGATCCGGTTCTGGTGCGTTACGGACGATATATGCTGGGTCTTATACAGGGCGATTTTGGTCTTTCCTATAAGACCCAGCGCCCCGTGGTGGAAGAACTGGGACCACGCTTCATAAGTACAATCAAGCTGTCCGCAGCAGGAATCATTATCAGTATCATTTTTGCTTTACCGCTTGGCATTGTTGCGGCGGTAAAGCAAAATACACTTTTTGACGGCGCCAGCATGATAGTATCGCTTCTTGGTATTTCAATGCCGGTTTTCTGGACAAGTTCGTTATTGATCATGTTCTTTTCCTTAAAGCTGGGATGGTTTCCGTCACAGGGAGCAGAAGGAATTAAGAGTATTATTTTGCCCGCTGTGGCATTAGGTTTTCAGGGTATGGCTTCCATAGCCAGGGTAACAAGATCTTCCATGCTGGAGGTTATCAGACAGGATTATATGAGAACTGCCAGGGCAAAGGGTGTTCCATATAGAGATGTTATTATTCATCATGGTGTAAAAAATGCCATGATACCGACAATAACGGTAATTGGAATTTCAATCGGAACACTTTTAGGCGGAGCTGTTATGGTTGAGACCGTATTTGCCTGGCCGGGAATCGGACGTCTGATCGTAACATCCATCCAGGGACGCGATATTCCTATGGTTATGGGCTGTATCATTATATTTACGCTTTGTATATCAATTATTAACCTTGTGGTAGATTTATTGTATGGATTTGTAGATCCGCGTGTCAAGGCACAGTATCGTTAATGGGGAGAAACGCTTATGCGAAATAAACATAAAAATCAGGGTAACGTCATGTCTCTTAACAGCAGAGCGAAGAACTCCAGCCAATTAGGAGATATATGGAGACGTTTAAAGAAAAATAAAACAGCCATGTTTGGATTGGTAGTTGTTGTAATTCTGGTTTTGATGGCAATCTTTTCAGGAGTTTTGGTGGATTACGAGGCTGTTGTATCCCAGCATATTTCTGAAAGACTTCAATATCCCAGCTTACATCATCTGTTTGGTACGGACGAAACCGGACGTGATATTCTTGCCCGTATTGCATATGGTTCCAGAATATCGCTTGTCATATCCTTTGCGTCAGTTGGGTGTGCATTGGTAATTGGCTGTGCGCTTGGCGCCATAGCAGGTTTCTTTGGAGGAATCACAGACAATATCATTATGAGATGTATGGATATCCTTCTTTCTATTCCGGGTATGCTTCTCGCTCTTTGTATCATCGCAGCATTGGGAAACAGTATCGGAAATCTGATCATTGCGGTAACCGTGTCGACTGTGCCGCAGCTGGCCAGAATTGTGCGAAGCAGCGTTCTTACCATAAGGGATCAGGAGTACATTAAGGCCGCCAGGGCGATCGGTGCAAAAAACGGAACGATCATCATGTCGCATATTCTTCCGAACTGTTTCGGCCCGGTTATCGTTCAGGCGGCGATTAACATTGGAACGAGTATTTTGACGGTGGCAGGCTTAAGCTTTATCGGTCTGGGCGTCTCATCGCCTACGCCAGAGTGGGGCGCAATGCTTTCGGATGCGCGCGCATTTATCCGTGATTATGGATATATGACGTTGTTCCCGGGTATTGCAATTATGCTGACGGTTCTTTCGTTTAACCTGTTGAGTGACGGTCTTCGCGACGCACTGGATCCAAGACTTCGTTAGGAGGTAGAGAAATGTCGGGTGAATTAAATGTAAATAAGGAATTGGCCTTGGATATCTCTGACCTTGTAGTAGAGTATCGTACGGATACCAGCGTGGTAAAAGCCATCAATGGTCTTGACATTAAGCTGGAAAAAGGGAAAACCTTAGGTCTGGTAGGAGAAACCGGGGCAGGAAAGACGACAGCCGGTCTTGCAGTACTTAAATTGGTTCCGAATCCACCGGGAGTTGTTTGCGGCGGAAGCATAAAGATCAATGGAGAGGATATTGCGGATAAGACGGAAAAGGAAATGGGTGAGATCCGGGGAAAACAGGTGGCGATGATCTTTCAGGATCCCATGACATCCTTAAATCCGGTTTTGACGGTGGAAGAACAGATTGCGGAGGTTATCAAGATACATGAGAATGTTTCTGCTTCCGAATCCATCGAGAAGGCAAGGGAAATGCTGGAGCTGGTAGGGATTCCCGGAAGCCGGGGTGCTGAATATCCGCATCAGTTTTCGGGAGGCATGAAGCAGAGAGTTGTGATTGCTATCGCGCTTGCCTGCAGTCCCTCGATCCTGATCGCCGATGAGCCTACGACAGCGCTGGATGTAACGATCCAGGCGCAGGTTCTTGAGCTTATGAAGGGATTAAAAGAAAAATATAATACCTCTATGCTTATGATCACTCATGATCTGGGTATCGTAGCAGAAATATGTGATGAGGTTTCCGTTGTGTATGCGGGAAGAGTCATAGAGCACGGAACGCTGGAAGACATTTTTGATCATACGAGACATCCTTACACCGAAGGGCTTTTTAACTCTCTTCCAAATATGGAGGACAGGGAGGCAAGGCTGAAACCGATAAAGGGTCTTATGCCGGATCCTTCCAACCTTCCGCCGGGATGCGCATTCTGTCCGCGCTGCGATTACGCAATGGATATCTGCAAGAACGTGCGGCCGGAATTAGTTTACCGCAATGATACGCATTACTGCGCCTGTCATTTATATGATTCAGAGAATATAAAGGTAGGAGGGCTGATCGGGAATGAGTGATGTTTTATTAGATGTAAAGGGTCTGAAAAAATATTTTAAGACACCCCATGGGATGCTTCATGCTGTGGACGACGTGTCTTTTAGCATCAGGAAGGGTCGTACGCTGGGCGTGGTCGGAGAATCCGGATGCGGAAAGTCCACCACCGGGACGGCTATTTTAAGACTTACCGAGCCCACTGCAGGGGAAATATATTTTGAAGGCAAAGATATCATGCGGTATGGGAAAAATGATATGCGGAGAATGCGCAAGGACATGCAGCTTATCTTCCAGGATCCTTTTTCTTCCGTGGATCCCAGAAAGTGTGTCAGCGATATTATCAGCGAACCGCTGAAAATACATGGCATCATTAAAAACGCGAAGCAGCGCAGGGAAAAAGCGCTTGAACTTATGGAAATCGTGGGTCTGGCGGAGAGGCTGGCGGGATCCTATCCCCATGAGCTGGACGGCGGCAGGAGACAGCGTGTGGGGATTGCGAGAGCATTGTCTTTAAATCCCAAATTTATTGTATGTGACGAACCTGTTTCGGCTTTGGATGTTTCCATTCAGGCGCAGATTCTTAATCTGATGGAGGATCTTCAGGCGGAAAGAGGTCTGACCTATATGTTTATAACGCACGATCTCAGCGTCGTACATCATTTTGCAGATGAGATAGCAGTCATGTATCTTGGAAAGCTGATTGAAAAATCACCGTCAGTGGAGCTGTTTGATAACCCGGCACACCCTTATACAAAGGCGTTGCTGTCGGCGGTTCCGATACCGAGTATCCACAGAAAAACAAAACGGATCATACTGAAGGGAGAAATAAGCTCTCCGATCGATCCAAAGGCAGTTTGCCGTTTTGCAAACAGATGTCCGAATGCAACAGAACGATGCAGGTCGGAGGAACCACAATTAAAAGAGATATCGCTGGGACATTTTTGCGCTTGTTTTTTGTGCGAATAGGTACAGGAAAAACACGCTGAAACATACCCATGAAAGTAAGACAAGTTCAGGAAAAAGCAGACTTGTCTTACTTTTTCTGCAAAAATGCAGGCGGTTCTTAAACAATATTTGCAAAATAAGGGAATGTAATGTAGAATAAATAATAATTATGTATTAAGGGGATGAATGGATGCTTACAAAAGCCAGGGGAAGAGCATTGTATCATGAAGTGGTCAATCAGTTGTGTGAGATGATTTTGTCCGGTGAGGTATCAAAAGGAGATTTGCTGCCGTCTGAAAATGTTCTCTGCAGCCAGATGGGGGTGAGCCGGACGACTATCCGGGAAGCGCTTCGTATTCTTCAGGAGAGAAATATAATAAAGACGATAAAAGGGAAGGGCTCGATTGTGATCTCAGACGATTTTAATTATGTCGATGAGAGTGAAAGGTCAAACCTTTTAAGATTTCAGAACACATTGGAAAATGCTGTTGAGGCGAGACTCCTTTTTGAACCTGCGATTGCGAGGCTTGCCTGTAAAACTGCGACTGAGCAGGATATTGAAGATATGCAAAATGCCATAAATATATGCAATAAGAAAGATAAGGAAGGAACAGCAACCTCAAAGGATCTGAGACGATTCCATTTTCTTGTGGCCAGGGCTACTCATAATCCGGTGTTGGAGTCGGTGGTAGAGCTGATGATCTCAATGTGTGATGCGCCTCCAAGCGCCAATGTCGCTGCTCCGAATCCGAATTTTCAACTCAGAACGGGAATAAATGTAAGTCATGAAATGATTTTGGAAGCGATCAAGGCTAAGCAGGAGGAGGATGCATTTTTCTATATGAAGGAGAACATAAAGGAATTTTATTGCAATACACTGACAGAAATTACACCGAAGTAACATATTGTCTAAAAAGCCCAAATAAGCTTGAGAACCTCTGATTTTTGGAAAATCGGGGGTTCTTTTGCATAGATGAAAAGAAGGATAAAAAAGAGGAATATCACCTATAATAAATAAAACATTACTATTTACAATAAAACAAAAGAATGTTATATTTGAAAGGAGGTGAACGCAATGAAGGATATTTTAAATTATTTAAAACAGTGTATAGATAAAGATGCAGTGGTGGAACGTTGGAATGCAAAACAATGTTTAAGTATACAATTAGCCGGTAAGTATGATTATTATATAGTGACAGTTCTTACTGAATCATTTCTGCTTATTAAACCGATGGAAGAGCAGACGATTTCAAAAATAAAAACCCATATTATGAAAATCAGGGAGAATGCAAAATATGAAGTGGCGGTATTGTTGGAAGATGCAACGTCTTATCGAATAAAAAAGATGTTGGAAGAAAGGATTGCATTTTTGGCAGTAGATAAACAGATGTTTCTTCCTTTTCTTGCATTGCATATAAAGAAAAAGCAGGAAAGAAAAATTGAAGCGGAAAAGAGGGAGAAATTTGCAGCCAGTACGCAAATGGTCTTTTTAGCGCTTTTATATTCTGATGAAAAAAAATATGGTGCAGAAGAGCTTGCACGAGAGTTGAATGTATCCGCAATGACTGTGCTGAGGGCGATGGATGAGCTAAAAAAAATAGGTATTGTAAATTGCGAAATTGGCGGACAGACAGGAAGAAAAAAAATATTTAAACCAATAGATAAAAACGAATATTATCGCATTGGTAAGGAATATTTATTTAATCCGGTAAAAAGAAGTGTGGATGTACGCTTTATTCCAGATGACATGAAAATTTATAAAAGTGGTTTGACCGCATTAGGAGAACAAACTATGCTGGGAGAACCAAATCGTGAAATATTTGCGGTTTATGGAAACTTGAAGACATTGGAAAAATACCAAATATCAAGATTTCAGGCGTTGGAGGAGGGGTTACCTGAAATTCAGATCATGCAGTATGATATTGGAAAATTAACAGGAAATCAATATGTAGATCCGATTACTCTGATTCTAAGTCTGGGAGAAAAGGATGAACGGATAGAAATGGCAATAGACGAATTGATGAGGGAAGCAGAATGGTACGAGGCGTAGAAAAGTTTAAAGAATACTTTCGAGAATATGTAGGACAATATGCATTTATTGGAGGCACGGCTTGCGACATTCTTCTTGGGAATATGGGAGAGGACTTCAGGGCAACAAAAGATTTGGACATGGTATTGATGTTGGAAGCCTTGAATAAAGATTTTGTAAATACTTTCATTGCATTTGTGGAGGCGGGAGGATACGAACATATCGATAAAGGAACAGGAGAAAATCAATTTTTTAGATTCTCGAAACCTAAAGATTTCATGTTCCCCCATATGATTGAGCTATTCAGTAAAAGACCAGATTACCTGGAATCAATAGTAACCCGATTGGGACCTGTTCATATTAGCGACGATGTGATGAGTTTGTCGGCAATACTTTTGGATAATGAATACTATGAAATGCTTAAAACAGGGGTAACGGTCATTGATGAGGTTTCTGTGTTGGATTTGGAACACATTATTTTATTTAAAATGAAAGCATGGCTGGATTTGTCTGAAAGAAAAGATTTGGGCGAGAAAATTGATAGTAGAAATATAAAAAAACATAAAAATGATGTTTTCCGTCTGGCAGGAAATATTGATAAAAATGTAAGAGTAGTTATTACGGGTCAGGTAAGGAAGGACTTAGAAAAGTTTGTAGAGATGGTAAAAGATGCGCCGGTAGATTTGAAAAGTTTGGGCATCAGAAATGCCACATACGATGAACTCTTAGAAGCAATTGCAGCTTGCTATGAAATTAAAAAAATTTAGGAAATTTTGGTAGTAAAGGAAAAAGAGAATGACACTTACACAGATAAAATATTTTTTGACAACAGCGAGAACTTTAAATTTTACGGAAGCTGCAAAGCAGCTTTATATCAGTCAGCCGGCATTAAGTCAGCAGATTACAGCCATAGAACGGGAATTGAATATGCAGCTTTTTGTTCGGGCGAACAAGAAGGTCTATTTAACGCCTGCCGCTGCGGTGCTGCTTTCGGAACTGCCGAATTATACACAGCATTATGACGATATTATTGCCAGAGCGCAGCTGGCACAGGAGGGAAACAGTGGCTATCTGCGTATTGGTTTTCTGGAAGGACAGTGCATTGCGGAGGACGTCCTGAAACAGTATGTGGATTTCCGGGAAAAACATCCGAACATTGCCATTGAGCCATCCTGTCTGTCCTTCGGCGATCTGAAAAATCAGCTTGCCATGGATAAGCTGGACATTATCTATACGGTAGAGTTTGAGGTAAAAGATATACCTGCGGTTTTATACAAAAAAGTTGCGCCAAGCTATGCAAAGGTTATGATTTCAAAGTACCATCCCCTTGCAAAGAAAAATATCATCAGTTTAAGCCAGTTGAAGAATGAGGTGTTTCTCTTTTTAAATGACAGAGAAAGTGAAAATGTAAACAAACTGATTCTGCAGGATTGTAAAGAGGCAGGATTTATTCCAAATATAAAATATGTCTCTTCTTTGGATGAAAATACATTATGTGCAGAGCTTGGAATCGGTATCGGATTTACAAATCAGGACAGCTATGCATGCAACAATCGTAATATTGTAGTCAGAAAAGATTGGACGATTGCAGAACAGGCTTTTGTCTTTGCCTGGAAAAAGGAAAATATGAATCCGGCAATATCTCTGTTTATGAATTATTTTGAGGAATATCATGGATAAAAAACGATAAGTTTTCCTTATGGGTGTATGGATATTACTTTTTTTACAGAAAAAAACTTCTTTGCTAAGATATGTTTAAAGTATCAGCAAGGAGGTTTTTTTATTATGAAATTTTTTGAGAATCCTCTGTTTCAGGAGCGTATGCACAGGGTGAAGCAGACCATTGCGCTTCAGGAGGCGGACCGGGTGCCGTTTGTGCCCACACTGGGCAACATTGTGGCGCTGGAATATGGAGTATCCATCAAGGATGCAATGACGGATCAGAAAAATATTATTCCTGCGTTGGATCGCATGCTGCAGGATATGAAGCCGGACTATGTATATACACCGGATTTTTTCCCGAAGAAGGGAATGGATATTCTGCGTCCGATCAATATCAATTATCCGGGGAAAACAGCGGAATTTGGCGATAATTTTATCTATCAGGTTCAGGATCATGAATTTATGGGGGATGATGAATATGAGGACTTTTTGAAGGACCCGTCCGCATATCTCATGCATAAGGTACTGGCCGAAAAGTTTGAGGCGCTGAAGGGGTTGCAGATTTTGAATCCATATAGCCTGTGCGGAAGTACGGTTATGGGATTTGCAGCATTATCTGCACCGCCTCTGCAGCAGGCGTTAAAAGCTATGCTGGATGCGGGAAATGCGGTATCGGAATACATTGATACGACGGTTGCGGTATCCATGCATCTGATGGAAATGGGATTTCCGGTCTGGGGAAATGCGGTGGCTAGTCATCCCTTTGACGATTTTGCAGACAATATCCGGGGACTGATCAACACCGTCATGGATTTAAAGACGGATCCGGAGTTATTGGCTGAAGCAGTGGATCGTTATACAGAGGTTTCCATTCCGGCGGCGATCGGACTTTGCAAAATGTCCCATTCAGATAATATTTTCATTCCGCTGCATCTGGGTGTAGATGAGTTTATGTCTCCCGATGATTACAATGAGTATTACTGGCCGCCATTAAAGAAAATGATCCATGCGCTGGTAGATGCGGATATCACACCGTTTATCTTCTGTGAGGGCAATTATAAGACGCGTCTGGAAACCATTAAGGATGTTCCAAAAGGAAAAGTGGTTTATTTCTTTGAAAAGCAGGATATGGCGCTGGCAAAGAAGGTTCTCGGAGGGACTGCGTGCATTGCAGGAAATTTTGACACAAATCTGTTGGCGTATGGTACGAAAGAACAGATCGTGGAGGAGACAAAACGTCTTTTGGATATTTGCGCTCCCGGCGGCGGTTATATGATGTCCAATGCGGTTTCGCTGGATAATGGTAAGCCGGAGAATCTGGTTGCGTGGTTTGAAACGGTTGAAAAATATGGAACATATTGATTTTTTGTGTGATCGCACTGATCTTAACGCTCATGATTAAGCCGGAACATGTGGGTGAGGTTGTGTTACAATCAGTAAGAGATGAAAATAATAAACTGAGATTTCGTATGATGCAGGTTCCGGACGGGACCTGCATTATTTCGGATGCGGAAGCTATAATAGAGTATTATGAGAAAGTAGGTAAATCTAAAATAAGTAAATCGTATTTGACCAAATATCAATAACGTGATATAGTTCAGTTATATGAAATGGAGGTACAAATTATGTTTGTTGGAAGAGAGCGTGAATTGGCATCCCTCAATAGATTATATACATCTGATAAATTTGAGTTTGCAGTCATCTATGGTCGCCGACGTGTGGGAAAAACTGCGCTTATCAACCGGTTTATCAGCGATAAAAGGGCAATCTACTTTATGGGGGTGGAGAGCAACGCCAAACAAAATCTGGAGAATTTCAGCAAAAATATTATGGAATTTGGAACGGGTATCCAGACTGATACGGCGTTTGTTTCATTTCAGGCCGCATTGGAATATGTTTTTAAGCTGGCGGGAAAAAATCGCCTGATTTTAGTGATCGATGAGTATCCATATGTAGCCCGCTCTTCCAAAAGCCTTGCTTCTACTTTACAGCTTCTAGTCGATAAATATAAAGACTGTTCTAAATTAATGTTGATTCTTTGTGGATCTTCGATGTCTTATATGGAGGATCACGTACTGGCATATAAAGCGCCGCTTT
>CAYRZL010000015.1:13173-39369 GCA_964428795.1 uncultured Lachnospiraceae bacterium | reverse complement strand
ATGTTCAGTTATGCCCCCGCACTGGAATGTAGCGTTTCGGGGCGAAAAAAGCACTAAAACCTGTCTATAAGGTCTGGGTGCTATGTAAAGGTTATTCAATTTTTTCTAATCACATTTCGTAAAGCTGCTCGTACATCATTTCCTCGGCTCGGCTCTTGATGTTATTCATTCTGCCGACCCAGGCCATCATGTCCTCGGCTTTGAGTTTTTCCGTCACGCCCTCCTGCTTTGCCATCTGGCGGGTGACACGGTACATGAAGTCATTTGCCCATTCATCGACCTCGATGAGCTTGTCGTTCAGTCTGCCGCTTGTGAGCAGGGAGTACTGACCTGTGGCTGCATAACAGATTGTGGAAGATGCCATAATACAAACCACCACACAGACAACTACTGCAAACTTTCTTGGCATAAATTTTCCTGCTTTCATTGATGCATTCGCCTTTTCTTCTTTTTCCAAAGCAAGGATGCAGTGATTCAGCACCGCTTCTTTGTTCGGCACAGACAGTGTTTCTATCTCTCCTTACTGCTCCTTTGCATGATAGAATTGATGCATTTTTCGCCTTGCAAGCCTTTTTAATAACCCCTTCGGATTTCGTATGTAGGAGATCCCTTTGTAGGATAAAATTTTATAAAACTCAAAATACACATCCTAGCAGATATCATTTACATCCGATAAATTCCTGCATTTTCCCGTCAGATAAATCAAAATTTCGTTATGTGTGGAATCATATGTTTCATTGAAAAAAGCTGTAATATTCGGATCGATCACTTTTTACCACCTTTCACTATATATGTGCTTATAAAGGGCAAAAAAAGTTGCAGATAAAATCAAAAAATCTTATCTGCAAAAATCAACTGCTCTCTGAAATTCCTCCGGAAGCGGCGCTGTCAATATCCGCCCATCCGGAAATTCCATTCGGTATGCATGTAAAAGCTGAGAGGTCACTCCGCAGCCCTTTTTCATATATTCATTCCACTTCTTGTCCCCGTATTTTACGTCTCCCAGAATCGGATGTCCGACAGATGCCAGATGCGCCCGGATCTGATGAGATTTTCCGGTGATCAAATGCACTTCCAACAAGGAAGAACCCTGAAACTCTTCTATCACCCTCCACGACGTTTCGATGGGCACTGCATCCTTCACCGGTGTTTTGCTGATGCACACCTGATTTGTACTGTGATCTTTCACCAGATATCCTTTCAGGTGCATATCTTCGATATGACCCTTCACAATACAACGGTAATATTTCTGTGCGCTGCGCTCCTTTAAATATTCCGCCATACGCTGCAGACCCAAAAGCGATTTTCCGGCAATAAGCAGTCCGCTGGTATTGCGATCCAGACGATTGCAGATAGATGGACGGAAGGTAAGCAGATCCTGCTTTGTCAAATCACCTTTCTCCAACAGATAATCCACAAGCCATTCATTTACCGAATAATCCTCCGGCTTTGCTTTCTGGGAAAGAACTCCGGATGGCTTGTTCACCGCCAGAATATCCTCATCCTCATAAATGATGCACTCGTTTAACAAATGCCTGATCTGATCCGTATGTTTTGCTGATGCTTTCCTTTTATTTTCGTTTGCGTTATCTGACGCTTTTATGCTTTCTGTCCCATTGCATTTCACGCCCGCAAATTTTTCATAGGTTTCATCTGCCAGATAAATTTTTATCACATCTCCCACGTTTGTCTTTTCATCTCCGGCAGTTTTTTTGTCATTGAGTACAATGTTTTTTTTTCGCAGCATTTTATAGATAAAACTTTTCGGAGCCTGAGACAGTATCTTTGTCAGCAGCTTGTCCAGACGCTGACCGCTCTCATTTTTTCCTACCGTAAATTCTTTCATGCACTCACCTGATTTCTATTTCTTTTTATGCACATTTCGTATGGTTTTCTTTTTCCTCTTTTGATCCGCCCTTGCAGAATTTCCAAAATCTCTGTTTTTGCCGTTCTGCTTTTGTCTATTGCCATATCCGTCCTTACCTGCTTTTGGCCGGATCAGGCATTTCTTATCATATCCGATCAGATCCTGTCGTCCCGCCTTCACCAACGCCTCGTAGACAAGATCATAATTCTTCGGATTGCGATACTGGATCAGCGCCCGCTGCATGGCCTTCTCATGAGGGTTGTTCGTCACATGTACCGGCTGCATGGTGCGGGGATCCAGCCCCGTATAATACATACAGGTAGATATGGTGGAGGGTGTGGGATAGAAGTCCTGTACCTGCTCCGGCATATACCCCATATCGCGCAGATATTCCGCCAGCTCCACCGCTTCCTTCAGGGTGGAACCAGGATGGGAGGACATCAGGTAGGGAACAAGATATTGCTTCTTACCGATTTTTTCATTGTACGCCTTATACTTCTGAATAAAACGATTGTACACCGATACATCCGGTTTTCCCATCTTTTCTAGCACTGCATCTGAGATATGCTCCGGCGCCACCTTTAGCTGACCGCTGATATGATGCTGGCAAAGCTCATGGAAAAACGTATCATCCTTATCACAGAGAAGGTAATCAAAACGAATACCGGATCGGATAAATACCTTTTTCACATTCGGCAGTTCCCGCAGTTTCCGCAATAATTTCAAGTAATCGGAGTGATCCACCTCCAGATTTTTACATGGCTTTGGAAACAGGCATTGCTTCTGTGGACATACCCCATGCTTCAACTGCTTTTTACATGCAGGAGCACGGAAATTCGCTGTGGGTCCCCCCACATCATGAATATAGCCTTTAAAATCCGGTTCCAATATAAACTGCTCCGCCTCACGGATGATGGATTCGTGGCTTCTGGTCTGTATGATACGCCCCTGATGGAAAGTAAGGGCACAAAAGCTGCATCCGCCAAAGCATCCCCGATTGCTCACCAAGGAAAATTTCACTTCACTGATGGCAGGAATGCCGCCCGCCTCATCGTACATAGGATGCCAGGTGCGCATATAGGGCAGCGCATACACACTGTCCATCTCTGCTGTAGTCAGCGGCATGGAAGGCGGATTCTGCACCACATACTGTTTAATTCCATAGCTTTCCACCAGTCGTTTCCCGGAAAATGGATCGGTGTTGCAGTATTGTATATAAAAGCTTCTGGCATAGGCTTCTTTGTTCTCTTTGATTTCCTGAAATGCAGGAAGCCGCACTTCATCATAAACATCTTCAATGGAACTGGTCTTATATACAGTTCCCGGAATAAAGGTAATATCTTTGATGTCAATTCCGGCATTTAATGCGTCCGCAGTCTCCACAATGCTGCGTTCCCCCATACCATACAGCAGCAGGTCCGCTCCCGAATCCAGCAATACGGACCGTTTTATCTTATTTGACCAGTAATCATAGTGCGCCATACGCCGCAGGCTGGCTTCGATGCCGCCGATAAGGATGGGTGTCTTTTTATAGGTCTGGCGGATCAGGTTGCAATATACCACCGTGGCATAATCCGGTCTTTTTCCCATAACACCGCCCGGCGTGTAGGCATCATTTGCCCTGCGCTTTTTTGAGACGGAATAATGGTTTACCATAGAATCCATATTTCCGGCTGTGACGATAAAGCCAAGCCTCGGCTCTCCAAGAACGGATATACTGTCCTTGTCCTTCCAGTCCGGCTGAGGTATGATGCCGACAGAATAACCATGCGCTTCCAATATCCGGCTGATAATGGCATGTCCAAAAGAAGGATGATCCACATAGGCATCCCCGATAATATACACAAAATCAAGCTGTTCTATATTTCGCTGTCTCATATCTTCCCGGTTTACGGGTAAAAACTGTCTCATACAACTCCCCAAATGCTCACATTACTTCAAAAAAGTCTCTGCAATAATAGTCCGCCATGCTGCGTATTTCGTCCTGAAGAGCAGCAGAAGGCTCATCATACATACCGCAGACACGCATTCCGGCTCTTTTTCCTGCCTGAATTCCCATAGAGGCATCCTCAAACACAAGACAATCCTCCGGTTTTACTCCCATACGCTTTGCCACCTCCAGATATACATCCGGGTATGGTTTTCCATGGGCAACCTGGCAGGAGGTCAGCAGGCAATCGATAAAACGCTCAAGATGAAACTTTTCATATACGACCTGTACAAGCTCCGGCGAATTGCTGGTGGCGATTCCCATCACAATCCCCTTTTTCTTTAAAACTGTCATCAGCTCTATCGCACCTGGCTTTAACGGTACTCTCTTCTCATAATTTTCCCTTGCCATCCCATTCCAGATCGCTTTTAATTCCTCCACCGTCTCCGGCAATTCAAATCGCTTTATAAAATACTGCGCTGTCTCCGTAAAGCTGAAACCATTGATCTCATGGCAGAGATTTGCAGGGTGGGGAATCCCCCTGGACTCTAAAAATTCCTTATCAATATTATCCCACATCCACATGGAATCCACCAGCGTTCCATCCAGATCAAAAATTACTGCTTTTGTATGTTCTAATATGCTCATATTCATCCTCTGTCAATCTCCGGCACTCTCCCGGCTTCATTCTGTCATCCAGCTTCAGATTTGCCATGGAAATGCGTCGTAAATACAAAACTTCTTTGCCAACCGCCTGAAACATCCGTTTCACCTGATGAAACTTACCTTCTGTTATCGTCAACAGTATTTCACTGTTATGCTCCTCCACCTTGCGGTCACCTGTATATTGATTATCACAAGGCAGTATTTCCAGTTTTCCGGGCTTTGTAAGACTTTCCTCCCCGATATCAATTCCCTCAGTAAAAATCCGGATATCCTCATCTGTCACCTGCCTGTCGATCACAGCATAATAGGTCTTTGGTACATGCTTTTTTGGAGAGAGCAGATCGTGTGCCAGCGCTCCGTCATTGGTCATAAGCAATAATCCTTCCGTGTCAATATCCAGACGTCCAACCGGAAAAATATCGCTTCTCGCATCTTCCGGCAGATATTCCATTACTGTTTTATGTACGTTATCCTCCGTGGCAGACACACAGCCAGCAGGCTTATACAGCAGATAGTAAACAAACCTCTCATAGCGTATCTGCTTTCCCTCATAGGTCACCTGATCCTTCCCCGGATCAATCTTTATCTCCGGCTGTCTGACCGTCTGTCCGTTTACCTGTACCAGACCCCTGCTCATCGCTTTTTTTATGAGCTTTCTGCTCCCGCATCCCATATCCGCCAGATATTTGTCCAACCGAAGCTGTTTCATTTCCTCATGCCTCTCATTCTTCTTTATATTGACCGCTGAGACAATACCGCAGAGTTCCGGTGAGCACTTCTTCCTGTTCAAGCTTCACCAGTACCGGATAAGAATTTATCGCCGTCTCAACGCCATCCTTATCATTTACATAGATGCCGAAATGAAGATGTACCGCAAAATTTCCTACCGTACCTTCCTCGCCATAACCGCTGTCCCCGGCAAATCCCAGTATATCTCCGGCATAAACCATATCACCCTCCGACAGATCCGGCATATAGGATTCCAGATGTGCGTAATAATAATATATGTCATGTTCCGAGCGAATACCGATCCGCCAGCCGCCTTTTTCCAGCCAGCCCAGCTTCTCCACCACACCGTCTGACATACTGATTACCGGATATAAACCACGCACATTTTTTGCAGTCATGATATCTGTCCCCTCATGGAGACGCTGCCCTCCATAAGTACGCTCCGACAGCCAGGAATCACCAAAATCCCAATCCGGGGTATCCTCTCCCGGTGTCAGCTGCAACATTGGAAATACTTTGCTGTCCTCCCAGACTGCATCCAGCAAAGCATCATCCACTTCATGTCCCGGTAAAACCTCCAGCACATCTCCCGTTTCCGGCTGCATTAACCTTTGAAGCGGTCTTTTCATAAAAAGAAAAATCGCTGCCAGACATATCACAAATATGCTGAGCAGGAATACAGTTCGTTTTGCGGCAAATTTCATAGACGCACCTTAAAATCATCTTCCTGTCAGCATATGATTTATGTTTCTTATTTACAACCTTCTTTTAAAAATTCACAGACAAAATCCCAGCATCTTTCCGTAGAAGAGATAGAAAGCCGTTCCTTCGGTGTATGAATATCCAAAATATCCGGCCCAAAGGATACACATTGAAGTCCCGGTATTTTTCCTGCAAACAGTCCGCACTCCAATCCGGCATGGATTACCTCAATCACCGGTTTCTTTCCATACATACTCTCATAACAGTTCACGATGCGGCTGCGCAGCTCAGACTCAGGTGCATATTCCCATGCGGGATAAACCCCTGTATCTTCACAGGATCCTCCCAGATACTTTGCAACACGATGGATTCTGCCTGCAAGTTCATCCCTTCTGCTCTCCACGCTGCTTCGGATAGAAAAAGCTATCTTTAATGCCCTTTCTTCCAAACACATAATTCCTGCATTGAGGGAAGTCTCCACCAGATTCTGAAGATCCGCACACATATTCTGAACACCTCTTGGCAAAGCATCAAAAAACGCAAGTATCTTCTTGAGCGCTCCATCAGTCAATACCTTTTCCTTTATATCGCCAAGCTTCTGAACCCGAATCATCAATTTCGGATCTGAACTCTGATATTCTTTCTTTAAAACCTGTTCGATTTTTGCTGTCATTTCACAGACTGCTTCCACATCACGCTCCGCCACAATCATTCCGATGACAGACTCTCTTGGAATTGCATTGTCCATAAGACCGCCTTCCAACTGATATAATTTTACCGGAAAGGCATCTGCAAGCTGCCCAAGGACGCGTCCTGCCAGATTTATGGCATTTCCTCTCTCACACTGAATCTCGATACCGGAGTGACCACCCTGTAATCCGGTCACGGTAAGCTCAATACCGCATCCGCCTGCCTCAGAGCGGGCAATGGGCACAGATGCGTTGACTCTCATGCCTCCGGCACATCCTGCAAGAAAGCTCCCCTCTACTTCCGAATCCAGATTCAACATCCATTTTCCTTCCAATAGAGACACATCAATAGATGCGGCGCCAAGTAAACCGATCTCCTCGTCAACAGTAAACACAGCCTCTATCGCCGGATGGGGAATATCCTCTGCCTCAAGTAATGCCAGTGCAATGGCAACCGCAATACAGTCATCTGCCCCGAGAGTCGTATTTTTTGCAGAAATATAATCTTCTTCGATGTAAAGTTCCAGACCATTATTTACAAAATCAAATGTCGTTCCCGGCTCACACTCACAGACCATATCCAGATGTCCCTGCAAAATAATCGTCTGCTGATTTTCATATCCCGGTGACGCTTTCTTTTTGATAATAATATTGTTCTTCTCATCCTGCACATAAAATAAGCCATGCTCTTTTGCAAATTCTGCACAGTAATCACTGATTTCTTTTGTGTTTCCGGAGCCATGAGGAATTTTACACAATTCCTCAAAATAGTAAAATAATCTTGCTGTTCCGGTTGTCTTAAGCTGTTTCATCTTGTTACACGTCTCCTTATTTTTAAACATATTTTCTGATTTTTTTCAATATAAATAAACATGAAGAAAAGATTCTTTTTCCTGATCATTATCTGTTTTTTAATTTATATGCTCACTCACCCGCAGGATTCCCTTCTCGGCGCCGCGCAGGGGCTCTCTCTGTGGTATCATCATGTACTGCCTGTGCTGCTCCCCTTTTCCATTGTGTCCAATATCATTGTGGATACCTGTCTTTTTGAAGGATTCTTTTTTCACATACATAAACCATTCACAAAATTGCTTGGAATTTCCGCCAATGGGATTTATCCTCTTGCAGCCGGTTTTCTTCTGGGTTTTCCCATGGGCAGCAAAATTTCTGCTGACCTCTGGCACAGAGGAAAGCTGGGTCAAACTGAATTTCAGCTTCTCAGCTCCATAGCAAACAACATAAGCCCTGCTTTTATCAGCGGTTTCCTCATATATGAAGCTCTTCAATCGCCGGAATGGACATTCCGCATATTTTTCATTCTATACGCACCGCCGCTTATATTAGGCTCCATATTGCTTAGAAAAAATGCCCGCCGCAACGCACCGGGCGCCGACATGAATTTAAGCAAAAAAACAGCATCAAGATCTCAAATAAATTTTAAAATCATCGATGCTGCTGTTATGAACGGTCTTACAACAATTACCAGATTAGGCTGCTATATCATGCTGTTCGGTATCATCGCTCAGGCAGTGATAAAACTACCTTTTTCCAATAAAATATTACATGCGATCCTTATGGGAATCATTGAAGTAACAAACGGAATCCAGGCTGTCAGCAGCCTTAGTCTGTCATTTGAAGGCAAACTGCTACTGTTAAGCGTCATCACACAATTTGGCGGCTGCTGCGGTCTTATGCAGACAATCAGTCTCACAAAAGACACACCTTTCTCCACTGGCTTCTATCTGAAATTCAAGGGAATATGCGTCCTGTTCAGCGCTTTGCTTGTATTTGTATGTATCCTCTATTCCAACTGCTGATTATTCTTCTGAACCGCTGGATATTACGGAAAGTCCGTCTGCTGCGGCATGTGCGCCCGGGACGGTCTGAGCTGTCTCCTGTACCGGAACAAGCTCTGAACGGTTTTTACAAATCACGCTATGCGTCTGCTCCAAAATCTGCATCATACCGTTAAAATGCTCGTTAGAACCTGCAATAGCATTTGCAAGAACATTTTCCAGACCGCCCATCAACTCGTCCGTATATGAAATAGCAGATGTACGAATGTTGTTTGCATCTTCCGTAGCGTTGTCCAGAATGTCCTGTGCCTGATTTGTTGCGATCTGAACTACCTCATTTGCCTGTGCATAAGCCTGCTGCATGATCTGGTGCTCACTGATCAGACTGCTTGCTTTTGCCTGTGCATCTGCAATTATGCCATCTGCTTTTGTCTGTGCATCTGCAAGAATAGCATCCTTATTGTTGATAATTTTCTGATATTTTTTAATTTCTTCCGGAGTTTTCATACGAAGCTCGGTCAACAGCTCTTCTAATTCTTCTTTATTTACAATAATTTTTGTGCTGGACAATGTCTGAAATTTGCAATTATCAACATACTCTTCAATTTCTTCAATGATTTCTTCTAATCGACTGCTCATAACTTCTCCTTATCTTTCTAATTGTACTTGATTCCAAATTTCTCATAAATTTCTGGAATGATTTCCTTTGGTACAAACTGAGTGATGTCACCGCCATAGGAAGCCACTTCTTTCACGATCGTGGAGCTGAGATACGCATATTCCAAACTGGTCGTCAAAAAAACAGTGTCGATATCCGGTTTCACAATATGATTTGTCTGTGCGATCTGAAGCTCGTACTCAAAATCTGTAACCGCCCGCAAACCCCGGATAATAATCGATGCACCAATTTTTTCTGCATATTCAACCGTCAGCCCGTCAAAGTAAGAAACAGTCACATTTGGCAGATCGGCTGTCATCTCTCTTAACATAGTAACACGTTCCTCGGCAGAAAACAACGGATTTTTTGCATTATTATTCAAAACTGCCACATTTAATTCATCCACAATTTTTGACGATCGGATAATCATATCCATATGTCCCAGCGTCACCGGGTCAAAACTTCCCGGGTAGATTGCCTTTTTCATAATTCCCTCCACAGAGGCGAGGTGCCTCTCAAAAACAAATGTTTATTTGTCTTGTATTTTTTTGTCTTTATAATTTCGTATCCCTGATCCGGCACCAGCTCAGAAGCATCTATGTCGAGCTTTGCCTCCACGATAAATAGTGTATCTTCATGTGCGAGTGTGCCATCCAGAAAAACCGTGAGCGCCTGTTTTTCCAGTCCCTTTCCATATGGCGGATCCAGAAAAACAACGTCAAAACAATACTTTCCTTCCATAATGCGCAGTGCGGATATGGCATCCATGGTTTTAAGTTCACAATAATCCTGTAGTTTTGTAAAACTTATATTATCCTGAATACAGCGGGCAGCTTTCCGGTTATTTTCCACAAAAACCGCTTTTTTCGCTCCCCGGCTTACAGCCTCAAGACCGATACCGCCGCTTCCGGCAAACAAATCCAGAAATTCACATCCCGGCAGATAAGTCTGGATCATATTAAACAAGGTTTCCTTAATACGATCCGTGGTCGGTCTCGTATCGTATCCCGCCGGAGTCTTTAATGGCATACTCCTTGCCTTTCCTGCAATGATTCTCATAGTTATGATTCCTCTCCGGCAAGCAATGCATTCCGGAGCCGGCGAAGCGCCATAGCCACCGTCTGCTCTCTCACTCTCGCACGATTTCCGCTGAATTGATAACGATACGCTTTCACGCTGCCTTTTGCATAAATCCCAATATAGACAAGTCCCACCGGTTTTTCCGGCGTTCCTCCGTCGGGTCCCGCAATTCCCGTAGTGGAAACTCCATAATCGGTTCCTGCCGCTTTCGCACACCCTTCCGCCATCTCACATGCAGTCTGTTCACTGACCGCACCGTAAGCATTAAGCGTCTCCTGCTTTACACCGATGGTACGCATCTTTGCCTCATTGGAGTAGGTAACAAAGCCTTCCTTCAATACAGCAGACACACCGGCTGCATTGACTAAACGTCCCGCCAGTAGTCCGCCGCTGCAGGATTCCGCAGTGGAAATCGTCACACCTTTTTTCAGACAATATTCCGTGATCGCATCCTCCAGAGTCACAGATTCCTGTTCCGTATAAATATTTTTTCCGAATCTGCGACGCAACTCACAAATCACGGGATCCATAAGCTCATAGGCTGCCTCTTTCGTATCTGCACTGGCAGTTACCCGGATATGCACCTCTCCGGTCTTGGCATAAGTTGCTATCGTCGGATTGGTCTGTCCATCGATCAGATCCAGAATCTCTGTCTCGACCCGGCTTTCTCCTACTCCGGAAATTTTGATCATTTTAGAATGGATCACTTTAGAGGACATATGCTCAAATACCGGAATCACAAAATCCTCAAACATGGGCTTTAATTCTCCCGGAGGCCCCGGCAATAACACAAATATAGATTCCTCATCAGACATGATAATGCCCGGAGCGGTCCCGTTTTTATTATACAATACCCTGCATCCTTCCGGAACATAAGCCTGTTTCCAGTTATTGTCCGTCAACGGTCTGTTTAATTTTCTGAAATAAATCTCTATATCCTTTTTTGCCTGCTCATCCAAAACAAGCTGTCTGCCCATTACTTCACAGGCAATTTCTTTTGTAAGATCATCTTCGGTAGGTCCCAGTCCGCCGCTCAAGATCACGATGTCTGAGCGTTTTTTTGAAGTGAGAAGCTGACTTTTCAGGCGCAGCGGGTTGTCCCCTATTACAGTCTGATAATACATCTCGAGACCCAAAAGCGCACATTGTTCGGACAGCCAGGCGGCATTGGTATTTACAATATTTCCAAGCAAAAGCTCTGTTCCTACACATATGATTTCTACCGTCATATTAATCTTCATTCCTTTACTGATATCAATAAACCCGTTATTTCTGCTCCGCCAAAACCCCTTTGTTTTTTATCAGATAATCGATCAATGATACGATGGTCAGCGCAAGGGCAATGTAGGTTACTACCATTGCAAGAATCTGGAAGATCATAAACTGCCAGTTTAAAATCAGCAATATGATCATAACCATCTGAAATACCGTTTTAAACTTCCCCCACATGCTGGCTGCAATAACGATATTATTATCTGATGCGATCAAACGGAATCCGCTGATGATAAATTCTCTTGCCACGATCACAATAACGATCCATGCCGCAAGCCGGTCTAATGCAACCAGACAGATCATAGCGGAACAAACAAGCAGCTTATCCGCCAATGGATCCATAAACTTTCCGAAATTCGTTACAAGATTATATTTACGGGCAATTTTTCCGTCCAGCATATCTGTAAGACTTGCCGCCACAAAAATAATCAAAGCAATATAATCTCCGGCAGCGCCTGCTACATTTGTAAGCATAAAAAACACAAAAAACGGAATCAAAACCACGCGGAACATGGTCAGTTTATTTGGTAAATTCATAGTATTTCTCCTATCAAGTCATACTCATGTGCCGCCACGATCTTAACCTGTACAAAATCGCCGGACATAAGCTCATGGTCACATGATACAAACACATAACCATCCACACCGGGAGCATCCCGATAGCTTCTTCCAATGTATGTATTCTCATCCGCCACTTTTCCTTCAATCATGATCCAAAGAGAAGATCCGATGAGCGTTTCATTCTTATCAAATATAATTTCCTGCTGGAGTTCCATAACATCCTCCTGCCGGGTGAGCTTTACTTCCTCATCGATCTGGTGATCAAATCCGGCAGCCGGAGTATCCTCCTCCTGGGAATAAGTAAATGCGCCAAGTCTGTCAAACTCCATCTCATTGATAAAATACATGAGTTCATCATGCATTTCCTCTGTCTCACCCGGGAAACCACAAATCAGGGTCGTGCGCAGTGCAATATCAGGGATCTTCGCCCGGATACGCTCTATAATGGCAGTGATATCCTCCTTTGTGGTCTTGCGTCCCATCTTGCGAAGCATCGTGTTATTCACATGCTGAATGGGCATATCCAGATAGTGACATACCTTCTCATTGCGCACTATGGCATCGATCAATGCGTCATCGATCTCTTCCGGATAACAGTAGAGAATGCGGATCCAATAGATTCCCTTAATCTGGTTCAATGCGTCCAGCAAGGCGGGCAGCTTCTTCTCTCCGTAAAGATCCACACCATAAAGGGTCGTCTCCTGAGCTACAAGAATCAGTTCTTTTACTCCCTGAGATGCCAGCTCTACAGCCTGACCAATGATTTCCTCCATGGAAACACTACGATAATTACCGCGGATACTCGGTATCACGCAGTAAGTGCAATGCTTATTGCATCCCTCGGCAATTTTCAGATAAGCATAGTGTCCGCCTGTAGTGAGAATCCTTCCATTGAAATGCTGCTCAAGATCATCCAAAGGCCGGTAAACCTCATAAGCTTCCCCTTTTAATGCCTCCTGAATGGCTGTCACAATTTCCTCTGTGGAATTTGTACCTATCACCGCATCTACTTCCGGTATCTCCCGGATGATCTCGTCTCTGTATCGCTGCGCCAGACAGCCGCACAAAATCAGAGCCTTACAGGAACCTCTGCGTCTATATTCAGCCATTTCCAGCGTGCTCTGTATACTTTCTTCCTTTGCATCATTTATAAAACAACACGTATTGATAATAATAATATCCGCTTCTTCTTCATTGTCGGTAAAAGTGTAGTCGTTCTTTGCCAGTAATCCCAGCATAAATTCCGTATCTACGAGATTTTTATCACAACCAAGAGAAATAAATAGTATCTTCATAATGTTATTCTGCCGCTTCTTCACTCTCCTCGTCCTCACCGAGAATTTTCACCTGACCGGTATACAGTTCTTCAACTGCGATGGACAACGGTTTATTTGTCGGATTATCTGCCAGCGGCTCATCTCCTGCAATAATCTGGCGCGCACGTTTTGCAGATGCGATTACAATAGAGTATCTGCTGTTGATTACCGGCTCGTCGTCCGGTGTATCATTGATTGCTTTCATAAGTTCTGTGTAAGATGGATGGATCATAATCATTCTCCTTTCATATATCTGGTTAATTCCTGTTTGAATCTGTCTGTCGTTTCCTTATTGTTCTGCATCAGCAGATGCGAACTCTGGATCACATGATGTACCTGATTGATGCAGGTTTCAAGATCATCGTTGATAATAAGGTAATCGTAGGCATCCATATCTGCCGCTTCCTCCGCGGCACGCCGCATACGCTTTGCGATCACCTCGTCCGTTTCCGTACCGCGCTTTCTAAGCCTTTCTTCCACCGTCGGTATATCCGGCGGTGAGACAAACAATAACAGCGCATCCGGATAAAGCCTGCGCACAGCAAAGGCTCCCTGTATTTCAATTTCCAGAATCACATCCTTACCATCCCGAAGCTGTTCATTTACATAAGACTTCGGCGTACCGTAATAATTCTCCACATAGCGGGCATACTCGATGAGTTCATCCTGACGGATCATCTCTTCAAATTCTTCCACCGTCTTAAAAAAATATTCTCTTCCGTCCGCTTCACCCACTCTCGGATTGCGCGTGGTTGCAGAAACAGACAGGCGGTAAATATCCGGATAACGTTTTATCAATTCTTTTGTGATGGTTCCTTTGCCGGATCCGGCAAACCCTGAAAGAATCGTCAATACTCCTTTTTTCAAAAGATTACTTCCCTTCTTTTCCTTCTTGATTTTGGTGGAATCTGCCTGCAATCGTCTCCGGCTGCAATGCAGATAATATAACAAGTCCGTTGGTTGTCAGAAGAATGCTTTTTGTGCGGCGTCCCTGAGTCTCATCCACCAGTGTCCCCATCTCCTTCGCCTTCTGGATCAAACGTTTCATGGGTGCGGAATCCGGATTTACGATCGTAACGATCTTATCGGAATGAACCAGATTGCCGAATCCAATGTTGACCATTTTTCCCATAAGCACTCCTTTCTCTATAACTGCTTAGAACACCTTTCTTTATTCAATGTTCTGAATCTGTTCTCTGACTTTTTCAATCTCCGTCTTTAACTCGATGGCAATGTTGGAAACGGTCAGATCATTTGCCTTCGACAGAATGGTGTTTGCCTCCCGGTTCATCTCCTGGGCGATAAAGTCCAGTCTGCGTCCGATGCTTCCGCCCTCCTGCAAAGCCTCGATCATGGAAGTGATATGACTTCTCAGGCGAACCGTCTCCTCATCCGTACACATCTTGTCTGCAAAGATAATCATCTCTGTGGCAATCCGGCTCTCATCGATCTTCGTATCATCAAGCAGCTCCTGCACCTTCTGACGGAGACGCTCTCTGTACTCTTTCATAATCTCAGGAGAACGCTCCTCAACAAGCTCCACATTCTGAATCATATGATTCAGCTTATCGGTCAGATCTTTTTTCAGATTTTCACCCTCGACAATCCGTGTCTCCACAAACTGATCTGCCGCCTGATTAAGCGCCTGCTCCAGCGTTTTCCAAAGCTCTTCCTCGTCAGGCGCCTGCTCCTCCATGGTGAACACTTCCGGATATCTGGACAACGTGCTGACACGAACATCATTTTCCAGATCAAATTCCTGCGCCATCTCATTCAGATAACCCATATATTCCGCCGCCAGTGTGCGGTTGTACTTCACAGCAGCGGTACGCTCCGATAAATCCTCATATGTAATAAATATATCCACTTTTCCCCGCTGTATTTTTTTCTTCAGCAGGGTTCGGATGGAGCTCTCAAAAAAATTCAGCTTTTTCGGCATTTTGATGTTGACATCCAGATATCTGTGATTCACGGATTTCATCTCTACCGTAATTTTTCTGCTCTCGTCAGAAACTTCGGCTCTGCCGAATCCGGTCATGCTTTTTAACATAATTTCCTCCATGTGAGTCGAATGTTTTACGTTTCATTATATGATAATTCTCTTTTGAAGTCAATCCGGAAATATCCTGCTTTTACCCGCGAAAAATCCAGCTTTGTTGGTTCTGTCCGCACCGATCTCAAAAAATGATTTCAGCATACTCATATTCAGGGATTTACCGAAACGCCGCGGACGGGTAAACAGATTCACCTCTCCCCAATTCTGCAAAAGTTCTTCAATAAACCCGGTTTTTTCTACATAATAGAAATCATTGTTTCTAAGTTTTTCAAATCCATCTACACCGATGGGGAGTTTTTTTCTCATATGCGCGCACTCCTCCCTGTTCGAGATCTTTGAAACTTATTTTAACGGATGTGAAGGGAAATAACAAGGTGAGAAATTAGAATTCTAAGTTAATATCATACTCCCTGCAAAAAAAAGATTGATGTATAAGGCAGATTTATCTGATTATACATCAATCTTTAGCGAAAAACACAATTTATACAAACATTTTTGGAATAACGTTATCTGACAATTTTTTATGTCTGGTATATGGCTCCGGCTGTCCAAGTTTATCCCAATTGTCACGTAAATAAAAGGAAGGTATTACTTTCCCCAGAATATGAAACTCGTTGGAATCATGCTCCAGCATATATAATGCAAGCTGTTCTGTCACTCTTTCCTCCACAATTTTTCTTGGAAGCCCTAACTCATCTCCAAACCAATAGTGATTCCGTAATACCAAACCATACGGTGTATCACGTCCTACCCCTACATACTGCATAAAATTAGGATAACCGTTTTCATTTTTTTCACATTCCCAGTTTTCACCAATTCCTGCCCATCCATAAAGTACTACATCTGCATCTCCACGTTCTTTGGCTTTTGTCAACTCCTCACCGAATAGATCATACGGATCCAGATATTTTAACTGCATATCCATAACTTCAGAAGAGCCGAGTGTCTCTTTAATAAAGTGTGTCATACCAACAACATTTCCCGAAACATGATTTTCTTCATACTCTCCCCATTTTGAAAACTTATGTGCACCCGGATGCCACAAACGATACATATCAGTATCACATTCACATCCAAACCACCAATCCAGCATCTCCGCTGTAAGACCCTCCAAACACATTCTGATAGCGACATGCATTCCTCCGCTCTCAAGTCTCTCAATCCCTGTCTCCAGTGGAAGCGGATCACAATATAACATTGGTGTACATTCTCTAAACCGCATATATTATCTCCTCCTTTTTTATTATGATGTCACTATAATTATAACTGCCTTTCTTGCAAATTGAAATGACACATGTTATCCATGTGTCATCAAATAAAATCCCTGCATAATTTATAAAGCACTTCTTTTGCCACTACTTCAATACTGATCTCATTAAAATTATTGACCCAATACATGTATGCACCGATTGTTCCAGAAGCAATCATTTCCAATACTAATGCTTCATTTTCCAACTTTATTTTTTCGTATTGATATTTCAGTCCAAAGTCATGTTTTATTATTTTCTTCCACTTATAAATAAACTGACCATCCTTGCTTCTGTTCAAAAGAGTACGAAACCATAAATTATTTTTCTGAATATATAGCAAAGTAGAATAAAAATAGTCAAAATTATCACATTTACACCCATGAAAATTCTGTTGAAAAAAGCTTTTATTTATTTCCTTTAAATCTGAAATCAGCAAATTTTCAATGCTCTCCAACACTTCATAAATATCAGAGAAATAATTATAAAAAGTCGTTCTGGCAATCCCAACTTCTGCACAGATCATTTTGACGGTAATTTCATGTAACTGCTTTTCAGAAAACAAGTTCATAAATGCATTCTGTATCTGTCGATATACTTTTTCAAATTCTACCATTAAAATACCCCGCAAGTGATAACCATGAAAGAAACCTCACCGGAGCTTTCTTTCGCATGCCTGATAACGAAAAAACCATAATACTTATTATTTTATGATAAAATAATATTTCTTTTTTGCCAAGACAAATCCGAAAGAAATGTCGTCAAACTCTTGTCCGTATATGATTTTAAGTTTATAATAAATAACATTGTTTGATAACAGAACATAATAATTTGTAATTAGAAAAGGTGAATATTATGGCTTTTGATGGAATCGTCATTGCCAACCTGGTCAATGACTTAAACAATACAATCTCAGACTGCCGCATCAGTAAAATCGCACAGCCGGAAAAGGATGAACTGCTTTTTACGATAAAAGGCTCCTGCGGACAGGTACGTCTGCTCATCTCCGCCAGCGCATCTCTTCCGCTGATGTATCTGACGAAAGAAAATAAGCCCAGTCCCCTGACTGCGCCGAATTTTTGTATGCTGCTGCGCAAGCATATTTCAAACGGAAGGATCACTGCCATTACCCAGCCGGGCATGGAGCGTATCATCAAATTTGAGATCGAGCATCTGGACGAGCTTGGAGACCTGCGCCGCAAAAAACTGATCGTGGAGCTGATGGGAAAACGAAGCAATATTATTTTCTGTGATGAGAATAACCGTATCATCGACAGCATCAAGCACATCTCCGCACAGGTAAGTTCTCTTCGTGAGGTGCTGC
The DNA here is from genome assembly GCA_964428795.1 of uncultured Lachnospiraceae bacterium. GTDB lineage: Bacteria > Bacillota > Clostridia > Lachnospirales > Lachnospiraceae > CAYRZL01. Next base: position 21,476 of record CAYRZL010000015.1, on the reverse strand, counting down.
CGGGAAGAGATTATTTTATTCCTGTCACTCAGGAAAAATATGATCCTCTGTGTGCCAAAAGGACTGTATTTTTCGATACTGCCATGACAAAACCGCTGCCGGTGGCAAAAGCACTCTATACCACATACACCGGATTCAGCCCGCTGGCTGCCAATGAAATCTGCTACCGTGCAGGCGTTGACGGTGATTTTTCCACCTCCGGTCTGACAGACGAACAGAAAGACACATTATACGGATGTTTTTCCGGCGTATGTGAGGATATCCGGGAACATCGTTTTTATCCGGTGATTGCAAAGGACGGAAAAGAACCGGTAGAATTTGCTTCCATTATGCTGACTTCTTATTCTGATTATGACGTTCAGTCTGTGGAGAGTATTTCTGATGTGCTGATGCAATATTATGCAGAGAAGGATATCTACACCCGTATGCGCCAGAAATCTACAGATTTGCGGAAAATCGTATCTACTGCTTTAGAGCGGAACCGCAAAAAGTACGATCTTCAGCAAAAGCAGATGAAGGATACGTTAAAAAGGAATAAGTTCAAAGTATACGGTGAGCTGCTGAATACTTACGGATATCAGTTGGAACCGGGTTCTGACAAGCTGGAGGCATTGAATTATTATACAAATGAAATGATCACCATTCCTCTGGATCCCACACTGAGTCCCCAGGAAAATGCCCAGAAATATTTTGCCCGCTACAACAAACTGAAACGGACAAGCGAAGCCCTGACAGAACAGCTTGAAGAAACCAAAACCGCTATCCTGCATCTGGAATCTGTTGCCATGTCACTGGATATCGCAACCTCTGAGGCCGATTTATATTATATCAAGGAAGAGCTGACCCAGAGCGGATATATAAGACGAAAATATAATAGCAAGAAGCAGTCCCACAAAAGCAAGCCTTACCACTATCTTTCCTCCGATGGTTTTCATATTTATGTTGGGAAAAATAACTATCAGAATGATGAACTGACCTTTAAATTTGCAGAGGGAAATGACTGGTGGTTTCACGCAAAGGGGATGCCCGGTTCCCATGTAGTCTTAAAGACCTATGGACAGGAAGTGCCGGACCGGGCTTTTGAAGAAGCTGCCGCACTGGCAGCCTACTATTCCCGGGGAAAGGATGCTGATAAGACAGAGGTAGATTATATCCAGAAAAAGCATGTGAAAAAACCGAATAAAGGAAATCCGGGATTTGTGGTCTATTACACGAATTTTTCCATGACCATCACCCCGGATATTCATCAATTACAGTTGGTGGAATGATGGCTTTGTCATTCCACCAAAATCCTTCGTATTTTTCCCTTTTCGTATTTTCGGTGTTTTCACGGTAATGTAACTACCATGATATACTGTCATCTTCCCCATAAGTCTGCCTCCCAGCCAAACAATCTGTCTTAGATTATTACATCACGAATTGTAATACTTTCACAAAAAAAAGGTATCTGCCATCCCTGACTTTTTTCAATCATACAGATCAGAACAATCTGCAATATAAGAATCACAGGTACTCCCACAACAAAAGACGCATGTTTTGTCTTATGACGACATGCATACATCCCGATCCACACACCGACACTTCCACCGATGATTGCAACAAGAAAAAGTGTTTTTTCCGGAATGCGCCATCTGTGACGGACTGCTTTAGATTTATCTATCGCCATCAGAATCAGTCCGAATAGATTTATAACAATCAAATAAATAATCATACAATTCAAAATCATAGCTTATCTGCTAAATCAATGACCTGCCCAAGCTGAGGACATTCTGCCATTGCCCCTTTTGCTTTCATTCCGGGAATTGAGATGACGCCCATATCCTCCCAGCCGAGAAAATTTACGGTATGACGGTACATATAGACTGCTCCGTCATAGCCCGGTGATCCGGAATCCAGGAAAAGCGCCGCTTTCTTTATAGTTTTTCCCCTGCTGCCCGGTGCATAGAAACGATCAATCACTGTCTTTAACTGGGCAGACACCGTAAAATAATAGAGAGGAGATGCCAGAATGATCATGTCCGATTGACACATCTGTTCATAAATTTCCTGCATATCGTCCTTTTGCACACACTGTCCATCCGGCTTGTTCCGACATGCGTTACACGCAAGACATGGGTTCGGATGCTTTTCACTCAAATAGACAATCTGACAGCTATGCCCCTTTTGTGTGGCAGCTTTCGCAAAGGTCTCCACCATAATATCCGTATTTCCGCCCTTTCTCGGACTTCCCGAAATTGCTAAAATATTCATATTTTTACTCCTTTTCGCTGATTATGTTTATATCTGTACTAATAAAAAGATTTCAAAGAACTCTGATCTGTATCATACCATAGCGGCTCAGGTTTTACAAGCAAGAACCATGGGTGGTTGATATAAATTAGTACAGCAAAAACGGCGGGGATTTCCCACCGTCCAGTATTTTTCTTTTAGTCCCAGTTTATTTCCTCATGCGAAACCGTCCCGTTTATTTTCCGGTCGTTTCTTCCCTCAAGCAACGCCTCTATTTCTCCCAGTTCCGGTTCCACTTCCGGGATAAACTTTACAATTTTGCTAAATCCCTGTCAATCAATTCATTTATATATGCATTTGTGCTTTGCCCTCTGCCCGCAGCCTGCGCAGCTATTACCGCTTTTTTTTCCTGCCGGAACGGTTAAATTGATCCGGTCATAATTCTTTTTCATAAAGTCGTTTATATATTGACTTTGGTTAAATTCTCCGCTTGGTTTTCTCGGCATTGCTCAACCTGCTTCATTTTTCCGATTTTCCTGCTTCCTTTTTTGCTTTTTTTTCTGCTTTGATCTTTGCATCTACGATCTTAATGATTTTTTCGATTAAAACAGTGGATGTGATGGGCTTGTCCACCCATCCTGCTGCTCCCGCATCCAGAAATGTCTGGGCAATCTGTTTTCCCTTTCGTCCGCCCTGAATACATATGAGAATACCCACTTTAGGATCCAATTGCAGCAAATTTTTCATGGTTTCCACAGCATCCGGCTCAGTCAAATCATAGTCCAGCACCACGACAGACGGATTGACAGATACAAATTTGAATACCGCCTCTGCTCCGTTTTTTGCTGTGTGAGGCACCAAAATACCTCCTCCATCCACCACATTGGTCATATATTTTAAAATGTACTCTTCCTCACATACAAGGAGCACATCATGCTTCTGCTCGATTTCCTCCATATCAATAACATCCCGTGTGATGAAACGCATCAAAGGTCCACGACCCTTTTCATCCTTATCTAAAAATCCCATTGGCTGTATTCCTTTCGTTTTCATAAATTTCAAATAGTATAACACAAAATTAACAACTACAGGGATTTTTCTGTTGAATTTTCACTTTATTGAGTTGTTGTAATCACCTTCCATCTCCGCCCCCCATCTGACTCAGTAATTCATTTGTGATACTCCCTGAGGCTTCGGCTGCCATTGGTACTGAGATCTCTTCCTCTTTGCACCTTCCGATCAGTATGGCAGTCATACCCGTTCTCACATCCGGAATGTCTGCCACATCAACTGCCATTTGATCCATACAGATTCGTCCCACCACAAGGGCTTTATGTCCGCAGATCAGCACATAGCACATTCCGTTTGACAGACAACGACCTTATGCTCTGTGGAATTTCCGCCAAATAGAATCGCGATTTTCATTTTCTTCATTTTTTACTACCTCTTTTCTTCTGTTTTTAAGTCTGCCGGGAATTACTATTGCCTTGAAAAAAGAAAAACACCCTCGTCTTAGTACAATAATTGTACCAATTACGAGCGTGTTATTTCTTTAAGATAATGTATGTTTTTTCTATAGAACTTCTTATATTTTTTATAAGATTATGCCCGGTCTGAAATTTCCGTTACAAATTGATATCATTTTGTATTTTTACTCTCACGCGATCCCCCATCCGTTTATAAGCTCCCTTCTGAAGCATTTCCGGATGTGCCATAATAAGTCCCGCCTCATAAGCCGCATCCTTCAAAAGATCCGCATCCTGATATACATCTGCCAGCTTAAATTCCAGCAGACCGCTCTGTCTGATTCCAAAGAAATCCCCGGGACCCCGCAGCTTCAGATCCTCGTTTGCAATATAAAACCCATCGTTTGACTGATTTAAAATCTCAAGGCGGCGATTTTTCTCATTCTTCTCATCTGTATTGATCATAATACAATAGGACTGTGCATCTCCCCGTCCCACACGACCTCTGAGCTGATGAAGCTGGGCCAGACCGAACCGTTCTGCATTTTCAATCATGATCACCGTGGCATTTGGCACATCCACACCGACCTCCACCACCGTAGTGGATACAAGAATCTGTATCTCTCCCCGCAAAAACTGTTCCATGACCTGATTTTTCAGATTGCTGTTCATCTTACCGTGAAGAATGCCGATCTGGACGTCATTTCCCAAATATGCCTGCAATTTTTCTGCATAACCGATCACATTCTCACCGCTGAAGTTTTCAGATTCCTCCACCATGGGACAGATCACATAGCACTGATGCCCTTTTTCCAGCTCTTTTCTCATAAATTCATAAGATTTCGGGCGGAAGTTTTGATTTACCACACAGTTTTTAATGGGCAGACGCTTCGCCGGAACCTCATCCATCACGGAAATATCCAGATCGCCATACAAAATGATTGCAAGCGTCCTTGGAATAGGCGTAGCGCTCATAACAAGAATATGGGGATGAAATCCCTTGTTTGCCAACTGCTCTCTCTGGTTCACGCCAAAACGATGCTGCTCATCCGTAATAACCAGGGCAAGCTCCCGAAATACAGACCTCTCCTGGATCAATGCATGGGTTCCTATGATTATACAATGATCAAATAGCTGCATCTTTTCATAGGCATTGCGCTTTTGTTTTGCTGTCATGGAACCTGTCAATAAAACAATCGGAATCCGAAGTCCCTGTTCTTCGCAAAGATCCTTCAGCTTTTCATAATGCTGCACAGCCAAAACTTCCGTGGGAGCCATCATAGCAGACTGATATCCGCTTATGGAAGCATAGATCATGGCAAGAAAAGCTACGATCGTCTTACCTGACCCAACATCTCCCTGAATCAACCGCTGCATGGTTCCCTCGCCCTTCATGTCTCTCATCACATCATCCAGAACTCTTTTTTGTGCACCTGTCAATTCATAAGGCAGTTTTTGAACCATATCCGCAATCTGTTCTTCTCCTGTAAAATCAAAATGATTTGGGATTTGTTCGCTTTTTTCCTTCTGTAGCTGCATGGAAAGAATAAAGATCAGAAATTCATCAAATACAAGACGACGCCTTGCATCAATACAGGTTTCCTCCCGCTCAGGAAAATGAATATTGCGAAGAGCTTCCCCGTATTCCATCAGATGGTTCCTGCTTCGTATATCCAAAGGAAGATATTCCAGCTCTTCCCCCAGCTCCTTCAGGCAGATATCCGTGTATTTCTGTATGGCATTGTTGGTAAGACCACTGGTAAGGCTGTAATGGGGACGCAGGGTTTTTGATACGCGCACATATTTTTCCGGCTCAAAAATCTCCGGCTGTTCCATCACAAACATTCCGTTTCGCTGCTGCACTTTACCATAAAAAACATAGGCTTTCCCGGGTTTGAGAAGTGCGCGCACATAGGGACTGCGATACCAGATCAGACGCAGCTTTTTCTCCCCGTCTGTCAGATCGCAGGTTGCCACCTGCATACGGGATTTTGGATTTACGCCAGGTGTTTTTTGTATACGGGCAAACACCGCCTGTTTCTGATCAGAACATACGTCACTGACCTGGATTGGCTCCGGAAATCGTTCATAGTCCCGCGGAAAATTCAGCAGCAGATCATCTACTGTATAGACACCGATTTTCTGAAACAGCTTTTCTGTTTTTTCTCCGATTCCTTTTACGTCAATAATTTTTGTATTTCTATTCATAATTTCCTCAAATATCAGAAATGGCGGGAATCCTTCCCGCCACAACCTTATTTTTGAATCATATCATCCCCATCCGAATTTGACAGGGTTTCTCTGTTTTTATTCTACGGATATAATATAATAATATACCGGCTGTCCGCCGAACTGTACGTCCATCTCAATATCAGGATGCGCATTGGTAAGGGCCTCTGCCAGTCTATCCGCATCTTCCTCTTCCACATCTTCACCATAATAGATCGTAATAAAGGAAACGTCCTCTGACACCATCTGGTCAACCATCTGTGTTACCACAGCCATCATATCCTGTCCATTGGAAAGAATACCGGAATCTCCGATTCCCATAAAGTCTCCCTCTTTGATAGCCTTATCGTCAATCACCGTATTGCGGACTGCATAAGTAACCTGCCCCGTCCGGACATTTGCGATTTCCTCTATCATGCGCTCTGCATTTTCCTGGGGACTCTGATCCGGCATGAAATTAATCATAGCTGTCACACCCTGAGGAATGGTTTTTGTAGGAATTACAATAATATTCTTATCCTCTGTCATATCGGCCGCCTGATTTGCAGCCATTACAATGTTCTTATTATTCGGGAAAATAAAAATATTCTTTGCATGTACTTTGTCAATGGCATTGAGCATATCCTCCGTGCTCGGATTCATGGTCTGACCTCCTTCGATCAGATAATCGACGCCCAGACCTTTGAATACTTCACTGAGACCCTCGCCTACCGACACACTGATAAAGCCCATATCTTTCATCGGTATGTCTGCCTTTTTCCTTGCATCCTCCGCTTCCTGAGCGGCGGCCACCTTTGCGGCATCCTTGACGAGCTTCTCCTGATGCTCCTCGCGCATATTGTCAATTTTGATCCTGCTCAGAGATCCATGGGTCAATGCTTTCTGGATCGCAAGTCCCGGATCATTGGTGTGCACATGGATCTTGACGATCTCATCATCTGCAACCAGTACGATAGAATCACCGATGGAATGAAGGAAGGACTTCATGTCATCCTCCTCATCCTCTGTGAGAGGATCGTCCAATACGATGATGAACTCTGTGCAGTAACCGAATTTAATTTCAGCCTCTGTCTCAGGTGAAATTTTAACTACACCGCTTCCTGTACTTGCAGGAACATCAATGGTATAGTCCACCTCTTTTCCCTGAAACGCATCCAATGCACCTTTGATTACCTCCAGCAATCCCTGTCCGCCGGAATCCACGACACCTGCCTGCTTCAAAACCGGCAGCATATCCGGTGTCTTTGCAAGCACAATCTCTGCTTCCTCTACAATGGCAGCCAGATACTGATCCAGCGTCAATGAAGTATTCTGCACCAGCTCCAATGCCTTTTCCGCTGCACCGCGCGCCACGGTCAGAATCGTACCCTCCTTTGGCTTCATAACTGCCTTGTATGCAGTCTCCACTGCACGTTGGATCGCCTCACAGACGATTCCCTGATCCAACTGATCATAATCAGCAATAACCTTCGTAAAACCGCGAAACAACTGCGAAAGAATAACTCCGGAATTTCCTCTGGCGCCTCTTAAGGAACCGGAAGAAATCGCCTTTGCGATGGTTTTCATATCCGGGCTTGCCAAAGCGCTGACCTCTTTTGCAGCAGACATGATCGTCATGCACATATTTGTACCGGTATCTCCGTCCGGAACCGGAAATACGTTCAGCTCATTGATCCATTCTTTTTTTGCTTCCAGATTTTTCGCTCCGGCAAGAAACATTTTTGCCAGAAGCGCCGCATCTATTACGTTTACCATAACTACAGTTCCTCCCCCTTAATCAATCACTCGTACACCTTCAACGAAGATGTTGATCTTCTCAATCGTCATACCGGTGAACTCTTCTACCTTGTATTTCACTTCACTGATTAAGTTCTCAGAAACTGTGGCAATACTCACACCATAGGAAATAATCACATGAAAATCTAAAATAATCCTGTTATTCTCAATGCTTACATTAATACCATGATGCAGATAATCTTTCTTTAACAGCTTTACCAGACCGTCCTTCATGTTCACTGCAGCCATTCCGACGATGCCGAAGCATCCTACAGCTACAGAGCCTGCGTATGTAGCAACGACCTGCGGATCGATCACGATATTGCCAAAACTTGTTTCAATCTGTCCTTTCATCCTTCATCCTCCACATATATTTTTCATTTCATCATATACATACATAATCGTATTTATTATAACCAACATTTGCAAAAAAAGAAATATGAAATTCATATTTGTCACAAAATTTATTAAGAACCTGTCTTTTCAGCCAGAAAAAAACTCCAAAGCCGCCGCTTCAGAGTTTTTTAGCATATATATTTTGATTATATTATTTCTTTCAGCCCGCATTTTAACATATCCTTGGCAATAACTCGCCGCCCGGCT
>CAYRZL010000015.1:0-13073 GCA_964428795.1 uncultured Lachnospiraceae bacterium | reverse complement strand
TATTTCTTTCAGCCCGCATTTTAACATATCCTTGGCAATAACTCGCCGCCCGGCTGGGGCAACAGCGTTTCCGCTCCGATTTCGGTGGTCACGACTACCTTTCCCGGCATCTCATCCGTGATTTCTCCGATAACTGCCGCATTCCGGGTGTATTTTCCTTTCTTAAGGGTCTCCACCAGCTTTGCAGCTTCCTCCTTCGGAGCGATCACAACGAGAGTTCCTTCATTTGCAAGGTACAGTGGATCAAGTCCCAGCATACCGCACACCCCTTTTACCGCACCGTCAACCGGAATTACCTGGGAATCCAGACGTACTCCCACATTGCTCTCTGCTGCGATCTCATAGAGTACCGTTCCAACGCCGCCTCTTGTGGCATCCCGGATTACATGAATATCCTTTGTTGTCAGGATCATAGATTCCACTGCCCCCCAAAGCGGTGCACAGTCACTCTTGATATCTGCCTCAATTCCAAGATTTTCTCTTGCCAGTAAGATCGTACAGCCATGACGCCCCACATCTCCGGTGACAATAACAGCATCTCCCGGCTTCGCATAAGCGCCGGACGTATGTACTCCCTCCTGAATCTTTCCGATACCGGTAGTTGTAATAAAAATGTGATCTACCTGACCTTTTCCGGCTACCTTCGTATCACCCGCCACAATCTTTACGCCTGCCTCTGCTGCGGTTTTTTCCATATAGGTGACAATTTCCTCCAGCTTATCAAACGGAAATCCCTCTTCGATAATAAAAGAACATGTCATGTACATAGGTTTTGCACCCATACATGCAAGATCATTTACCGTACCGCAGATACTGAGCTTTCCGATATTTCCTCCATTAAATTCAAACGGAGATACGATAAATCCATCGGTACTCATGGCAATTTTACCCGTTCCCATATCCAGCACAGCCGCATCATCCGCGGTAAATTCCGGGTTCGCAAAATGTGCCTTAAATACAGCCTCTATCAATTCTGACGTCTGTTTTCCACCTGCACCATGTGCAAGAGTAACAACCTTCTGTTCCATTCTGTTTTCACTCCCATAATTTATAATAGAATATCATGTTCACTAACGTAAATGTGTTCTGTACCGGAAAACAAATATAAGGCGAGGCTAAGGCGCTTGCGCCATCGAGCCGATATTTGTTTTTCGGGCAAAATACTTCACCTTACAAATTATATTGAAAATATGCAGAGCATGCGCCTTCGTTGGATACCATACATGCCCCGATCGGATGCTGCGGCGTGCAGCCTTTTCCAAACACCTTGCAATCCGAAGGCTTACACTTACCCTGAAGCACCTCACCGCAGCGACAGGCAGGATTGGGCTTTCCTTTTACTTCCGGCAGGGCAAACTTCACACGGGCATCATATGCCTCATATTCTTTTCGCAGCCTCAGACCGGAATTTGGAATCATCCCAAGTCCCCGCCACTCTGAATCACAGGGCTCCATCACCTCTTCTATCATTTTCTTTGCGGGGATGCTTCCCTGAGGTGTTACCACTCTCGGATAGCAATTCACAAAAAACGGTTCCCCGGATTTTGATTTTTCCACCACGACCGCCAGCGCAGTCATCAGCTCTTTTGCGGTAAATCCTGCCACAACCCCGGAAATCCCTTCTTTCCTTGCCAGCTCCTCACAGCAGTCCGCTCCGGTGATGGCATTGACATGCCCCGGATAGAGAAATGCATCCGCGCTCCCCTTCAATGCCAGATAGGCTTCCGGCATCGTCTTATTTGCGGTCAGAATGGAAAAATTGATCAACCCGTTTTCTTTTGCCCGTTTTACCGCCATACAGGCAGATGGTGTAGTCGTTTCAAATCCCACTGCCAGAAATACCACCTGCTCCTCCGGATGATCTTCCGCATAGGCAACCGCATCCAGCGGCGTATAAACAATCTGTACCTTTCCTCCCTTCGCTCTGGCATCCGCCAGACTCATGCCCGTACCCGGCACGCGGATCAGATCGCCAAAGGTACAGATGACCGCATGATGCTCCAAAGCCAGCATAACCGCCTCATCCACAAACCCTACCGGCGTCACGCAGACCGGACATCCCGGTCCGGAGATCAGTTCAATGTTTTCCGGCAGAATCTTTCGGATTCCCAGCTTAAAAATTTCATGAGTATGTGTCCCGCAGACCTCCATAATGTGAAGCTTCGGTCCATCATAGGATGTAATGATCTCTTTTGCAGTTTTTCTCTCTTCCATTTACAGCAACTCCATAATACTATCTGTTTCATTTTCATCATCATCGGTAATTTTTGCAATAGCCACTCCCGCGTGCACCATCACATAATCACCCGGCTCCAACTCCTCGATCAGCTCTGCCGATACTTCACGTTTTGCCCCGGAAGCATCCACAACTGCCATACCGTCCTTAATTCCTACAACCTTTGCCGCAAGTCCTACACACATAATTTAATCCTCCTGATTTTTCTGATTTATCTGATGCATTGCCACAACTGCCTGACCAAGGGCGATCCCTCCGTCATTCGGCGGAATCAGGCTATGCTTTAATACCCTGATGTTTTTTCTTTTCAATTCATTTTCACAGAGCCGCAAAAGCAGCTTGTTCTGAAAAACACCGCCGCTGAATGCACATACATCTATGCCCTGATCATGGGCGGCCTTCTCACATCCCACGGCAATCTGCATAGCCAGCAGATCATGAAACAGCCATGACAGTTGATCTGCATTCACGCCGGATAGTTTCTCCTTCACTATAATGCGAACCAATTCATCTGTACGAAGCAGAAATCTCCCGGAGCTTTCATCTGATGCTAAGTTCAAAAGCTTCGGATATTTTTCCAAATAGCTTTTTTTCAATCCGATCAACGTGGTAATCACCCGCTCATCATTCTCCAAAGCACTCCAGAGATCTCTCTTATCCGACATGCGAACCTGATTATATATGCGCCATGCATATCCCTCCGCATGAAACATCAATGAAGTGGCTGCCTCTCCCTCATAGGTAGAAGCCCTCCGTATTCCGAGAATTGCGCTGACCGCATCAAACAGGCGGCCCGCACTGGTGGAAATCACGCTGTTTATGTTATTTTTCGCCATCATACTCTGAACATTATAATTTGTCTCATCGCACAAGCCCAGGTATAACGCCATTCTTTTACCTTCTTCTTTGTAAATGTCCCGCACCATGGAAACCGCAATACGCCAGCCTTCCTTTGCAGAAGAATCTCCTCCAACCTGAAGAAACGGACGTATACTTCCCAATCTTGTAAATCCGCTGTAATCCGCCCGGAAAAATTCACCGCCCCAGACAGTTCCGTCCAGCCCATACCCGGTTCCGTCAAAGGATACGCCGATCACGGGCTGATCGTAATCATTCTCCGCCATACAGGAAACCACATGTGCGTAATGATGCTGTACCGGAATTACAGGGATGCCCTGCTCCTTTGCTACCAGTGTGGTATTATATTTCGGATGCATATCACATGCCACCACCGTGGGAGCCGCCTCAAGAAGGGTCTCCATCCGGTCAATGGATTCCTCCAATGCACGCACGGTACGAAGATCTGCCATATCTCCCACATAGGGAGACGGATAAAACAATCCGTTCTTGCCGATGCAGAAGGTGTTTTTCAACTCTCCGCCCACCGCAAGAACATGCCCCTTATATTTGTTTGACAGCATCACCGGAAGGGGCGCATATCCTCTGGAACGCCGGATCATATAAGGTTTTTCCTGATAATAATCCATGACTGAATCATCTGCTCTCAAACGAATCTTCCGGTTATGGGACAGCATGATATCACAAAATCCCGACAATTCCTTGACGGCGTCCTCGTCCGTCCGGCAGATCGGTGCACCTGACACATTCCCGCTCGTCATGACAAAACAGTCCGTGGTCATGGTCAGACCGTCATTATAATCAAACAACAGCATCTGCACCGGAGCATAGGGCAGCATCACGCCTACATTCGGATTATCCGGCGCTACAGACGGCGCCAGTCTTTTATTTTTCCTTTTGCGAAACAAAATAATCGGCTTCTGGTGATTATCTAAGGTTTCCAGACTCTCCGGCGCAATCAGACATTCCCGCTCCACCGTCTTTACGGAGCGCATCATAACTGCAAAGGGTTTTGCGGGTCTGTGTTTTAGCTCACGCAGACGCCTTACCGCAGTCTCATTTGTGGCGTCACAGCACAGGTGAAAACCACCGATTCCTTTGATTGCCACGATCTGACCATCCATGATCGCCTGTCTGGCGGCGGTAATGGCAGCCGAACCGCGCACATCCTTCCCGATCAGATACACCTCCGGCCCGCAATCATTGCAGCATACCGGCTGGGCATCGTAACGCCTCGTATGGGCATGCTCATACTCATAAGCACAGTCCGGACACATTGGAAACTCACCCATACTGGTGCGCTCCCTGTCATAAGGCATGGAATCCAGAATCGTCAGTCTCGGGCCGCATGCGGTACAGTTTATGAAGGGATGCATATATCTTCGGTTCTTCGGATCAAAAAGCTCTGCCTTGCATTTTTCACAGGTTGCAATATCCGGTGATACAAAAATATCCCCCTCCTCATGCTCACTCTCAATGATCTCAAAGCTCTCAAATGCCCGATCCTTAATTTCCTTTGTATCTATCTTCAATATGGCAGAACGCTCCGGAGGCATCTTCCTGAGATCCTCCTGAAACATGCATAACGCCGCCTCGTCGCCGCGCACATAAATTTCCACATAGGATCCCCGGTTTGCAACGCTCCCCGTCACTCCCGCCTTTTTTGCAATACGACTCACAAAAGGACGGAAGCCGACGCCCTGCACGATTCCATATACACAGATTCGTAATGTTTTCATAGCTAAACCTCACACTCTCCTGAAACAGCAAAATGCGGAAGGTGAATCCATTCGCCTTCATAGCCGGATGCTGCCCGCTTCATCAAAATATCTCCGATGACAACATCATAATTTCCTTCCTCCACCAGCCGGGTAAACTGCGCCTCCGTGGAAATATGTTTATCCTGACTCTTTGCAAGCTCCGGTTTCAACATAAACCAGGTGGCAGTCGTCACATCACTGTCTCCGCAAGACAGGATCTCCTCACGCACGGCATTTGCGATTACCTGCTGATGAATGACCAGCACACGCTTTCCGGCAAGTCCCCGGAAAATCTCTCTCTGCTGCTCTGTAAAAAGCGGATAAGCTGCCTCGTAAGGGATGCCGAATCTTTTTTTCAGATATCTGGCTGCCGCCAGTCCCGAGGGAGATACCACCAGATTTTTTTTCACTGCCCCCGCCTGCTTTAATTCCTCAAGTCCGCTTCCCATGCCATAGCTGTACACCTGTTCCCAGCCCTGCCGCATAAGTATCTGTTTTAATTTCACATCCGCCTGCAGATCACTTAGATTCAGCGGTGTTGCTCCCAGCACACCGACGGTCTTTTCCTTCTGTTCCGGTGCATCCTCCGCAAACTTTTCCAACAACTGAAGATATGTCTCTTCCTCTCCCTCGTCATACATTCTCGTCCCGGTACATTCCACCGTGATCACAGGCAGACCGCAGCGTTTTTCTGCCATGCGCTTTAAAGCCTGAAAGTCCGTAGCGATCACAGCCGGAACCGGAGTTCCGATGATGGCCGCAAAGGACGCTTCCACCTTTTTTGCAGTATCCTTCAGTTTTTCCACAAGCCTGTCATCCCGCCCGAGAATGGCATCCATATCACGAAGCCCTGCGCTGAATATTGCGCTTTTTCTCAGAAACCAGCGGGGCTCATCAAATCCGCATATATTTCCGGTGCAGCCGCCCGCATCACAGATCACGGTAATGCCACCCAGATCGTAGAGGACAGAAGCTGCACCTGACTGATCCGGTGCAAACGGTGATAAATATTTTAACAATCCTTTCATAACATCCTCCTAGATCAGATTTCCGATTTTTTCTGTTTTTATCCTGCGTGTTCCATTAACCGCATCATCTCTTGCCGCCTTCAGTTCCTCAAACAGATGGCGAAGCCCCGAATATCCAAATGGCTGTACCTCCTGATTCCATGGCACGTTCACACAATCCGGATGATAGTACTCTGCATCCTTTCCTACAGTGATATCCACTTCGGAATCACTGCAGTCATAATACATCATGGTCGGTGACAGATTTGTGTAGATCTTTGTGCCGGGACTGAGCTCTGCAATCTTTTTAATATAAATAAAATTCTCCGGCGCAACGGTTCCGTAGATTTCCGTCACCTGATGCCCATAACGGATCAATGCCAGCGCCAGCTCAAAGGAGCCTGCATTGAGACATTCCCCAATCGCAAATCTCGTATTCGGATAGCTCAACGTAAATGCGTCAATGGCTGCCTGTGCCCTGGCATAATATACGCTGTCGTCAATGACTTTTCCCAAAGCTCCCCCAAACAGCTCATACTGTTTGCGTATCTTATCGATCTGATACACACGGGCAAGCTCAATATTCGGAATGTTCAGTCTCTTTTTGATATCCTCCGCAGCCAGCCGGCATTCCGGGTTCAGTACCAGATTAAAGTTCGCCTCCGCCATAGACAGATATTCCTCATAGGACTCACATCTAGCGATCTCGTTTATCTTCTTCACACCAAGCGTATGTAAAATATCATACAGCTCCGTATCGTCCAGATACGGTGCAAACTGTCCCAGAATATTCACCGTGGATGCTTTTCTCTCCCGTTTTTCCAGGAGGGAATAGATGGATTTCCTCACTGCTGTCATAGGCGGCACACGTCCCTCTCTGGTTAGTGCATACATATAACAGGGAAGCACGGAAACGCCCGTATGCTCTGCCGCCTTTCGACAGACACGCTCCATATCCGTTCCGAGAAGGGCGTCCACACAGGTTATGCAGATCATCACCACAGAAGGAGGGGTATCCAGTGATTCAATGACCTCCTGCACCGCACCGGAAATTTTATTCAGATGCCTTCCGGTGACAATGTCCGTATCATCCATCATCAGATAGAAAAAGCGGTTCGAGTAGCCTCCAAGCTCACTTAAGATCGTGGTGTTTCTGCCGCAGCAGCCCGGAGCTACCAGCAGCATGACGGAGCCGGGAACCGCAAGCCCCGCTCTTTTTACGCCAAATCCCTGAGCGCCCGGAGAATTGAAGGACAACGTGGCCGGGGAGCTATAGATCAGATGCTTAGCGGACTGTAATTCATCCGGCACGTTATCGCGCCCCCGCTTTGCCAAATCTTCTGCTGTAATATAATATACCTCTTTTTTCATAACATCCTCATTCCTCTAATAACTGTTTTGCCAGATCCAGATAGATATGACTGATGGGCAGATCTATATCCCCTTCTATGACGGTCTTTCCCTGATCCTCAAATCGGATGATATCATCACTGCGAGGAATATCAGCTATAATTTCAAGTCCGTTTGCAGATGCAAATTCTTCTACTTTTTCACGCTCGTTTAATACATTCCGACGATTTAACACCACGCCGCGTACCGTGGCATAGCCCCGGTCCTCAAAATTAGTCACTGCTGTGTTAATATTATTTGCAGCATAGAGCGCCATTTTTTCTCCCGATGTAACGACCAGGATCTGGCTTGCATACCCTTCACGAATCGGCGCCGCAAAGCCTCCGCAGACCACGTCGCCAAGCACGTCATAGAGTACCACATCCGGCTGATATGTCTCAAACAGCTCCAGATCCTCCAACAGACTGAAGGTGGTGATGATCCCCCGCCCGGCGCATCCCAGTCCCGGTGTGGGACCTCCGGTCTCAATGCAGAGCACACCGCCAAATCCCTCCTTTGCGATCTCCTCTATGCTTTCCGGTTCTCTGTCATATTCTCTCAGATAATTCATCACCGGCTTTACCGGATTGCCCCCCAGCAGATTCACCGTGGAATCAGCCTTCGGGTCGCATCCGATCTGAATTACTTTTTTTCCCAGCATGGCAAAGGCTGCCGCCAGATTGCCCGTGGTGGTGGATTTTCCGATTCCACCTTTTCCATATATCGCAAGTTTTAACATAAATTTATTCTCCAGATTTTATCAATATATCTCTCAATTTTTCTCACAGTTTTTTTGCAATCAAATTCGGAATATCCTTTTCATAGCATCTGCCTGAGCACGCCACATGGGGCAGAGGATAGAATGTGACCCCTGACGGACAGATCACCTGATACATAGGATCTGCGATCACTGCGTCAAACTCCTTCAATGCTTCTATCAGATCATCCTCCTCCGGCGTTCTCATATCCCCCAGGTAACCTATGATTTCCTCCGCACTGTAAAGATTTCTGCATCGCAGCAGGTCATCCTCCGTATCCACGGGACAAAGAACCTGCGTATGCACATGAGGATACGCCTGTTCAATGGAACAGCCAAGAGACGCCGATGTGACGCTTTCCCCGATAATGGCTATTCTGCATTTCAATGGACAGCCTGTCAGCGGCTTTTCGTATGCAACACTGCTCACTTCGGTACGAGCTGCTTCTTTCAGCTCTGCCGCCAGCAGCGCTGCGAACCCATCCCCAAGAGGCGCTCCCACCACATATGGAATACCAAATGCAGATTCCATATACCGGGCTGCCGCCAGACCGCCATAAGATACCACCAGATTCACACGGGCTGCCCCTGCCTGCCCTGTTTCTTCCAGTGAACTTCCCATTGCCATGCAGCAGCACAATTTCATATCGTTATCTGTGATCCATCGTCCTATCTCCTCCACGCTTCCGTTTATGGAAAAATCAAGAGGGGTGGCTCCTATGATATTTACTGCGCAGCCCTCCATTTTTTTCACATCTTTTCTACAGAAGCGTTTTACAAGCCATTCCAGCGCCATGGAAATTCCGGTGGTGTAATGCTGCATTCCGTTTGCCTGAAATCCAATAGCAGGAATCCCTGTCCGGCGCTCCGTCACCTGTGCCAGTGCCCGCAGATCCGTTCCGATCATATAGGGGATGGGAGCCCCCACCAACGCAATAAATTTGGGGTGCAGCTCATTTGCAGTTTCAATAAGATCATCCAGCAGCTTATCATCATCTCCCAGAATCGCCTCCATCTCCGATATGGCGGATATGTAGATCATACTGTCCATATCGTACCATCTGGGTTCATCATGGGTCGTATATGTGGAATTACAGCCGGATGCATCATGCATCACCACCATGCCCCCAAGCTCATACAACGCAGAGCAGATTCCAAATTCATCGGAAGAGTATGTCGGTATTCGTCCTGTCACCTGTCTCATAAGCAGCTCTCGCACCCGTATCCTTTCTTTTGAATGATGCTCCTCATATCCTTTTCATGCAAAAAAGCATCCTTCATCAAATCTACAATCTCCACAATTCCCTCAAAACCATAGTAACCGCCGCCCTCTGCCACATTTACAAAATAATTGCTTCCGGTAAAGTATGCGGCTTTCTGTCCCACTGCCAGTACCTTTTCGGAACGGCTGCGGTCTGCAAGACGCATCCCGGGACGGTTTGTGGGAAAAAATCGTATATCCGGATATCCTGCAGCAATCCAGTCATAGTCGGCTTCCTCTTCCCCGGAAACCATATCAATATAGACCTCCGTCACATGGATGCCATGCTCAAGCAGCATTCTGGTAAAGCTCAAAATCCGAAAGGTGAACGTGTAATCCACCGCTACCGGAGTCTCACCGATCAGCTCCTTCAGAGAGATCAGAGCCTCCTTCGCCCGTTTTCTTTCCTGTGACAGATCCGGTCTCTCCATGCCGAGAGCCAGACTGAGTTTCTCATAATTTTCCTCAAGCCCTGCTTCGGAAAATACACAGGGCAGATACAGATAATCGGTATCCAGTCTCTTTTTCAGATCCTCCCCCGCAATGAGAGCAATAGGTTCATATATGATGTTCAAAACCGAAGCTGCCATACTCAGATACTCATCATAGGTTTTTAACGTTCCCAGCTGCTTTAAAGTGATACCGTGGTCTTTTAACATACGGTACAGCTCACTGTTTCTGCTGAGGGGCAGATTGCTTCCGATAATATTTACACAGGAGGCATCCTTCTGGGCAGGCTGCAGCAGGGCATACATCTGTTTTCGCATACGCTGATCCGGCGTTATACCGCTTTTTCGCAAGGTGGGTATCATATAGCAGTCCACAAACGCAATGTCCGGATACCTCTCCTGCAGCGTCTGAAACACCAGCCTCTGATCATACGCCAGAAAAAAATGCTGACAACTGATAAACAACAGCACCGCTTTTGGCTTATAATCCAGCTTTTGCAGCACATCCGCCACGCCCTCGATCATCAGCTCCTCCATGGAACCGTCCAGCACATTTTCCTCCCGGATGGATATGGCGGAATAACGGTTCATGGCATTCATCTCTGCTGCGGTAAGCA
Organism: uncultured Lachnospiraceae bacterium; assembly: GCA_964428795.1. Lineage (GTDB taxonomy): Bacteria > Bacillota > Clostridia > Lachnospirales > Lachnospiraceae > CAYRZL01. The sequence continues at coordinate 2,739 of CAYRZL010000015.1, read as the reverse complement.
CCACGCCCCGCAGACATCCCTGAGCACAGACAAATATCTGGTGGGACTGCGGTATCATCATCCCTGTATGTACGATATTCCAACATCCTCTGGCGGGAGAGCTGAACTCCAGACCTTCCCTGCCATGATCTAATTTCTTTAACATAACATTTCCTCTGCCAGTTTACGGTAATATGCCGCCATCTCTCCATCCGGATACGCTTCCATCACAGTCATTTTACGCTCTTCTGCCAGAGCGACCTCCTCGCTTCTTGGTAGCCGCCCCACAATCTCAGTATGTATGTCCTCTGCCAGCTCCTGTACCTTAGCTTCTTCCTTCGGTACATTCCGCCGGTTTAAGATCAGACCTCCGAGAGAGGCATAGCCCCGTTCCTTAAAATGATCCAGCGCCATGGCAATATTTGCCGCCGCATATATTGCCATATTTTCGCCGGAAGTGACGATATATACCTGATCCGCATACCCGGTCCGCATGGGCATGGAAAATCCGCCGCAGACCACATCACCAAGCACGTCATAAAAGACCACGTCCGGTTGAAACCGGTCATAAGCGCCCTTGCTCTCCAGCTTCTCCAGTGCGGTAATGATACCCCTCCCCGCACATCCCAGTCCGGGAATGGGACCTCCTGCTTCCACGCAGATAACTCCTGCGTACCCGATCTTTATAATTTCATCCAGTTCAAACCCGTCCTTCTTTTCACGGACCGTCTGAAGCACGGTGGGCAGCTTTTCTCCATGTCTTAATGCAATGGTAGAATCTGCTTTCGGATCGCACCCGATCTGCATCACCTTCAATCCCTGCTCCGCCATAGCTACAGCCAGATTAGACACAATGGTGGATTTCCCGATGCCCCCTTTTCCGTATATAGCGATCTTCTTCATGTTTCGCTTCCTCCGCCTTTATAAATCTGAAACTGAGATTAAATGGTTCCCTCTACCTTGGAATAAATGGTCTTTGCACTGACGCCCTGCACCTTACCCATTTTTCCTGCCAGCGTATTGATCACATCAGGCGGAGCATCAATCGCAACACTGATGATATTTACCCCTTTCTGCTGGTAGGGAATACCCATCCTTCCGATAATGTACATGCCATAATCATGGAGCAGCTCATTTACCTCTGACGTGGCATCCACATCCTCCACAATAATTCCGATAATTGCGATCCTCGTATCCATCTCTTTCCTCCAAATTAAATTCCAATTTATTATTCCATGGGAAATTCCGCCGGAATAAAAAAAACCGCGTCCGAAGACACGGCAAAATAACATAGTTATCCAAAGCGTATCTTCAATCTCAATCCATGATTTCAATCTCAGATATTTGAATTATAACATTCATTTTATTGAGAATCAATATTAAGTTCCGTTTTAAAGCAGATTTTTAAGGCTCTGGAATTTGATCACTGAGCTGCCCGATCTTATCCAGCACCCGATCTGCCTCATCTCCTTCCAAAATAGTGGGACAATAGGTGTTTTTATCAGATGCAGAGGACACACTGCACGGAATGATATTGATATCCTCCTCAGATACCGGCTCCAATGTTCCGTCCATGGAAATATGAAACGTCTGCTGAAAGATCATGGTATCTTTATCTGACGGATTTTTGTTCCCTCCAAAACAGAAATTACCAAGACTGTAGCAGATATATTTCCCATTATACACCTCAATCCCCTGAAGCACATGGGGATGATGTCCGATCACCAGATCTGCCCCCTCGTCTATGGCAAGTCTGGCAAGCATGATCTGGGTTTCGTTCGGCACTGTATCCCTCTCAATGCCCCAATGAAAATTCACAACAATGATCTGCGCTCCCTGCTCCTTTAAGTATGCAATATTCTCTTTGACCTGTTCTGCCTTTTGCGCACCTTCTGCCAGCTCATAAATACCGGTCAATCCGATCTTTACGCCTTCTACCTCTTCGATTGCCATATCCTCATATCCAAAATATGTGATCCCGGCATCCTCCAGGGTGGTCAATGTATCTTCAAAGCTCTCTTCCCCGTAATCATGACTGTGATTGTTGGCAACATTCACAGCCTCCACAGAGCTTCCGGTGAGAATAGATACCCAGGACGGATCTGCTTTAAAGGCAAACTGTTTATCCGCTCTGGATGTTGAGGTGGTAAACGTACCCTCGAGATTTGCAATGGTAAGGTCATCCGCCTCAAATACGGTACGGACATTTTTCAGAAAATAGTCAGCACCATAAGAATCATAGTAGGCATTAAAGCCGGTAGCATAAGCGAAGGTCTCATCTGTACCAAGGGTACAATCCCCAACGGAGCTGATCGTAATATCAACCGGATTTGAGATATCCGCAGAAACAGCCAGGTCAAATCCATCATCCAGAACACCGCCAGGTTCTTCGGCATCCTCCGTTTTCGTATCTCCTGTATCTCCCGATGTCATATCCTCAGAGTCTGCACTTATATCCAGACTGGTCTCCTGTGCTCTGTTTTTCTCAATATGTGACGCAACCGCCTTTACGATCCCTCTGATTCCCAGTATGATCAAAACCAGGATCGCAGCCATGACTCCAAGGATAATGGCTCTTCGGATTTTCAGTTTTTTTAATTTTCTTCTTCTGCGCTCTTCCATCTCTCTTTTGGAAAGCCTTCTCTTTGGTCTGTTCTCCCCGCTCATTTGTCAATCTCTCTTTACATCTTTATCTCATAGTAGTTGTATTAAGCATATCACAAATAAAGTAAATTTACATGATAAAATGAAAATATCTTT